>JAFYZV010000227.1 GCA_017548525.1 Prevotella sp.
CTTGTTAACCATTGTCAACCATGTCCACGAGATGGCAAAATAAAAGCCCTCAAAATTCTCCGCGGTAGAAATGCGTTGCAAAGGTAAGCGGATTTTTGAGAACCACCAAATAGCAAGTCCGAAGTGTTAAAATCTAAAAGTGGTTGATATACAGAGATTTATCTCTATGTATTTTTCATTGTTTATAGTTGTTTAGAGGTCTCTAAATACAGCCCGAGAACGCTCCACTCCCGATACTCATCACGCTGTTAGGGATGGAGATGGAGATCAGACCTGAACATCCCTCAAACGCGCCATACCCGATACTCGTCACGCAGGGAGGGATGGTAATGGAGGTCAGACCTGAACATCCCGCGAACGCGGCTCCCCCGATGCTCATCACACTATTGGGGATAACAGTTTTTTTGCATCCAGCAATAAGCTCATTATCCTTCGTCTTAATAATAGCATTACAATTACCACGAGAGTCATAAACGGGATTTCCTTGCTCTACTCGCATAGAGATTAAACCCGAACAGTTGTAGAACGCATTATCCATGTACGTCACACTATTGGGAATGGTGATGGAGGTTAGACCAGTACAATACCAGAACGCTCCTTCCTCGATGCTCGTCACGCTGTATGACTTTCCATTGTAAGTAATTCTGGAAGGAATAGTGATGTTTCCTTTATAGTTACTTATATAATCGGGAAATGAATAACGAAAGTATGTTACAGTCGCATTATCTCCATATAAGTCGTAATAGATGCCATTCACCTCGCAATCATACGCAACAACCCTTGTAGCTACCCATGCGAATAAGCAGAGGAGGAGTGATTTTAGATAAATTTGTTTCATGTTTTTATTAAATAAAAAAAGGCGGAACTGCTCTTCAGCTTTTCCGTTCGCTAGACACCGCCAAGTAGCCTTATAGTAGAAAAGCGAAACAATTCACGCCTTACGACGCAAACTTACCATCGCTTGTTTTCACTATGAAATCTTGGCGGATTTCGCAGAACAAGAACAAGGACATGAAGTCCAAATTATTTCAATAAGTGTTTGAGCAGAAACGCCAAGTGAATAATTGTTTTTTATTGTCTCTATGGGGTGCGTAGGCTATTCTAGGCTTATATCCCCGAAAGCGTTTCGCTACATGGTTTTACTGTCCGTTTCTTGATGATATGTTTAAAGGGTTCGACATTGGTTATCATTCACATTGCAAAAATAGGAAAAAAATGTGAAATGGCATACTATGGATAATAAAAAATGGACGAATCATGAATAGAATGTTCGACTCTGAACGGCTCGAAAAGACAAGAAACGCAAGATAAAAAGCGATGAAATATCTTGACAAAACCACTATCGGATTTATTGGTGAAATAGAGTAAACCAGCCCTCCAAAAGCCACAGCGTGTCAAGTCTCTTTTTATATTTATGCAAAAATCATGCACAATAGCGTATAAAAATGATGATTTTATGCAAAACCAAGCATGTGGAATGCACTTTTCGGATTCACAAACCTATCCTTTGCCAATGATAATGTATGCCTTTGTCCTCGATAATGTATGCCTTTATCTTGGATTATGGTATCAGAAAAAGTGTTTAAATGATGCAATAAAAATAACCAATTGATAATCAAGCACTTACAAAAGGCAAAAATATAGCCTTTTTTCCCACTCATTTCCTGTTTGGTTGAAAATAATGGAATGTCGGGGGCTGGTTTCGTGACTTTTTCTTGACATATCACTCTTTGCCGTCTTTTTTATATGTGTATTTTTTTATGATAATCATCCGTTATTAAAAAAAAATTGTTAATTTTGCATACGAAATAACAAAACAATTTATAACGTTATATTTTTTATGTTTTCTTATTTACTGATTACCGTTGTATTAACGGCTGTGGTCTTGGTAGTGGGCGCATATGTCATCGCCAAGCTCATCGGTCCCCGCTCGTACAACCAGGTAAAAGGTGAACCGTTTGAGTGTGGTATCCCCACGCGTGGCTCGTCATGGCTGCCCGTATCGATAGGCTACTACCTCTTCGCCATCCTTTTCCTGATGTTCGACATTGAGACCGTGTTCCTCTATCCTTGGGCAGTCGTTGTGAAGCAGTTTGGTCCGATGGCACTCGTCAGCATCGGTTTCTTCCTATTGGTACTCATCTTTGGCTTGGCTTACGCTTGGCGGAAAGGAGCATTAGAATGGAAGTGAGGAAACCGCACATCAAGAGTATTCCTTATGACGAGTTTAAGGACAACGCCACATTGGAGAAGATCGTGGACGAACTTCATGAGGGCGGCGTGAACATTGTAGTGGGTTCGCTTGACCAAGCCATCAACTGGGGTCGCTCGAACTCATTGTGGTCGCTCACCTTTGCCACGAGTTGCTGTGGTATTGAGTTCATGGCTGTGGGTTGTGCTCGTTATGACTTCGCCCGTTTCGGGTTTGAGGTGACGCGCAACTCCCCTCGTCAGGCAGACTTGATTATGTGTGCTGGCACCATCACGCACAAGATGGCTCCCGCCTTGAAACGTCTCTACGACGAGATGGCAGAGCCGAAGTATGTGATAGCCGTGGGCGGATGCGCCATTAGTGGCGGTCCGTTCAAGTCGAGTTATCATGTGGTGAAAGGCATCGAGGAGATTGTACCCGTGGATGTATTTATCCCTGGTTGTCCTCCACGTCCCGAAGCCATCCTTTATGGCATGATGCAATTGCAGCGCAAGGTGAAAATCGAGAAGTTCTTTGGTGGCATCAACCACAAGCAAACGAAGGAGGAGCGCGAGCTGGGCATCTCCAACGAGGAACTAATCTATGGCAAGAAAGGCAAGCCCATCGTGGTGACAGACGTTCCCGAGGAGTTTGAGAAAGAAATGAAAGCAAAGATGGAAGAACCAAAGAAAGAGGAGGCAACGAAATGAAATTAGAGAACTTGATATTCGATTTCGATGTGTTTGCCTCCAAGATGGCAGACCTAAAAGACAAGCAGCATTTCGACTATCTCATCACCATCGTCGGTGAGGACTTCGGAGAAGAAGGCTTGGGATGTATCTATATCCTTGAGAATACCGAAAGCCATAAGCGCGTCAGCGTGAAGATGCTGGCACGTACACAAACGTGTGGCGACTGCATGGCTTCCAATGGTAGCGGTGACACTGATGGGCAGACGATAGCCTATATTCCCACGGTATCGCACTTGTGGAAAGGTGCCAACCTGTTGGAACGCGAGGTGTATGATTTCTTTGGTATTGTATTTTTGGGACATCCTGACATGCGCCGCTTGTTCCTACGTAATGATTTCCAAGGCTATCCCCTACGCAAGGACTTCAAGGCAACCGATGCCTATTCGTTGGAAGACGATGAGGAACCCGACTACGGTTTGGAATACTTCATTGACAAGAACGGCTATCTGCAATCTAAACAGAACCGCCTCTTCACTGATGATGATTATGTAGTGAACATCGGCCCGCAGCACCCAAGTACACATGGAGTACTACGTTTGCAGACGGTACTCAACGGCGAGACCGTGAAACGTATCTATCCGCATTTAGGTTATATACACCGTGGTATCGAGAAGATGTGGGAGTCGATGACCTATCCACAGACCTTAGCTCTAACCGACCGACTGAATTATCTCTGCGCCATGCAACAACGCCATGCGTTAGTGGGAGTCATCGAGGAGGCGATGGGCGTGGAACTCACCGACCGCATCAAGTACATCCGCACCATCATGGATGAGTTGCAGCGTATTGATTCGCACCTATTGTTCACCTCGTGCTGCGCACAGGACTTGGGCGCATTGACCGCTTTCCTCTATGGAATGCGTGACCGCGAGCATGTGTTAAACGTGATGGAGGAAACCACAGGCGGTCGTCTGATCCAGAACTATTACAGGATTGGCGGACTACAAGACGATATCGATCCCTACTTCGTGAAAAACACGAAAGACTTGGTGAAATACCTGCGCCCGATGATCCAGGAGTATATGGATGTGTTTGGCGACAATATCATCACCCACAACCGTATGGAGCAAGTGGGACCGATGTCACTTGAAGACTGTATCAACTATGGTGTGACTGGTCCTGCCGGACGTGCATCGGGGTGGAAGAATGATGTTCGCAAGAACCATCCATACGACATGTACGACCAAGTGGAATGGGAGCAAGTTACCCTGGATAGTTGCGACTCCATGGGACGCTATCTCGTCCACATCAAGGAGTTGTACCAAAGTCTCAACATCATCGAACAACTCATTGACAACATTCCCGAAGGAGACTTCTATGTCAAGCAGAAACCCATCATCAAGGTTCCCGAGGGACAGTGGTACTTCTCTGTGGAGGGAGCAGCTGGTGAGTTTGGCGTCTATCTCGATTCGAAAGGCGACAAGAGTCCGTACCGCATGAAGATGCGCCCGATGGGCTTGAGCCTCGTCGGTGCCCTCGACCCAATGCTGCGTGGACAGAAGATTGCCGACCTCGTCACCACGGGTGCCGCCATTGACATCGTGATTCCCGATATTGACAGATAGGCATAAGGAAAAACCTCAAAATCACAAATAGACATGTTTGATTTTTCAATAGTAACGCAATGGTTTGACGGACTTCTCCGAAACACACTTGGTCTCGGTGACTTCTGGGCAATCCTTATTGAGTGCATCCTGGTGGGCCTCATCATTCTGACAGCATACGCCCTCCTTGCTATTGCGCTGATATTCATGGAGCGTAAGGTCTGCGCCTATTTCCAGTGTCGCCTTGGCCCGATGCGCGTTGGTCCTTGGGGAATCTTCCAAGTGTTTGCCGACGTGTTGAAGATGCTCATCAAGGAGATTTTCTTCGTTGACAAGGCTGACAAGTTCCTTTACGCGCTGGCTCCATTCCTCGTCATCATCGGTTCGATAGGTACATTCTCGTTTCTCCCATGGAACAAAGGGGCAAATGTACTCGACTTCAACGTTGGCGTATTCCTCATCACTGCCATCTCGTCGATTGGTGTGTTAGGCGTATTCCTCGCTGGTTGGAGTAGCAACAACAAGTATTCGGTGGTCTCCGCCATGCGTGCCGCCGTGCAGATGATTTCATACGAGATGTCGCTCTGCCTCTGCCTCATCACGGCAGTCATTATGATTGGCTCGATGCAAGTGAGTACCATCGTCGATTACCAAACGGGACCATGGAACTGGCTCATCGTGAAAGGCCATATCCCCGCCATCATTGCTTTCATCGTGTTCCTTATTGCAGGCAATGCCGAAGCCAACCGCGGACCATTCGACATGGCTGAAGCAGAAAGCGAATTGACGGCTGGCCATCACACGGAATACTCTGGCATGGGATTCGGTTTCTTCTATTTGGCAGAATTCCTCAACCTCTTCATCATCTCTGGTATCGCCACCACCGTATTCCTCGGAGGTTGGGCACCATTGAACATTGGCATTGAGGCATTCGACAACGTGATGAACTACATCCCCGGTATCGTCTGGTTCTTGGGCAAGGCATTTGCTGTTGTTTGGTTGTTGATGTGGATTAAGTGGACATATCCCCGTCTGCGTATCGACCAAATCTTGAAGCTCGAGTGGAAATACCTGATGCCATTATCGCTCATCAACCTCATCTTGATGACCGTGGTGGTAGCCTTGGGCATTTATATTAAATAATGTGTTAGAGAAACTAGAAAATCTAGAATAACTAGAAATACTAGAATAAAAAATGGAACAGAATAATTCATATTTCGGCGAGCTTGCGGATGGCATAAAGACATTGGCTACGGGATTGAAGGTAACACTCAAGGAATACTTCTCCCCCAAGTCAACGGAGCAATATCCCGAGAACCGCAAGACGACGCTGCATGTGGCAAAACGTCATCGCGGACGCTTGGTGTTCAAGCGCAACGAGGACGGCAGCTACAAATGTACCGCTTGCACCCTGTGCGAGAAGGCTTGTCCCAATGGCACCATCAAGATTACGTCGGAGATGCGCGAAGACCCAGAGACGGGCAAGAAGAAACGCCATCTCATTGACTATCGGTACGACTTGGGCGACTGCATGTTTTGCCAACTCTGCACCAATGCTTGCAACTTCGATGCCATCGAGTTCACCAACGACTTCGAGAACGCCACCTTCGACCGCGACGCATTGGTCTTGCATCTTGACAAAGAAGTCTACGACGGTGGTTCGCTACCTTCTCTCATCGACGGCGGCGCACCATTGACTATCGGAAAGTTTAACACCAAAACAAAGTAAGGAATATGGCAAATTTAGTAATGTTTTGCATCCTGGCCATCCTCATTATCGGCTCGGCCATCCTATGCGTAACGACCAAGAGTATCATGCGAGCTGCTACGTTCCTGCTCTTTGTTCTCTTCGGCGTGGCGGGAATCTACTTCCTGCTTGACTACACATTCCTTGGTGCGGCACAAATCAGCATCTATGCTGGAGGTATCACGATGATGTATATCTTCGCCATCCAACTGGTTTCCAAGCGCACGTTACAAGGATTGCAAGAGCATATCAAAGGCAGCCGTGTCCTCACGGGCGCATTGGCAGCGTTGATAGGCTTTGGCACTATCATGATTGTATTTTTTAAGAACCAACTATTCGACCGTATGGCCATGATGTCTATTGACAATGAAGTTCCGATGGATAAAATTGGCCAAGCCATGGTGGGCGCAGACAAGTACCAGTATGTACTCCCCTTTGAGTTTATCTCCATCTTCCTGCTCGCCTGTATTATCGGTGGAATCATGATTGCAAGAAAGGAGGATAAGCAATGATACCCGTTGAGTGTTATTTCGCATTGAGTGCCATGTTGTTTTTCATTGGCTTCTTCGGCTTCGTGACCCGTCGCAACCTGATTGCGATGCTTATCTCCGTGGAACTTGTGTTGAATGCCGTTGACATCAACTTCGCCGTATTCAACCGCATCCTCTTCCCTGGGCAACTCGAAGGCATGTTTATGACGCTCTTTTCCATTGGGGTGAGTGCCGCCGAGAGTGCTGTCGCTATCGCTATCATCATCAATGTTTACCGCAACTTCAAGAGTGACCAGGTGAACAGTATTGAAAACATGAAATGGTAATTCTTTAAGATTAATGATTAAAGATTAAAAATTCAAAGGATTATGTACGAATATTCATTTTTGATACTTCTTCTCCCCGCGCTCACGTTCATTATCTTGGGACTTGCGGGCATGAAGATGTCGCATAAGACGGCGGGACTTATTGGCACATGCTCGTTGGGACTGGTGACCATCATCAGTTATCTGACGGCTTTCCAATATTTCTTCACCGACGGACGCACGGCAGATGGCATCTACCAGACCATCGTGCCATACAACTTCACGTGGCTACCATTGGGCAACCTTCATTTTGACATGGGCATCTTGCTTGATCCTATCTCGGTGGTGATGCTCATCGTCATATCGACGGTATCGCTCATGGTACACATCTACTCCTTTGGTTACATGCACGGCGAGAAGGGTTTCCAACGTTACTACGCATTCCTTTCGCTCTTCAGCATGTCAATGTTAGGATTGGTGGTTGCCACCAACATCTTCCAGATGTACCTCTTCTGGGAGTTGGTGGGTGTCAGTTCATATTTGCTGATTGGTTTCTACTATCCCCTCCATGCCGCCGTTGCCGCATCGAAGAAGGCATTTATCGTGACTCGTTTTGCCGATATGTTCTTCCTCATCGGTATCTTGATATTTGGCTATTACACCAACTCATTCAGTTTCTCGTTTGCGGGAGACATCGTAATGGGTTCGGGTACCACGCCATTTATTCCCGTGGATGCCGTGAAAGCCATGACAGCAGCAGGGTTCATCCTTCCCACAGCACTGGTGTTGATGTTCATTGGTGGCGCAGGTAAGAGTGCTATGTTCCCCTTGCACATCTGGCTCCCCGATGCCATGGAGGGTCCTACCCCTGTCTCGGCATTGATCCATGCCGCCACGATGGTGGTTGCTGGTGTGTTCCAAGTGGCACGTATGTTCCCCCTGTGGATTGAGTATGCACCTCAAGCCATGTCGGTCATCGTATGGATAGGCGTGTTCACCGCTTTCTATGCCGCCGCCGTGGCATGTGCACAAACCGACATCAAGCGTGTGCTTGCATTCTCTACCATTTCTCAGATTGCGTTTATGATGGTAGCTCTCGGTGTCTGCTTGCCTGGTCATGAGGGATTATTTGACAACCATGCCCAATTGGGTTACATGGCGGGTATGTTCCACCTGTTCACCCACGCTATGTTTAAGGCTTGTCTGTTCCTCTGCGCTGGATGCGTCATTCATGCTGTCCATTCCAACGAAATGGCATTCATGGGAGGTTTGCGCAAGTATATGCCCATCACACATATCACTTTCCTCATCTCCTGTCTGGCAATCGCAGGTATACCATTCTTCTCTGGATTCAGCTCAAAGGACGAAATCATCACAGCCTGCTTCCAGTACAGTCCCATCGTAGGATGGATCATGACAGGCATCGCTGCTATGACCGCTTTCTATATGTTCCGTCTGTATTTCGGTATTTTCTGGGGAACAGAGAACAAAGAAGCTCATGCTCACCATACTCCTCATGAGGCACCACTCTCTATGACCGTTCCTCTGATTATTCTTTCGGTCATCACTGTTGGCGTTGGTGTGTACACTACACTTGGTGGATTCCTCGGTTGGGGTGGTTCGTTTGGTAGCTTTGTCAGTGCCAATGGGCAAGACTATACCATCCACTTCGACACGCAGATAGCGTTGACATCGACCATTATCGCCATCTTGAGCATCTGCCTCGCCACCTATATATATAAAGGTGAGCAGCAACCCATTGCCGATACACTCTACAAGAAGTTCCCCAACCTCTGGCGAGCCGCTTACAAGCGTTTCTACCAAGACGAGATATGGCAATTCGTGACGCACAAGGTCATCTTCCGCTGCGTATCGATGCCTATCGCCTGGTTTGACCGCCGCATCATCGACGGCACGTTCAACTTCCTTGCCTGGGGTACCAATGAGGCGGGCGAGTCGCTCCGTCCTTGGCAGAGTGGCGATGTACGCCAATATGTCGTATGGTTCCTCACGGGCGCGGTAGCCCTGACGCTTATATTGCTTGCTTTGTAACATCGTAACAACGAAATATCGTAATAACGAAACAACGAAAATGAATATACTAACATTATTCGTAATCATCCCCGCTTTGATGCTGCTCGGTCTTTGGCTTGCCAAAAACCTCAATCAAGTGCGTGGCGTGATGGTGGCTGGCGCATCGTGCTTGCTGGCCCTGTCAATATGGCTGACGGTCTATTTCGTGCAGCAACGTGCGGCAGGCAACACCGACGTGATGTTGCTACGCGACAGCATTGACTGGTTCAAGCCCCTCAACATCTGTTATGCCGTGGGCGTTGACGGCATCTCGGTGGTGATGTTGCTCCTTTCGAGCATCATCGTATTCACGGGAACGTTTGCCTCCTGGCAGCTCAAGCCGCTCACCAAGGAGTATTTCCTTTGGTTTACGCTGCTTTCGACGGGTGTGTTTGGCTTCTTCATCTCCATCGACCTGTTCACCATGTTCATGTTCTATGAGGTGGCATTGATCCCGATGTACCTACTCATCGGCGTATGGGGTAGCGGTGCGAAGGAATATTCCGCCATGAAGTTGACGCTGATGCTCATGGGAGGTTCTGCCCTCCTCATCATCGGCATCCTCGGCATCTACTTCTTCTCTGGCGCATCGACGATGAATGTAATCGACATTGCGGAAATGCACAACATCCCCGTAGCCATCCAAAAGGTGTTCTTCCCCTTCATCTTCATCGGATTCGGTGTCCTTGGTGCCATGTTCCCATTCCACACATGGTCTCCCGACGGTCACGCATCCGCCCCAACGGCAGTTTCCATGCTCCATGCGGGTGTGTTGATGAAGCTTGGAGGATACGGCTGTTTCCGCGTGGCGATGTATCTATTGCCCGACGCAGCACGTGAGTTGGCTTGGATCTTCCTCATCCTCACCACCATTTCCGTGGTGTATGGCGCACTCTCTGCCTGTGTGCAGACCGACCTGAAGTACATCAACGCCTACTCATCGGTGTCCCACTGCGGCCTGGTGCTGTTCGCCTTGTTGATGATGACACAGAACGCCTGTTCGGGAGCCATCCTCCAGATGCTTTCCCACGGTTTGATGACCGCCCTCTTCTTTGCCCTTATCGGTATGATTTACGGGCGTACCCATACCCGCGACGTGCGTAAACTTGGTGGTTTGATGAAGATTATGCCATTCCTTGCCGTTGGCTATCTCATTGCAGGTCTCGCCAACCTCGGTCTTCCAGGCTTCTCTGGTTTCACGGCAGAGATGACCATCTTCGTTGGTTCTTTCGAGAACAACGACACTTTCCATCGCGTTTGTACCATCATTGCATGTACGTCGATTGTCGTCACGGCGGTCTACATTCTCCGTGTGGCTGGCAAGATCCTAATGGGCAAGGTCGCCGACCCACACTATGAGCATCTCACCGATGCCACCTGGGACGAGCGCATCGCCGTGGCTTGCCTCATTTTCTGCGTGGCAGGTCTTGGTCTTACGCCATTCTTCTTCAAGCCCATCGTTGACAATGCGTTGGTGCCCATCCTCCAAGTCATCACTCCAACCATGTAAAATCAGAAAGATATGAACTACGGACAATTTTTAAATATGATTCCAGAGGCAACATTGGTTGCCATCTTGATCATTCTGTTCATTGCTGACTTTGCATTGAGCAAGAGTGAGAAGCGTCATAGCATCTTACGCACGATGACGTTGGTGCTGGTAGGTCTACAGATGATTCCCTGCCTGATGACAGAAGCCTCCACCGCCTTTGCTGGGATGTACTTCACCACTCCCGCCGTGGGAGCCATGAAAGTCATCCTCACGGGCGGAACATTGGTTGTGTTGCTCATGGCGCAGCCGTGGTTGCAAAACCACGAGGTGAGTCGCCGCTACGAGGGAGAGTTTTATATGCTCGTCGTCTCCACCCTGTTGGGAATGTACATGATGATGTCGAGCGGACACTTCCTGATGTTCTTCCTCGGCTTGGAGATGGCATCCGTGCCGATGGCTTGCCTTGTCGCCTTGGACAAATGGAAGAAAATCTCCGCCGAAGCAGGTGCCAAGTACATCCTCACTGCCACATTCTCCAGCGGCGTGATGCTCTATGGCATCTCTTTCATCTATGGTGCAACGGGCACACTTTACTTCAATGACGTGGCACAAGCATTGACAGCAACACCATTGACCATCGCCGGACTGGTGTTCCTATTCAGCGGATTGGGCTTCAAGTTGTCACTCGTGCCGTTCCACTTCTGGACTGCTGACACCTACGAAGGCGCACCAACGACTGTCACGGGTTACTTGAGCGTCATCTCCAAGGGCGCAGCCGCCTTCGCGCTGTATGCCATCCTCATCAAGGTGTTCGCCCCGATGGTGACCTATTGGCAGTATCTGCTTTTCATCGTCATTGCCCTGTCAATCACCATTGCCAACCTCTTTGCCATCCGTCAGAAGGAACTGAAGCGATTTATGGCATTCAGCTCCATCTCACAGGCAGGATATATCATGCTCGCCGTGGTGGGTAACTCCGCCATGGGTGTCACGGCATTGATGTATTACACGTTGGTATATGTTGCCGCCAACCTTGCTGTCTTCGCCGTTATCAACGTGGTGGAGCAAAACAATGGCGGAGCAACAGGCATGGACGCATACAACGGGTTCTACCAGACCAACCCCCGACTGTCGTTCCTCATGACGATTGCGCTGTTCTCGTTGGCGGGCATTCCCCCGTTTGCAGGTATGTTCAGCAAGTTCTTCGTGTTCATGGCAGCCGTCAATGGCCACACGATTGACAACCCCGTGGGCATCTTCGCCTACGTGGTAGTATTCATCGCCTTGGTCAACACGGTGGTGTCCTTGTACTACTACCTGCTCATCGTGAAAGCCATGTACATCAAGAAATCGGAGAATCCGCTGCCAACGTTTGTTAGCGACGACAGCACCAAGTTTGCCCTTGCCATCTGCACGGCAGGAGTTGCCCTCTTCGGCATCTGCTCGTATGTCTACGACTGGCTCTCTAACGTGAGCATTGGCGCATTGCTTTGACAGTATTTCATTGACATGAAGGAAGAGCGTCCTGTTTATGCGGGATGCTCTTCTCTTTATATACCCCGAATGACAGAATCAACATTCCATTTCCTCGTTATCAGATTTTTCTAACTAAAACCATCAATTATTTATAGAAAAGTTGTATTTTTGCAAAGTGAAGAAGGTTAATAGGACGATGGAGAGAACACAAATTATAAACCAAATCAAGCAAGTGGCAGCACAGGTGTTGCCCAAAGGTAGCTCGCTCTATCTCTATGGCTCCCGTGCCCGTGGCGACAACCACGAAGAATCTGATTGGGATTTGTTGTTGCTGCTTGACAAACCAAAAATAGAACACGGAGACTTTGACAAATATTCTTTCCCTTTCGTTCTTATGGGTTGGAATTATGGAGAGGACATACGTCCCCACGCCTACACCAAGGAAGAATGGACGAATGGTCCACATGCTATGTTTTACTACAATGTAGAAGAAGATAAACAGGTTTTATATGAGTCTTAGCGAGAACGAAAGACAAATTATTGTCAATCTGGAATTGGAGAAAGCACAAAACACATTCGATGCAATGATGATGTGTGTGAATCAGAAGATGTGGGAAACAGCCGCCAACCGTCTCTATTTTGCTCTATTTCATGCTATTTCCGCCCTTCTTATCAGTGATGACCTTCGTGTGAAAAGCCATCGCGGTGTCATGGCTTTGTTTGGTGAGCATTATGTGCGGACAGGTATTTTCTCAAAAAAGACGGTGCATTGCTCTCCGACCTCGTAATCATGCGTGACAATGCTGATTATAATTGCTTCTACGAAACCAATGAAGAGAAATTGTCTCCACTCATTGAACCAACCCGTCAATTCATAGAGAAAATCAAAAGAAATATTTTAGACAAACAAACCTAAACAGCCTGTCCTCTCGTAGATGTCAAGAAAAAGTCACGTTTTGCCCCTCCGTGGCTGCGTTATTTGCCACCAACTTGTATTTCAGCCAAAATAAGCCCGTTTTTCGCACATACTGTAAGTCATTGATTACCAACGATATGGAAAAAGATGAGTTTTTCCGCTTCCCATAAATGCCCGAATTTAACAATATTTGGGCGGCATTCGTGGTCAATCAATGCCACATAGATGAGGGACAAATGCGGCATCCATACCGACAAATGCCACACAAATAATGTTAATCGCATATCTTTGCCGTCAAAAACCGATGTTTTCACATCCTTTAACCCATTTTCTTGCCCCCGTCCATTCTATTTCATGCTTTTTCCCGAACATCATTTTGTCAACATCTTTCAATGAAATTTTCTATACCCACGTCGTGAAAAACTAACAAATATTATTCAAAACCACATCAAAAACACCCATTTTGGTAAAATATAGATAGCCTTACCTTGCTTAAAACTCCATTATTATGTACTTTTGTAACCATATTACTCAATCATATTTCACCTACCAATAATCGAAACAATACACATAAAATGGGATGCACTCTTAGAAATAAAACATCTTCCTTTATATTACCCATTGTATTATGTACCCTGCTGATGCTCACCTCTTGCGCGGGAAACGGAATGCGACCAGCGGATGAAAGCGGCGACACGATACGTTTCAGGTATGGGGAGAACATCGAGATGGTAAGATATGCACACCATATCGTCGTAAAAATGAAGAACCCTTGGCGCAAGGGTACCCTCCACACTTACATCTTGACCGATGAAGGCAAAGAGAAAGACTGGGATGTGGAGGGAACGATTGTGAGAACGCCACTGAAAAGGAGCGTCGTGTTCAACACCGCCCATGCCTCCCTTCTCTGTATGTTGGGAGAGGCAGACAGGATTAAGGGGGTGTGCGACCTGAAATACATGAACATTCCCGAAATCCATCGCCGCCTATTATCATCGGCGGGGAGCGAACCGTCTCTCATCGACTGCGGCAATTCCATGTCGCCCGACATTGAGACAATCATCGACCTCGGTGCTGATGGCATCCTCCTCTCACCCTTCGAGAACAGCGGAGGCTATGGCAAGGTCGAAGAACTGGGCATCCCCATCATCGAATGTGCCGACTACATGGAGACTTCCGCATTGGGACGGGCCGAATGGATGCGTTTTTATGGCATCCTGTATGGATGCGAGGCAAAGGCAGACTCGTTGTTTAATATGGTTGAAGAGTCATATCTACAATGGAAAGAGAAGGCACGGCAGTCGCAAGTGAGCCGCTCCATCATTACCGAAAGGATGACGGGCAGCACATGGTACGTGGCAGGAGGAAGGAGTTCGGTGGGCAAGCTGATTGCCGATGCCAACGGCAAGTATGCGTGGGCGAATGACACGCATAGCGGTAGCCTTGCCCTTCCCTTCGAGACGGTGTTAGACAAGGCGGGCGATGCCGATGTGTGGATATTCAATGATGGCAGCCCTGTGCCGATGACTTACGGTCGCCTGTCGTCTGAACACCACGGCTACACGTCGATGAAAGCCTTCCGCGACCACCACGTCTACGTGGTAAGGTCGATGGAAACGCCTTATTTCGAGGAGGTGTCTTTCCGTCCCGACCGACTTTTGCGCGACTATATCATCATGCTTCACCCCGACCTCAATATCGGGGAATTGACCTATTTCAAACCCTTGTGACATGGAAAAAGGAATGAAATGCGGCATCCTGCTGACAGGAGCCATTATCATCTTGTTTGCCGCCAACCTCATGACGGGTTCCGTCCATATCCCTTTGGCGGACATCATGAATATCATCACCGGCAGATACGACGGCAAACCATCGTGGCAATTCATCATCCTACAGTCACGGTTGCCGCAAGCCATCACCGCCACCCTGTGCGGCGCATCGTTGGCAACATGTGGTCTGCTGTTGCAAACGGCATTCAAGAACCCGTTGGCGGGTCCATCCATCTTCGGTATCTCTGGTGGAGCGGGGCTTGGTGTGGCATTGGTGATGTTGCTCTTTGGTGGATCCATCAGTGCCATCACATTCAGCGTGAGTGGTTTCTTGGCAGTATTCCTTGCCGCTTTTACGGGTGCGATGCTTGTCACGGGTATCATTTTCCTATTCTCAACCCTCGTGAGAAGCAACGTTATGTTGCTCATCATTGGCATCATGATAGGCTATCTCTCGTCGTCGGCCATATCCTTGCTCAACTTCATTGCCACCGAGGAGGGTGTCCGTTCCTATATGGTATGGGGCATGGGGTCGTTTGGGGGCGTGTCGATATCGCACATCCCAACGTTTACGATTGTCTGTCTCATCGGATTATTGGGGGCTTTCCTTTTGGTCAAGCCCTTGAATGCCTTGTTACTTGGAGAAAACTATGCGGAAAACCTTGGTATTAATACCCAACGTGTGAGAAATCAATTACTTGCTGTCACGGGCATTCTCACCGCCATCACCACCGCCTTTTGTGGTCCCGTGTCGTTCATCGGATTGGCTGTACCCCATTTGGCGCGGCTCATCCTTCGCACCGACAACCACCGCTCATTGCTCCCCGTGACCGTCTTGACGGGAGCTGCTGTCGCCTTGCTCTGCAACCTTATTTGTTACTTGCCAGGGGAAGGGGGTGTCATTCCATTGAATGCTGTCACTCCATTGGTAGGCGCGCCAGTGATCATCTATGTCATCGCTCGGAAGAGTTGAGAAGAACTGCACACAGACGGGCTTGTCTACATGGACACCCTTGCGCATTTTCTTCAACAAGCCAGTTTGTTGGTTGCGTTGATATACCTGAAGGATATTGTCATCCCTGCAAGCGCAAAGCAGGAACTTGCCATTCGGTGTGATGCTGAATTGGCGGGGATGCTTGCCCGTCTCCTGATACCCCACCTTGCGAAGCTTGCCCGTCTCGGCATTCACGGCGAAGATAGCGATGCCATCATGTACCAATCGGCTGCTGGCATAGAGGAATTTTCCATCAGGCGAAAGGTGGATGTCTGCCCCACCCCGCCCATTGACGGTATCTGTGGAAATCTCTTGGATGGCATCCAACTCCCCTTCATTGTATCTGAATACCGTGATACGGCTCGACAGTTCACCCATGAGATACATAAACCGCCCCTCATTGTCATAGACGAAATGGCGGGGACCCGTGCCGAGGCTCACCCTAATAGGCTTGAAGATACGTATGGAGTCGTCTTGGTTGTCAAGGCGGAGAATCTGGTCACCGCTGAAATCCGTCATGAAGATGAACCTACCATCGGGTGAAAACCGCGTACAATGAATGTGCGGCTCTTTCTGGCGCAACGTGTCAGGACCACCCCAGCTGCCTGTAGTCCATGTCACCACGCTGTCGAGTGCCGTTCCTTCGAGGAAGAACTCACTAATAGACCCACCCGAATAATTAGCCGTTAATACCATCTTGCCATCTGTTTCCACATAACATGGGTCTTCGCCCCCCGTGGGCATGGAATTGATGAGGCTCATCTTGCCCGTAGCCTTCTCGTAGGCAACGGCATAGACGCAAGCCGCCTCATCGTTGGTTTCCCCTACGGCATAAATGACGTTGCCATCTTCACTGAAAGTGAAATAAGAAGGATTGGTCAACTTAAACGATTGCTTGGACTTTGCCACGCCATTCTCTTGGTCAAACTTGAAAGAGTAAAGCCCATCGCTACTGCCATCAGTGTATGTACCCACCACCATGTCAATCATGTCTTCGTGCCTACTCTCCTCTTCACAAGAGACTACTATGAAAAGAAACAAGAAAGTAACTATATATATCTTATTCATCCAAACGATTCGTTAGGGATGCCAAAAGTAAGAAAAAAATCGTTCTTAATCGAATTATTTGCAAAGATTTATCATTTATCAAACTTGTTTTCACACATTTTTCTTACATTTGCAGCAAAAACACAACAATATGGGCAATGACTTTGAGACTCTCTGGCATGAGCAAAAGAAAGAGATATTGATGGCGAATGAGGAATATCGCCGCATCTTAGACAGTTATAAGATGAACAGTGGAGCCGACTGGCTGCTATTCGCCTTCCCCATTGTGGTAGCCATTGTCATCCTCGAATGGTCACCAACGGGTAGGGAACTGGTCAACTGGCTGATTGCCGCCGTTGCCGCTATCATCACATTCGCTCTCTGTGTATGGGTAAAAACACTCATCACAGGCAACCGTTCATTGGACGAAGTAGAGAAAGAGGTGAAGGAACAGTGCCGCATAAGATTTGAGAAGACAGGAAAATTGATAGATTAACCATAATCAACTCCAACTTGGGGCATACTTCGTTTATCCACCAAGATGGTCAGACATACATCAAGTCGCTCATAATGGAATCGCTGACAAACAATCCCTTCCGTGTTAAGGCGATGCGACCATCATCGATGGCAAGCAATCCCTGGTCAATATGTTTCCGTGCTTGCCGCAACAAATACGTTTGATATTTCCCAGAAAGGATGTCCAATGGTATTCCCTTGCGTGTTCGCAATACCGTAGTGACGGTATCATTGTAACGTAACTCATCCGTCAACACTTCTTTTTCAGCTGGTACCTCCCCACGAAGGATGCCATCCATGTATTGTTGAATGTCAGAGACATTCCATTGGCGGGTGTTGATGTCGTAAGAATGAGCCGCCGCCCCAAGTCCCAAGTACGGAATCCCTTGCCAATAGCTACCGTTATGGCGTGAACGGAAACATCGTCGAGGGTCGCTTTTAGCGAAATTACTAATCTCATAATGCTCATAGCCAGCAGCCTCTAACTTGTCGATTAGCATGTCATACATCTGCACACTCAATTCCTCTTCCTTCTCCATTTCATCCTTAGACCTACACCTTATTATATTATATAAAGGAGTTCCTTCCTCATACATAAGACTATATGCAGACAGATGCTCCACTTGTAGTGCCACCGCCTTACTCAAATCCTCTTCCCAATCTGCCAAAGTCTCATTAGGAAAGCCAAACATCAGGTCGATGCTGAGATTGTCAATGCCCGCCTCCCTCAGCCTCTTCACCGCCGTTGTTACCTGTGAAGAAGTATGCCTACGGCACAAGAAGCGTAGGCGGGTGTCGTTGAATGTTTGCACACCCATGCTCACTCGATTGACAGGTAACGCCCGCAACCCATCGGCAAACTCCTGGGTGATGTCATCAGGATTGCATTCAATGGTTACCTCTGCATTTTCTTCCACCTTATATATATATAGTAGGTGTCTGAACAACTTCTCCAATTGCGATAACGTCAATTGGGAAGGAGTACCCCCTCCAAGATAAACCGTGGAAAAAGAACGAGGAGACCATACCTCGCTCCGTAACTCCATCTCTCGGCAGAGAGACTCGATGTAAGGATCACGCCTTTCGAGCAAAGTCGTAGAGTAAAAGCCACAATATATACAACGGCTCTTGCAAAACGGGATATGGATATAGATGCCAGCCATCAGACCAAAAAGACTATAGATTTGTCGCAAAAATACTAATAAGTCATAAAAGATGATTGGTTTTTTAAGATTTCTTTTGCCTATTCGTCAAAAAGTAGTAATTTTAACGGCGATATGCGAAATTGCATTCAAAAATCAATCGAATTGATTAACTAATAACAAATAAAACCAAACAACAATGCGTATTTATCAAACAAACGAAATCAAGAACATCGCACTCATTGGCAGCGCGGGTTCCGGCAAGACCACTCTTGCCGAGGCCATGCTTTTTGAGAGTGGTATTATCAAACGCCGTGGAACTGTCGAAGGAAAGAACACGGTGAGTGATTATTTCCCCGTAGAACAGGAATATGGTTATTCGGTATTCCCAACCGTATTTCATGTGGAGTGGAACAACAAAAAGCTGAATATCATTGATTGTCCAGGGTCTGATGACTTCGTGGGCGGTGCCATCACGGCATTGAACGTAACCGACCAAGCAGTTATCGTGGTGAATGGGCAATATGGACCCGAGGTAGGTACCATGAACGCCTTCCGTAACACGGAAAAGTTACAAAAGCCTGTCATCTTCTTGGTCAACCAACTCGACCGCGAGCATTGCGACTTCGACACAGTGGTATCAAACTTACGTGAGACATTTGGGCAGAAGTGCGTGTTGGTGCAATATCCCGTCGCCACGGGTCCTGGATTCAACGCCGTCATTGACGTGCTGTTGATGAAAAAATACAGCTGGAAACCCGAGGGGGGCGCACCCATCATTGAGGACATTCCCGCCGAGGAGATGGACAAGGCAGAAGAGCTACATGCCACCCTCGTGGAAGCTGCCGCAGGCAACGATGATGCCTTGATGGAGAAATTCTTTGAGGAGGAGAACCTTTCCGAGGACGAGATGCGTGAAGGTATCCGCAAGGGTCTTGTCACTCGTTCGATTTTCCCAGTATTCTGTGTATGTTCGGGCAAGGACATGGGTGTGCGTCGCTTGATGGAGTTCTTGGGTAACGTCGTGCCATTCGTGGATGACATGCCAAAGATTGCCAATGCCAATGGCGATGATATTGCTCCCGATGCCAATGGTCCAGAGTCCCTATTCTTCTTCAAGACAGGTATGGAGCCACATATCGGCGAAGTAACATACTTTAAGGTGATGAGCGGAACCGTGAAGCCTGGTGATGACTTGACAAACGCTGACCGTGGATCGAAGGAGCGCATGGGGCAGATTTTCGCTTGCGCCGGTGCCAACCGCATCCCCGTAGACGAGATGAAAGCCGGTGACATTGGCTGTACCGTAAAACTGAAAGACGTGAAGACAGGCAATACCCTGAATGGAAAAGATTGTGACTGGAGCTTCAATTTCATCAAATATCCAAACTCCAAATATTCACGTGCCATCAAGGCTGTGAACACTTCTGACACAGAGAAGTTGATGGCTGCCGTTCTCAAGATGCGCCAAGAAGACCCCACATGGGTTGTGGAGCAGTCGAAAGAACTCAAGCAAACCATCATTCATGGACAAGGCGAGTTCCACCTACGCACACTGAAATGGCGCTTGGAGAACAATGAGAAGTTGCAGGTGAAATACGAAGAGCCGAAGATTCCCTATCGCGAAACCATCACCAAGATGGCACGTGCCGACTATCGCCACAAGAAACAGTCGGGAGGCGCAGGACAGTTTGGCGAGGTTCACTTGATTTTGGAGCCTTACACAGAAGGAATGCCTGACCCAACTGTTTACAAATTCAATGGCCAGGAGTTCAAGATGAACATCAAGGGTAAGGAGGAAATCGACCTCGAATGGGGTGGAAAACTCGTTTTCATTAACTCTGTGGTGGGTGGTGCTATTGACGCACGATTCATGCCCGCCATCCTGAAAGGTGTGATGGAACGCATGGAACAAGGTCCTCTGACCGGTTCATACGCCCGCGACGTGCGTGTTATCGTCTATGATGGTAAGATGCACCCTGTGGATTCCAACGAACTTTCGTTCATGTTGGCAGCCCGCCAAGCATTCTCCGCTGCATTTAAGAACGCTGGTCCGAAGATTCTGGAGCCAATCTATGACTTGGAAGTCCTCGTTCCCGCCGACTACATGGGTGACGTGATGAGTGACTTGCAGGGACGCCGCGCCATCATCA
The DNA here is from genome assembly GCA_017548525.1 of Prevotella sp. GTDB lineage: Bacteria > Bacteroidota > Bacteroidia > Bacteroidales > Bacteroidaceae > Prevotella. The sequence continues at coordinate 20,609 of JAFYZV010000227.1, forward strand.
TGGGCATGGACAGCGAGGCTGGTTACCAGAAACTGACCGCCAAAATTCCATTGAAGGAACTCTCCAGCTACTCCATCGCCTTAAGTTCTCTTACTGGAGGTCGTGCTTCGTTCTCCACATCATTCTCCAGTTATGAACTTGTACCTAACGATATTCAGCAAACGCTTATTGCCGAGCATGAGGCAGAAGCTGCTGAAGAAGATTAAGGATAAGTTGATAATCACTATCAAGGGGAGCATTCCTATTCTTATGGGATGCTCCCTCTTTTCATACATACAAGCCTATGTGAAACATGAAAAAAGGAATCATTTATTTTTTTCTGTATATTTTTTATGAATTATTTTGGATAATATGAATTTATTTATTACTTTTGCAACGTAATTGAATACGAATACGAATCAAAACATAAATATTCATCATGAAAATTTACGAAAAACCCTACACAAAAGAAATGGAGATTGAATCGGATGAAGTCTTGGCTGGGTCACAATTTATTGATGACGATAACGGCAATGAAGATTATCCCACAGGTGGTGAAGGAAACGATGCTCCAGCAAAGTTTGACGTGTGGGGATAATTATCCCTATCGTCATTGACCTTTCTTAACGGCATTATTGCATTATATATATATAATTAGTACAAACTTTAATATTAAAGGATCATGAAAAAGTACGAAAGACCAGAAATCAAAGAGATTGAACTCGAGGTTCTTCCTTTGTGTGCTTCTGACGTTGAGCCACAAGACCCAACGGGTGAAAATTGGTAAAATCTCTAAAGGACTTGAGAATGAAGTCGTGAGTTTCGTACTCACGACTTTTTTATATTACAACCTTAACCAGTAGAATCATTTTTGTAAAATATTTTGGATAGTAATTTTATTTTATTATCTTTGCAGCGATAAATAAGAAAAGTTGAAACCATAACATTTATATTCATCATGAAAAAGTACGAAAGACCAGAAATCAAAGAGATTGAACTTGAGGTTCTTCCTTTGTGTGCTTCTGACGTTGAACCACAAGACCCAACGGGTGAAGGATGGTAAACAATGTCTAAAGGACTTAAGAATGAAGCCGTGAGCAACAAACTCACGGCTTTTTTATTTTTTCATATCAATATTTTTTTCTATCTTTGTCAGCAGAATCAAACGCTTTGAGACAACTACAATCAAAACATTTCTTCAAGAAAAAAGATACAAAAACATGAAAGAGAAAGCAATGAACGTAAAACTTGTGGTGCGCCCCATCGTGGGATGTCTCACACACTCACATTTCTGGGAAGGGCCATGCCGTGCAGGGTATGCAAAAGACATGACCCCCGAAGCAGAAGATGCCGCCGCCACCGCCGCCCTTGAACAAGCCAAGGAGATATTGAAGGGTGCAACACCCGAGATAGAGATGCTTCCCGCCATTGACGCTCGTTACGACGAGAAGTTCGTCGTGAGTCGTGAAATCTATACACAGATAGAGGAAGACCTCGACCGTGTGGACTTCTTCCTTTGCATGAATTGGCGTATACCTAAACTGGAACGGTATCACAAGACGGTGGTCATCATGCAAAACGGCAACGAGGGGATTGATTTTGCCGCTTACTGCCGTTCGATAGGCATAGAAGCATACGTTTGCATGGACCTCCAAGACCTCAACGAAATTGCTCATGCCCTATGGGTGAGGAAGGTGGTTGCTAACACACGTGCTTTGGTTTTAACACATGGTTCTATGCCAACATTTGGCTTGCAGAGTGTTATCCGTGACCCCGAACTGATTCGTCAATGTTATGGTATGGAAATCGTGAAGTTGCCATTCCGTGACATCTTCCAATATATGGATGAAGTGACAAATGAAGAAGCTCGTCCCATCGCCGAGAGAATCATCGGCGGGTCGTTGGAGACCAAGGTCAACAAAGACTGGTTTATCAACGACATCAAGTATTACTTAGCTGCCAAGAAGATGATGGATGTCTATGATTGCAACGCCTTCTCCACGGCATGTCATGAATTATGCACATCGGAAATCCCACAAAACCGAAAGTTCACGCCTTGTGTCTGCCATTCCTTGCTCAAAGACGAAGGCTATCCCAGCGGTTGCGAGGAAGACTTGAATGCCTTGCTTGCCATGACCATCATGCAAGCGACAGCCATGCGTCCTGCTTTCATGGGCAATCCTAATATGGAAACCGATGAGCTATTGCGCATCCACCATGCCGTACCCGCCCTTTGCATGAACGGCTATGGCACGAAACCGTTGAAATACAAGCTATGGGCATTCACGGGACAAGGCTTTGGTGGTAAGTTGCAAGTGGATTTTACACAAAACGAAGACCAATATATCACATTAGGTCGTTTTAATCCTATGGCTGACACCATCAGTATCAAACGTGGAGAGGTTCTGAAATCCGAATTTGATGCCGTTTATTGTTCGCCATATTATTACATCAAGATGAACGATGCGCGTGGTTTCATGCATCAATTAGCAGGATATGGTCATCATCAAGTGCTCATCTTCGGTGATTATACCAAGATGATACACCTAATCGGTGAGGTAATGGGCTTTAAAGTCATGGAACACAAATGATTTATCTCAACAACGCAGCCACCAGTTTTCCTAAGCCGCCATCAGTCATTGAGGCAATGAAGATGGCTATAGAAAGTCCGCCGATTAGTCCTTTGCGCAGCAATGCACAAGGGAACGACTTGTTAACCGACTTGCGAAAACTATTTGGCACGTTGTTGAATATCAGCGATTGGGAAAGAATCTTCTTTTGCAGTAGTGCTACCGATGCCATCAACCGCATTTTAGGAGGAGAAGAATGGACGATAGTAGTCACTTCCGACAATCACAATAGCGTACTCCGCCCATTGTTGAATGGACATCACCCTGTCAAAATCATTTCCCAATCATCTGTTTTTGACACCCTCCCAAATGGCTCGTTGCTCATCCTCAATCATTGTTCAAATGTTACGGGGAAGATTATTGATGTGCCATCCATCGTTCGTCAAGCCCATCAACAAGGTTGTCTTGTGATGCTCGATGCCTCACAGAGTGCTGGTTGCATTCCCATTGACATAGACCGTTGGGGGATTGACATCTTGGTGTTCACTGGGCATAAATCTTTGTTTGGTCCTACTGGAACGGGAGGATATTATGTTCATCGTGCCATCAACCTTCGCCCTACGCAATTTGGAGGTACGGGGCGTGATAGTAGTATCATCAAATACGAAAACGACGAATGGGAATATGAAGTGGGAACACAAAACACGGTGGGACTCGCAGGACTGAAAGCAGGTGTGGAATATGTTCTTGGTCGTGGTGTAGGATGTATATTTCATCGTCTTCAATCCGAAATGAACTGGCTTATTAATGAATTGCATGGTTTTGAAAAAGTCATTCTCTATAGTGAAGGTGGTGAACGACAAGGACCAGTAGTCAGTTTTAATATCAAAGGATTACTCCCTTCCGACGTGGGTTATATTCTTCAAAACAGCTATGACATGACGATTAGAACAGGACTCCATTGTTCACCGCTCATACATCAACAACTTGGCACATGGGAACATGGCACCGTCCGAGTCAGTCTCTCTGATTTTACCACTCATGAGGAGTTGGAAACATTTATCTACGCTATTCGTGAAATAACGGGAAGCCTATGAAAATAACGAATATCTCTCGTTCTCCTGAACCTTGCACGGAAGCAGGTTGGATTGCTTTCCAATATGAGTTGGAATATTCCATTACTCGGGATTTCATCTTCTCTCTCCGTCCTCTCGGCTCATTCATTTTCTTGGAAACTCTTGTGCAACCATTTTTTAAGATTCAAAACCATCACTATATGATTAAGGGGTTATTGAACGACAATTCCATTCGAGTTGCCGTTCACCGTGACCATCTAAACGAACAAGAACCTATCAAACAAATTATTGAATCATTATGAAATACATCCTAACATTCTTTATATTGTTCATCAATACCTATGCTTTTGGTGGAGAAATCATTGTCCACGAAGGTGAAAGCATACACGATGCTTTACGCCAAGCCCGCGAATGGCGACGTATCAACGACCCTCGTTGTCTGGGTGGCATCAGCATTATTATTGAGGCAGGGCGCTATTATATGAACGAACCGCTATTCCTGCGTCCAGAGGACAGCGGCACCAAGGAGTCGCCGCTCGTCATACGTGGTAGTGGCACACTCAAGAGCTTCATCTGTGGTGATGACCGACAGCAACACACACAGCTATGGCCAAAGGAGGGTATGGAGCGTATGATAGACTTCAACAAGGAGGAACGCGTCATTACCATCCCTACTCCACCGGACTCCGTGCTTCAAAATTTTGCCTCGAAGAAGACCCCGCTTGAAATGGTAGTACACCAACGATGGGCCATCGCCATTCTGCGTGTCAAGGATATGCAGGTACACGGTGATTCCACCATCGTATCGTTTATGGAACCCGAGAGTCGACTGGAGTTCGAGCATCCGTGGCCGCAGCCCGTCATTGATGGCGAGAATGGCAATAGCAGTTTTCTGCTACGCACCACCGAACAACGTGACGGCATCGAACAGTTGGTTATCATTGACGGTGCCAACTATGTGCGTTTCGAAGGAATTACTATAGATAAAACATGCTGGAACCGTCCGCTACATAAAGGTCACGTCACCCTGCAGGGCGGCATGCCCCTCGTTGACGCCTACAAGCTGAAAGAAAATCCCGGGTTGCCTTGGGATGAGGGGCTGGAGAATCAAGCATGGATAGAACGGCCCGTCAGTGCTGTCACTGTGCGCAATGCCCATCACATAGAATTCTATTCGGTGTTGTTCCAAAATCTGGCCGCCACAGCCTTGGACTTTGTCGATAATATCAGCGATTGTAAGGTACAGAAATGCACCTTCGGAAACATTGGTGGCACAGCCATCATGGGCGGTTCCTTTGCAGAGAGCCCTCGTGAGGTACACCGTCCCTACACCGACTTGGCCGAACGTTGCCAACGGCTGACCATCACTGAAAACTTCATCGTCGATGCTGCCAACGAGGACTGGGGAGCCGTGGCCATCGCGTTAGGGTACGTGCGCCACTGCACCGTCAGCAAAAACTACTTGACCCGTGTCAATTATTCCGGCATCTGCATCGGCTGGGGATGGACACCCCTTGACACGGGTATGGAGAACAACCACATCGTGGGCAATAAAGTCAGCCACTATGCCCGTCAACTGTACGATGCCGGAGGTATCTATACGCTGTCGAACCAGCCCAACTCCAGCATCAAGGGCAACGAAATATCCCAACCCTCCTCTGCACCATACGCCACTAACGACCGTGGGTTCTGCATCTATCTCGATGCCCGCACCGATGGCTTTACAATAGAGAATAATACAACTGAAGGCAGACTGATTCGCCGTGATGAAATCGGCGATAACCATCCAGGTCCTAACCTCATCTTCAAACAATGAAACAAACCAACTATCACCTATTCGACTTCATGGACTTCGACCCTTCACTACAACGGCAGGAGTCCTTGTGGAAAGCATACGCCCCCACCGATATCCAAGAGAAGGACGGAGACATCATCATCACCATACCCTACCAGAAACAGAAACACCAAGAGGACATGGCACCAGACATGGATGCTCCCCAATGGACTTTCAACTTAGTTGTACGTGCCTACCAACCCAATATCTTGCGCATCTTCACCACCATGGTCGGTGATTCGATGACTGATGAAGATGACATGTTGCAAATGAAGGTCTCCCCCATCGCCCTTCACATCAAAGGAACAGACATCTATGATGCCAATGGAAGAAAGCGGATGCACATAGACCTGACTCCCATGAAGCTCGACCATTGGAGTGACTTGCTGCCCTCACCTCAACCTGCACCATTCATCACGTTCTATCCCGACGGCAATGAGGGTAAGGGCATACTCTTAAGCGACGACCATTTCTCACCCCCACGCTATGATGCCTTGCCCCTCGGTTATGTAAGTTGTAGCAATGCCACAACACACGAAACCATTGAGCGGGTAACCATTAGCCTCCATTGCGAGGCAGATGAATGTTTTGTCGGCACGGGCGAGCGATTCCGTAAGATGGACTTAAGCGGTCAGACATTCCAAATGAAAAACCAAGACGGGCAAGGAGTCAACAACCGCCGTTGCTATAAGAACATCCCTTTCTACCTGTCAAGCCGCATGTATGGTGCCTATTTCCATACAAGCGATTACTGTAAGTTGTCACTTGCCGACCATTCCACTCGTTCCGTACAATTCCTTTGTGACCGCGCCACCATCGACGTGTTCCTGATTGGCGGCGACTCGCCCGAACAAATACTAAAAGGCTACCGCTTGATTACAGGCTTCCCAACCATGCCTCCATTATGGTCGTATGGTATTTGGATGAGCCGCATGACTTATTTCTCCGCCGATGAAGTCAATGAAATCTGCGACCGCCTACGTGAAGAGCATTATCCCTGCGACGTAATACACCTCGATACAGGATGGTTTCGCACAGACTGGTTGTGCGAATGGAAATTCAATCCCGAACGTTTCCCTGACCCAAAAGGGTTCATTCAAAGATTAAAACAAAAAGGTTTCCGTGTTTCATTATGGCAACTACCATACGTGGCAAAGGGAGCAGAACAACTCGAAGAAGCAAAAGCCAATCAATATATCGGTCCTTTGTTGAAAGAACAAGCAACAGAAGGTTCTAATTTCTCTGCACTCGACTATGCAGGAACTATAGATTTCACTTACGACAAAGCCGTGGATTGGTATAAGAACAAACTCCTAAAGCCCTTGCTCGACATGGGAGTGACATGTATCAAGACCGACTTTGGCGAGAACATCCACCTCGATGCCGTCTATGAAGGCATGACTCCAGAACGCTTGAACAACCTCTACGCCCTGCTCTATCAAAAAGCAGCATACGAAATCACCAAGGAAGTGACAGGAGAAGGTATTATTTGGGCTCGTGCAGCTTGGTCTGGTTGTCAACGATTCCCACTTCATTGGGGCGGTGATAGTGCCAGTTCGTGGGACGGTATGGCTGGTTCATTGAAAGGTGGATTACACTTGGGATTGAGTGGCTTTGCTTTTTGGAGTCATGATGTACCTGGGTTCCATTCCTTACCCGATTTCATGAATTCCCCATTAGATGTAAATGTTTATGTCCGATGGACACAATTCGGCGTGTTCACCTCCCATATCCGCTATCATGGCACATGCAAGCGCGAACCGTGGCACTATCCTTCCATCGCACCAATCGTCAAGAAATGGTGGAAACTCCGCTATCGTCTCATTCCTTATATCATTGAACAAAGTGAACAGGCTTGCCAAAGCGGACTTCCCATTATCCAAGCCCTCCTCATTCATCACCCAAACGACCGTCAATGTTGGCACATCGACGATGAATATTACTTCGGCAACGACTTCCTCGTTTGTCCCGTGATGAACGACCGAGGTGTACGTGACATCTACCTCCCCGACGGTGAATGGGTCCACTTCTTCACGGGAGAAAGGATAATGGGCGGCAAATGGCACTACGACATAGAGACACCTCTTGACATCATGCCTGTATTTGTGCGCCCTGGCACAGTCATCAAGATTTATCCCGAAGATGTAGACTGCACAGACGAAATGGATCTCTCGAAAGCTATCAATCTCACAATTACTGACAACTATAAAGGCTACAACCTATGAACACCCATTACATGCAGAGCCTCGACTGGCTCATCCTCGTCACATACTTTGTTATTCTGCTTGCCATCGGAATATGGGCAAGCACGAAAAGGAAAAAGGAAAGCAGTCTCTTCCTTGCCGAACACTCTTTGAGATGGCACCACATCGGCTTTTCCATGTGGGGTACCAACGTCGGTCCATCCATGCTCATCGCCAGTGCGAGTGCGGGATTCACTACGGGCATCGTGTCGGGCAACTACGCTTGGTACGCCTTTGTGTTTATCGCCATGCTCGCCTTCGTGTTCGCCCCTCGCTATCTCGGTGCCAATGTCCATACTCTCCCCGAATTCATGGGGTTACGCTTTGGGCAATCCACACGCAACATCCTCGCATGGTACACCATCGTCACCATCGTCATTTCATGGTTGGCACTCACACTCTTTGCAGGAGGCATCCTCATCCGACAGGTATTCGATTTCCCCATGTGGCTCTCAGCACTCATCCTACTCATCATCTCGGCTTTCTTCACCATGATGGGTGGGTTGAAGGCCGTGGCATATACCAATGTTTACCAGATGATCCTGCTCATCGTGGTGTCCGCCACGCTCACCATCGTCGGCATCCACCACGTAGGGGGAATATCTGCTTTGGTGGAGCGAGTGCCTTCGGATTATTGGATTCTCTTCAAACCTAACACCGACGAGGCATTCCCCTGGCTCCCCATCATCTTGGGCTATCCCATCATGGGGGTGTGGTTTTGGTGTACCGACCAGTCGATGGTACAACCCGTATTAGCGGCTCGCAACTTGAGGGAAGGACAACTCGGTACCAACTTCACGGGGTGGTTGAAAATCCTTGACGTACCTCTCTACATCCTCCCTGGCGTCATCTGTTTCGCCCTATTCCCTTCTTTGGAGAACCCCGACGAGGCATATCTCACCATGGTAGAAAACCTCTTCCCTGTGGGAATGGTAGGTCTGGTGTTTGCCGTATTAACGGCTTGCCTCGTCTCCACTATTGGTTCGGCATTGAATGCGCTTAGTACCGTGTTCACTATGGACATTTACGTCAAGAAATTCAACCCCACCGCCTCCCAGCGACGTATCAACTACGTAGGACGAATCGTGACCGTAGTCGGGGCTATCTTGGCAATCATCCTCACCATTGCCATCGACAGCATCAAGGGACTCAACCTCTTCAACGTGTTCCAATCAGTATTGGGATTCATCGCACCGCCCATGACCGCCGTATTCCTACTCGGTGTATTCTGGAAACGAGCCACCACACGTGCCGCCAACCTCGCATTGACGGCTGGCACGGCATTCTGTCTCATCGTCGGCATCCTATACCTATGGGGACCGAAAAGCGAATTGTGGCCTCATTTCATGATGCTATCCTTCTGTCTCTTTGTCATCCTCGCCCTCATGATGGTCATCGTGTCACTGACAGACAGGCACGGAGAATGTCATGACATTCCCGCTCCTATCCGCGAGCAGCATTCCAAAAAGGTCATTGCTTTATGGGTAGCTCTCATCCTATGTATGATTGGACTATATATATTCTTCAACTAACAACCAAAAACACAATTGACATGAAAACAAAGATAACATCCAAGTTGGCCTTCATCATGACCATCCTCGCCATAATGGCAATGGTCGCCTGCCAGACAACGCAGGGAAGCAAGGGCGGAAAAGATAGCGAAACTCTCGCCACCGACTCCATCGCCCTCATCCAAGAGGACAGCATCGCCAGCGTAGAAATCATCTTGGACTACCCCACCAAGGGCAGCAGACCTCTCATCGACTCTTTGCGCCAATTCTTGGCAACGACTTTGGGCGTAGACACCTTGTATGCAGCTAACCCCGACTCCCTCCTCCGCCACGCCCTTCAACTTGGTTATACCGAGATGAAAAAGGAATATGACGACTTGCAGACATTCCGAGAGGGCGAGTTACCCACCATGGGGTATTCCTATCATATCAAGAAAGACGTAGAGACCAACAACTATGTAACTTATATCGTGGAATATTACGAATACCGAGGAGGGGCACACGGCGGCACCATCATCTGGGGAAACACGTTCCGAAAGGACAATGGGAAGAGTTTGGGATGGAATATGCTAACCAATACCGACAGCAAGGAGTTCCAACAACTCATCAAGGACGGGATTCGCAGCTATTTCCAAGCGAATGACAGCACCGTCATCACCGATGACCAACTGAAAGATATGCTCATCATAGAGACCGACATAGACCATTTGCCCTTGCCGCAATTTGACCCTTTCCTGACAGACCAAGGCATATCGTTCATATATCAGCAATATGAGATAGCGGCATACGCCATGGGGTTACCCTCATTCGTCGTCCCCTATGACAAGCTAAAGCCATTCCTCACACAAGAGGTATCAACCCTATTTTAGGCATAGACGAAACTATTGGTGTTCGTAAGAAGTTGAAAAGTAAGAAATCATATATCCGAAATGTCGAAAAACAGGAAAGAGAGATTGTTCCACAAAAGAACCAACTAATTTAGCTGTTAAACACGCTAAAGAACCAATGAAAGCATGGGAAATAGCTTCAAATTATTAAATCTTTGACGTAGATTAATAAATCTTCGACGTGAATTATATAAACTTTGGCGTAGATTATTAAAACTTCGTCGAAGATTTAATAATTTATCATTACTATCCAGCAAAAACCCCATTAATCATTAAGAATGAAACATTTCAAGTTTCACTCATCTTTCGGTATAAGACACCGTAGGTATTTTTTCGGACGCTATAAATATGAAACACAAATAATACCTTCACCATATCCCTTTTTGCAATAAAATGTCTATCTTTGCATCCATCAAATACAACCAAGCATGACAAACTATAACCGAAACATACAAATCATCCATGGGGAGTTTGCCCAACAGCTCAACCTTCAATATACCCCAGGCATCAAGGCGGGGTTTCCCTCCCCTGCTGACGACTACCACCATGGCAGTTTAGACTTTAACCGCGACCTCATTCGCCACCCCGAGTCCACCTTTTATGGACGCGTGGATGGCGACTCGATGATTGAGGCGGGCATCAGCGATGGCGACATTGCCGTGATAGACCGCTCCATCGAGGCATCCAATGGCGACATCGTGGTGGCATACGTCAATGAGGAGTTTACTATCAAGTATCTCGACCTCTCGCACAAAGAGGAGGGTTACATCGAATTACGACCCGCTAACCCCCGATACCATCCCATCAGGATTGATGCCAATGATGATTTTGAAGTGTGGGGAGTGGTGGTGTGGACCATCAAGAACTGGAAACAAGCATAGCCTGTGTACGCTATTGTAGACATTGACAACTGTTATGTCTCTTGTGAAAGGGTGTTTCGCCCTGACCTAAAAGACAAGCCCGTCGTGGTTTTGAGCAACAACGACGGTTGCGTGGTGGCACGCTCCAACGAGGCAAAGCGGATGGGCATCAAGGCGGGAACACCTTATTATCAATTGGCAGAACTGTTCCCAAACAATAAGATTGTGGTATTCTCGTCCAACTATGAGCTATACGGCGAATTGACGGCGCGGGTGGTGGAGATTGTCAAACAGGAATCGCCAGCCTATTTCAGGTATAGCATCGATGAGTGCTTTGTCTATTTCGATGGCATGGAAGACAAAGACCTCAAGGCATGGGGCGAAAACCTACACGTGAGGGTGTACAAGAGCGTGGGTATACCCGTGAGTATTGGCATCGCACCTACTAAGACACTTGCCAAGGTAGCAAGCCATTTCGCCAAGCGATACCCAGGTTATCGGCATTGTTGCGTCATCGACAACGATGAGAAGAGAGTAAAGGCACTGCGCCTCTTCCCCATCAACGACGTGTGGGGCATCGGTAGAAGATATGCCGCAAAATTGGATAAAATGGGTGTTATCACAGCATACGATTTCTCAGCACATCATGGCGACTGGGTACGAACCACATTTATTAACATCGTCATTCATCGAACTTGGCGGGAACTCAATGGAGAAGACTGCGTTCCCAATGAGGAGATGGCGAAAAAGAAAAGCATCTGCACCAGCCGTAGTTTCAATGGCATGGTGACAGACATTGAGAACTTGCGCACACACGTTGCCAACTATGCCGCACGATGTGCGGAGAAGTTGCGGGCGCAAGGTACTGTGGCATCGGTGGTAGGTGTATTCATCCACACCAACCCGTTTCGTGAGGATCTCCAACAATATTGGAATTATCAGGAAAAGCAGCTCATCACGCCATCAAATGCTACCATCACCATCGTGCAAGCCGCCCATGAGGTGCTTGAAAGCATATACCGACAAGGTTACCGATACAAGAAAGCAGGCGTAATTGTCATGGGCATCGACCCCCACTCGCCCATTCAGACAGACCTCTTCGACATCAACGCCGAGCAGTTTGAGAAGATGAGGCATCTTGATGCCATCATCGACCGCGTCAACAAGGTGAACGGCTCCGAGACTATCGTATTGGGGGCGCAACAATACACACAGAAAGATGGCATTGGTAAAGCGAATGTCTTTGCCAATGCCATAAAACATGACTTCAAAAGTGCCAATCCCACCACGCGGTGGAGCGATATCATCCGTCTGAAATGAACGCTTTGAACTATTTAGAACAATTGGAATCGATAACCAAATGATAAAGTCAGCGTGGAATTATGTGCATGTCCCATGATGAGTTCTGCACGTTTGGTACGGTCCATACAATTGATATCCCAAGTGTAACGAGCCTCCACGGAATACTTGTTCTTGTACATATATTCGCCACCAACGGTCAATCCCACCGCTCCACGATTGAGATTGGTGCGGATATTACGCACACGGTCACGATGCTCGTCATAAACCTTGGCGCGGAAAAGACGTCCAGCTGTGATTCCACCCACCACACGGAAATGGTCATTGAGGATATATTTAGCGAGATAGGATGAGCTAATATACCATAGCTTGTAATCGTATGGGCCACGGGCATAGTCTTTGACAAATTGCTCATCACCATTAGGGTCAATGTAACTGATTCTATCAAAAGACATGTTCTTCGCCCCTTTCTTCATCATCGAGAGTTCTGCGGATACAATAAAATCCTTGGTCACATAGATTTCCACATCTGCACCAATCATGGGACCAATAAAAATAGAGTTGCTGGAAGAGGCATTGGCAAAATGGTTGAACGATGCTCCTGCCTTCACGCCCATCACAACATCTGACACATCATAAGAATCTTGTGCCTTTGCTGTTGATAACCCACCAACGATAAGACACAACATCAAAAAAACGAATTTATTCATTGATTTTTAAAAATTTTGTGCAAAGGTAAGCATTTTAATTGAATTGGCGAATGTAATTGCATATTTTTTTATTTTTCACATAATAAATAGACACTTAATGCGTTAGAAAGATAAAGAAAAAAGATATAAACATGTTGCCTATGGAGTATTTTACACAAGAAGATTTAAAACCATCAGAAAGAACGTTGAGAATCATCCGCCAAATTGCTTACACCTACCGTGTCATCAAGATGAACGGAAAATATGAGGGGTATTGCTTAAACTAAACAGATAAAATCCGACATCATGAAAACAATGGTATCTCCTTCCTTGCTTGCTGCCCATTTCCTCGACTTGAGGAAAGACATTGAAATGATTAATGAAAGCGAGGCAGATTGGTTGCATCTTGATGTCATGGACGGGGTGTTTGTTCCGAACATATCGTTTGGCTTTCCCGTATTGGAGGCGGTCGCGAGCCTTTGCAAGAAACCTTTGGACGTGCATTACATGATTGTGCAGCCAGAGAGATACATCGAACAAACGGCTAAATTGGGTGCCATGATGATGAATGTACACTATGAGGCTTGCACACATTTGCATCGTACCATCCAAGAAATCCATGCCAAAGGGATGAAAGCCGGGGTTACACTCAATCCCTCAACCCCCGTTTGCGTGTTGGAAGACATCATCCAAGATGTAGACATGGTATTGTTAATGAGCGTCAATCCTGGTTTTGGAGGTCAGACATTCATCGAAAACACCATTTCCAAGGTACGCCGTCTACGGAAGATGATAGATGAAACAGATAGCCATACCTTAATTGAGGTGGACGGTGGCGTGCAAAACGAAACTGCCCCACGGCTTGTTGAGGCGGGTGTTGACGTATTGGTGAGCGGCAGTTACATCTTCAAGGCACACAATCCACTATCGGTCATCCATGACCTAAAAGAGCTTGGAAGGTAACTTTCAGACTCTTTTCTATCAATCCAATTGTAAGGCTATGTGATAATCTTTCGCCATCCGGCGTAGGTTCAAGATGGCATAGCGCATCCGTCCCAATGCGGTATTGATGCTTACATTCGTGGCTTCTGATATTTCCTTGAACGACATCTGTTGATAAAACCGCATATAAACCACCTCTCTCTGTGGTGTCGGGAGATTGTCCATGAGTCTCTTTACGTCACACAGCACTTGTCTGTTGACATATTCATTCTCGATATTACTATCAAGGATGTGGTCATTACCAATGTTGGAGAGGTCGTTTTCTTGTGTCGCGTCAACAATCCTGTCGGACTTTTGCTCCCGATACCAATCCATAATAACATTGTGGGCAATGCGCATAATCCATGCGCTAAACTTCCCACTGCTCACATACTTACGCTGTTGTAGCTTGGTGATGACCTTGACAAAGGTCTCTTGGAAGATGTCATCCGCCGTGTCACGGTCGTGTACCACGAAGAGGATGTATGAATAAAGTTTTGTCTGGTTGCGGGAAAGCAACAAATCAAACGCCCGGTTATTACCGTCTATGTACGACAGAGCCAATTGTTCGTCGCTCATGTCATTGAGATTCTTCATTATTTTAAGAGTATTGATTTCTTAAGTAATGATGTTTCGATAGGCGTTTGTTTTGTCGTTTATTGTTAGTAATGTTTAAATATCGGTTGCAAATATAAGCGATTTCATCCGTTTCGCCAAATTTTTAACACAAAAATATCACCTTTTGTTGCATAATGGGGTGCAAATGATAGAGATTTTCACGTTTTATTATGTGTGTAAACCATGGTTAGCACACTATGTGTTTCCTCTACGATCCGATAAGGATGGGCAATTCGCTCGCCGACAAGCCAAAGGATTTCCCCCCGTGAGTCAGTTACGACCAACTGCTGTCGCTTGTCAAAAAGGGACTTCTTACGGTCAGTCAAATAATCGCTCACCAACTTACTGCCATTCATCCCAAGGGGCATAAAGCGGTCACCCTCCTCAACATAACGGATGATAAGGGGGAATACCGCCTTCTCTGCATCGAGGCAAACGATGTTTGGGGACTTGCTGAATTGAAAATTGTCATCCCTCACCACCATCTTAAATGTAATGTTCACTCCCTGCGTGAACACGTATTTACCCTCCTCGGGAACAACCATCGGCGCACGTCTTTCCATCTTTCGGTAGACAAGCAGTCGCCCACGGTCTATCAACGCGGCATGGGTGGCACTCTCCCACTCCCTTCCAGTGCGCAGCCCATCATCCTTTGCCATGATTTCAATCTGTGAAGAAGTAAATCCTAAAGGTGATAAGAGATGGAACAAGACGTATTCATATTGTCTTGCTTTGAAAAAATCAATCGTCATCAACTCATTTTCATCAGATATAACACATTCCTTGATTAGTTCTTCCAGTCCAATGTCAAACAACTTGATGGCTTCCTTGAGACGTTCGGACATGCGGAGAATGTTATCTTGAACCGATGGGTTGATGCCTTGCAGGAGCGGTAGGACTTCCAATCGTATCTTGTTGCGTATGACATCGGCATGGAGATTGGTGCTATCTGTCATATATGTTTGCTGCCTATCACGAAGATAAGACTCGATTTCATTCCGGTTGACACATAATAATGGACGTATCACAAACCCATTCTTGGGGGCAATACCCGTTAGACCATGAATGCCCGTGCCACGGATGAGGTTCATCAGGATTGTCTCCACATTGTCATCTTGGTGGTGAGCCACACAGACACCATCCGCTTCAAGGTCTCTACGCAATTGTTCAAAGTAAGAATACCGAAGGTTACGAGCGGCCATCTCAATGCTTACATGATGCAAGGAGGCGTATTCACGGGTGTCGAAATGGATGCGATGAAAGGGAATATGCTCTCGTCTGCAAAGCTCTTCACAAAACAATTCATCCCGTTCTGACTCCTCCCCACGCAAACGAAAGTTACAATGGGCGGCATCGATTTGATACCCCAATTTCTTCATCACCAACAAGAGGCACACGCTATCAGCACCTCCTGAGAAGGCTACAATATATTTCCCATCGGCATTCAACAAATGATGGCGAGCTACATATTGCCTTATATTATATAATAATGTGTTATTCAACGTACAAAACAAGTCCTTTTAAGTATTCTCCCTCAGGATGATAAATATTGATAGGGTGGTCGGCGGGTTGGTGCAACTGATGCAGAATGCGCACCTTGCGTCCCGCTTGGGCAGCTGCAGTGAACACGGCATTGCGGAATTGGTCTTTCGTTACCACCTGACTACAACTGAAAGTAAACAGGATTCCCCCATGACGGATGCGCTCAAAACCTTTCACATTCAGTCGCGTATATCCTTTCAAAGCATTATGGAGAGCCGCACGATGCTTGGCAAAGGCTGGTGGGTCGAGAATAATAAGGTCGTATCGGTCATCGTTGGCATCCATAAACTTGAAAGCATCGTCACAGAAAGCCTCATGTCGCAAATCATCAGGATAGTTCAAAGCCATATTCTTGTTGGTTAGGTCTATTGCCTTGGCACTGCTATCCACCGAATGCACCAGCCTTGCACCGCCTCTCATGGCATAGACAGAAAAACCTCCTGTGTAGCAAAACATGTTCAATACACTCCTATCTTTGGCATATCTTTCCAACAATGAACGATTCTCACGTTGGTCGATAAAAAATCCAGTCTTTTGCCCTCGCAACCAATCAACATGAAACCGCAAACCATTTTCCATGGCAATGTCATCCTTCGCCCCACCATGGATAAAATAATTCTCCTGTCCAAGACCCGCTTTGAAAGGAAGAGTTGTTTCACTTTTGTAGAACACATGGGCAATACGGTTACCCATGACATTGAGTAAAGCTCGACAAATGGCCTCTCTACAGACATGCATCCCCACGCTATGCGCTTGCATGACGGCTGTCTTTGCGTAGCAATCAATCACCAAACCAGGCAACCCATCGCCCTCGCCATGAACAAGTCGAAAGACATCATTATTATCACGACCTACTAATCCAATGGCATTTCGTACAGCAAAAGCCTCCGCAAGATGCTTCTGCCAAAAGTCATCATCAATGGCAACGTCATCAAACGACAACACTCGAACTGTTATCGATCCTACTTGGTAATGTCCCACTGCGATGAATTCGCCTTGATAGGTCAATACTCTTACAATCTCTCCCTCCTCTATTCCCTCGTCAAGACGGTGGATAGCTCCAGAGAAGACCCACGGATGAAATCGTTTTAACGATTCCTCCTTACCTTTCTTAATATATACAGATTTATAACTCATCATCATGTTCTTGTTCAATCTCTTGATTTGTCACTACCAACTCATAATCCCCACTTGCCAATAAGCGTTGAATTTCCTCATACAACATAATGCAAGTCCAAGCATCTGTGGCTGCATACATCTTCTGTTTAGCATCAAGAACGTCCCTGTCCCAATTGGATAACTGTTGGCGCTTATTGATTCGCTTATGGAAGATATTGGCATAGAGCTTGCGCAAAGAGAGGTCTCTTATGCCAATCTGTGACACAAGATTCTGAATGTCTATGAAATACCCAGGAGTAAAAGACACTCTCCTCATCAGCGAAAGGATGTCATCGTGCCATGAAAGCCCCACTTTCATAACCATCGTATCCTCCAAGAGACGGACTATTGGCGTGGGCATCCCAATCATGTTCAACCGAAAGAGGAAACACGTGTCATGAGTTGACACCTGTAAAAGTGACACAAGATGCTGTTGGCTGCCTTTCTTGAACGAAGGTCTCGTTTCTGTATCCAATCCCAAAATGTCTTGGTCAAGCAAGTATTCCACCGCCTTGCCAGCTTCTTTTACGGTCTGTATGACGATGATGCGCCCAGGAAAATGTTCCACAGGGTAGTCATTGATGGCAAATTTATCGAACTTGTCGTAAATTATTTTTCTCATTTATATCAATAATGAATTGCAAAAATAGAAAAAAGTTGCGAAAATATAAAGGATTATAAGTTTTTTGCGCTAATTTTGCACTATAAATACTGACTCTGAAAGATGGTGAAGAAGAAAAAGGCACGTAAACCTAAAAGTTTTAGCGAGACAATCGGGTTTCACAATATATTTAGCAACGAGAAAACAGATTTTGCATTAGGGGTGTTATTGGTGTTGACATCATTGTATGTCATCATTGCCATGTTTTCCTATTTTTATACGGGACAGGCTGACCAAAGCATCTTGGAAAACCTCAGACCTGGCGAATGGATGAATACCAATCGGCAATTCGCCAACTATTGCGGCTCTTTAGGGGCCATCCTCTCATATATCATCATTACAAAAAATTTCGGAATAGCGGCATTCTTCATCCCAGTTTTCATCATTCTGGTGGGTCTCCGCCTTATGGGGGTCTATAAAGTAAACCTTTGGAAATGGTTTTTCGGTATGGCTTTAGTCATGATCTGGAGTTCCATTGCCTTCTCCAAATTCCTTACCCCACTCATGGGAAATCTTGTTTTCAACCCTGGGGGCGACCATGGAGTGTATTGTGTGCAACAGTTGGAAAACATCATAGGAACACCAGGATTAACCGTCATTTTGTTGATTACAGCATTGGCATTTCTCACATATCTTAGTGCCGAAACCATTGACATTATCCGTAAGGCACTTAACCCCAAGAAGTATTTCTCCAACAAAGTTAACCTAACTGTGACAAACCAAGATGACGATGAGGAAGACGAAGATGAGAAAGAAGGGGAAGATGACAACCTCTCCGATGACTCCCCCGCAGAAAACCTTCGCTCTCCTGTGGTTGACCTCACCGAATTCACCCCCAATGAGGAACGCCCCATCAAGCCCATTGACCGTAAACCAACGAACAAGCCCAAAGATAAGTCTACACTAACAGTGGAAGTTGGGAAGGAGGCTGAGGAAGCCAATGGAAAACGTCTCAATGATGATGACATCAAGGCTCCCATCAACCCACGTGAGCCTTTCTTGAGATACCAATTCCCCACCCTCGACCTGTTAAAGAAATACGACAACGACGGCAAGCCCGAGATTGACATGGAGGAAATCAAGGCAAACAACCGCCGCATCGTCGAGGTATTGAACAGCTTTGGTGTGGAAATCAAGGAAATCAAGGCGACCGTCGGCCCAACGATTACCCTCTACGAAATCACCCCAGCCGAGGGTGTCCGCATTTCCAAGATTCGCAATTTGGAGGATGACATCGCCTTGAGCCTTTCTGCCCTTGGCATTCGCATCATCGCCCCTATCCCTGGCAAAGGTACCATTGGTATCGAGGTGCCTAATAAGAAGGCGAACATCGTCTCCATGGAGAGCATCCTCAACTCCAAGAAATTCCAAGAGACGAAGATGGATTTGCCTATCGCCTTGGGTAAGACCATCACAAATGATGTTTACATGGCAGACTTGGCGAAGATTCCACATCTCTTGGTGGCTGGTGCCACAGGTCAAGGAAAGTCTGTAGGATTGAATGCCATCATCACTTCATTGCTATATAAGAAACATCCCAATGAGTTGAAGTTCGTGTTGGTAGACCCTAAGAAAGTGGAATTCACCACATACGCCCCCATCGCCAATCATTTCATGGCGACACTTCCCGAAAACGAAGATGAACCCATCATTACCGACGTGACGAAAGTGGTGCGTACCTTGAACTCACTCTGTAAGTTGATGGACACAAGATATGACTTGTTGAAACAAGCGGGGGCGCGTAACGTGAAAGAATATAATGAGAAATTCGTCAATAGGCAACTCGACCTAACCAAAGGTCATGAATACATGCCTTATATCGTGGTGATCATCGACGAGTTTGGAGACCTCATCATGACAGCTGGCAAAGAGGTGGAACTTCCCATCGCACGTATCGCCCAGCTCGCACGAGCCGTCGGCATCCACATGATCATCGCCACGCAACGACCCACCACCAACATCATTACGGGTACCATCAAGGCAAACTTCCCCGGACGCATGGCATTTAAGGTGACATCCATGATTGACTCACGTACCATCCTTGACCGTCCAGGTGCCAATCAGTTGGTTGGGCGTGGAGACATGCTCATCATCAATGGTACAGACCCCATCCGTGTGCAATGCGCATTCGTCGATACACCCGAGGTGGAGCGTATAAACCAATATGTAGCAGCACAGCCCGGCCCCATCGAGCCTTTGGAATTGCCAGAGCCAGCTTCGGCTGATGGAGATGGTGGGGGCAACGGTACTGCCAACGTGGGTACGCTTGATCCATTCTTTGAGGAGGCGGCACACGCAATTGTCATATCCCAGCAAGGCTCCACCAGCATGATTCAGCGACGGTTCTCCATTGGTTACAACCGCGCCGGACGACTCATGGACCAGTTGGAGGCGGCAGGAATCGTTGGACCTGCCATGGGCAGCAAGCCCCGCGACGTGCTTATCACCGATGAAAATTCCCTCAACACATTGATAGCCAATTTGAAAAGCTAACAAATCATAAATCGATTCCACGATTTAAACGAACACGATATTCATGAATCAAATGGATATAACAGGACATAAATGGATAACTAACATGAAGCGAATAACAAGAATCACACGGATAATAATGGCAGTCATGATGACCTTGGCCACCATGACTGCCACAGCACAAGGGACACAAACCGCTCGCAAGGTACTCGATAAGACAGCATCCGTCGTGGGAAGGAAAGGGGGAGCGAGTGCCAACTTCAAGATAACAAGTGCCAAATATGGCAACACGAGCGGCACGATAGCCATCAAGGAAAATAAGTTTCATGCCACGACACCCGATGCCATCGTTTGGTTTGATGGCAAAACACAATGGTCGTACATGAAATCCACCGACGAGGTGAACGTCACTACACCCAAAGAGTCGCAATTGGCAGCCATGAATCCCTACCTATTCATCACCATGTATAAAACGGGATTCAACATGGACATGAAAACATTCAATGGTTATTACCAAGTACATCTCACTGCACAGGACAAGAAACGTAGTGTGCAAGAGATGTACATCAATATCAACAAGACCACATACGTGCCATCACAGGTGAAGATGCGCCAAGGAACGACTTGGACCACCATCAACATCTCCAATTTCCAAGCCAAGAACCAACCTAACAACATCTTCTCGTTCAACGCGAAAGACTTCCCACAAGCCGAGGTGATTGACCTCAGATAATCTCAAAGCAATATTCATGAACAAACTGGAACTATTCAAGGCGTTGCGGAAGCATCGCATCTTAGCAGACAAACGAGCCTTCAACTTCGAGCAGAATAAAGCTGCGAAGATACTTATAGGTATCGTTTACGCATTTATAATTTTCTATCTCATATTTTTTGCCGTCATCTTCTCCATGGCTGCCAACGATAGTAGGTCGATGACAGCGGTGGAATTCATGTTCGGAATATCGCCATTTATCCTCACATTGGATTTCTTCATACGATTCACGGCACAACAGACACCCGCACAAATCATCAAGCCTTATATCCTCCTGCCCATTCCCAAATACACTTGCATCGACATGTTCATTTTCCGCTCGTTGTTCAATTGGGGCAATGTCACGTGGTTTGCCATGCTGATTCCATTTGTGTTCATGTCGGTATTGTTCTCCGAGGGCTTATGGGTGTCTATTGGATTCCTCTTCTGTTTCTATCTGCTAATCCTTGCCAATAGCCAGTGGTATTCCATTGTGCGTACATATATCAATGACCATTTGTTATGGTGGCTATTGCCAATTGGCGTCTATACGGTCATCTATCTCCCTGCTCTATTGAAAGGATGGAAATTCTTTTTCAAGTTTTATGCCAGCATCGGCACCGCCATATCCGAGGGCAACATCCTTCCCTATGTCCTACTCATCGCCTTGGTAGCCTTATTGGCTTTCATCAACCGAAAAGTGCAATTTTCGCATATATGGAAAGAGCTGTCGAGAACAGAGAAAACACATACTTATGCCTCTCGCCATTTCGCTTTCTTGGAAAAACGAGGCGACGTAGGGCAGTATATCCAATTGGAAATCAAGTCCACCCAACGTAATAAGAACGTGCGTAAGGGTTTCATCTTCGCCAGTGCCATCGTCTTGATGATGAGTCTCCTCATTGCTTTTACCGATGCCTATGATTCTCAGTTCATGACCAATTTCTGGTGTCTATATAATTACGTCATCTATGGGGCGATGCTTGTCATCAAGATTATGTGCAACGAAGGCAACTATATTGATTGTCTAATGGTGCGGCGTGAGAACATCCTCAAGTTGCTCAATGCCAAGTACATCTTCTATTCCGTCATCCTCTTCTTCCCCTTCCTATTAATGCTTCCCACTGTATTCACGGGAAAATGGTCGTTGATGATGCTCATTTCATACGGAGTGTTCACGGCAGGATTCCAATATTTCATCCTTTTCCAAATGGCTGTGTACAACAAGATGACCATACCACTCAACACCAAGTTCATTAGCAAGAGTGGCGTGGAAAACAATTATTTCCAATTAGGGGCAGAGATGGTGGCTTTCATTGTTCCGATGTTATTGGTATCGACGATGCAAGCCATCTGGGGCAATCAAGTTTCTTACATCATCATGTTGCTCATTGGCATCGTGTTCATTTTCTTACACCCCATTTGGTTACGCAACATCTACCAGCGCATGATGAAAAAGAAATATGTCTTGATGGAAGGATTTAGGTCTTCAAGGTAAAGATTGTTCACATGAATAGATTTATTTGCATCATACCAGCAAGGTATGCTTCCACACGTTTCCCCGGCAAGCCTTTGGCTCTCCTTGGCGACAAGACTATCATCCAAAGAGTATACGAGCAAGTAAGCAAAGTCATCGACCAAGTATACGTGGCTACCGATGACAATCGCATTTATGAAGAGGTGCAGCGATTCCACGGCAACGTTGTCATGACATCCAGCAACCACCGCAGCGGCACCGACCGAATCGACGAAGCGGTGCAGAAGATTGGCGGACAATGGGATGTCGTTGTCAATGTGCAAGGCGACGAGCCATTCATCCACCCCTCGCAAATCAGCACCCTCTGCTCCTGTTTCGATGATGATGACTCCACGCAGATTGCCACTTTAGGAAAACCCTTCACCGACATGGAGGCGGTGAACAATCCCAACTCCCCGAAGATTGTCCTCGACAACAACGGCTATGCCATGTATTTCTCACGTAGCGTGATACCCTTTGTCCGTGGCATTGACGCAGGAGAATGGCTCCACCACTATCCTTTCCTCAAACATTTAGGTATCTATGCCTACCAAACAGAGGTACTCCATGAAATCACCCAGTTGCCACAGTCTTCCTTAGAGTTGGCAGAGAGCCTTGAGCAACTGCGCTGGCTCCAAAACGGATACCGTATCAAAGTTGGCATCACCCATGAGGAAACCATTGGTATCGACACCCCCGATGACTTGGAGAAAGCAAAGAGATGGTTGAAGGAGGAGGGATGATGGCAGAAGGGATTCGCCTATCGGCGAGTATGAAAGTATAAATGTATGATGTAATTCATCCATAAACTTTCCACGGATTTTTTGATTATTTAACAAAAAAAGTTCGCTTTTTTCAATAATGTATTGAAAAAAAGTGTAACTTTGCAACGCTTTAAATAGGATAATTAGGATATTTAGTTGATTTTCAAACACTTACAAAGTTTTTCTAAACACGATGAGACAGTTAAAGATACAGAAAAGCATTACCAACCGTTCAAGTGAAGCATTGGATAAATACCTTGTCGAAATCGGCAGGGCTCCACTTATTACCATCGATGAAGAGATTGAACTCGCACAGAAAATCAAGAAGGGAGGTCCCGAAGGTGAACGTGCGAAAGACAAATTGGTGACCGCCAATCTGCGTTTTGTCGTGTCTGTAGCCAAGCAATACCAACACCAAGGGCTCACTCTCACAGACCTTATCGACGAAGGAAACATCGGTTTGATTAAGGCA
Source organism: Prevotella sp. (assembly GCA_017548525.1). Taxonomy (GTDB): domain Bacteria; phylum Bacteroidota; class Bacteroidia; order Bacteroidales; family Bacteroidaceae; genus Prevotella. Next base: position 44,492 of record JAFYZV010000227.1, read on the forward strand.
GCGCAGAAGTTTGACGAGACCCGTGGATTCAAATTCATCTCATACGCCGTATGGTGGATTCGCCAGAGCATCCTCCAAGCCATCGCCGAACAGAGCCGTATCGTGCGCCTTCCCCTAAACCAAGTGGGATCGTTGAGCAAAATCAACCATGAAATCAACAAGTTCGAGCAGGAACATCAGCGCCATCCGTCTATTTCCGAATTGTCTGATGCCACCAAGCTCGACGAGGATAAGATTGGACAAAGCCTCATGGTAGACGGTCACCACGTGAGCATTGACGCTCCTTTCCAGGACGGTGAGGACAACTGTATGTTGGATGTCATGCCTTCGGGTGATGACAGCAGGACCGACAAGCAGGTAGACCACGAGTCGATGGCACTTGAATTGAACTCCGTATTGAACAAGGTTCTCAAGGAGAGGGAAATCACTATCATCCGCGAATGCTTTGGTATCGGTTGCCACGAAAAGGGATTGGAGGAGATTGGAGACCAATTAGGACTCACCCGCGAGCGTGTCCGCCAGATTCGGGAAAAGAGCATTGCCAAGCTGCGTGATAGTGGCAATGCCAAGATCTTGATGAAATATCTCGGATAAACCATACATTTTCATAATATTTTGCCGTGCCCCAATTCCGACGGATGTCGGGAAAGGGGCTTTTTCATGTTTGGTCAAAAGCAATCTATTCATATTCAACTCACCCATTTGACATACACTAAATGTGACCAACTGTTAAGTCAGAAAAAATGCAAAGACCCTTTGGTTTGGCAGTATGCGTATGGTAGATTCCGTTTCACATGCTGAAACAGTGAGTTTCACCTATTGAAACGGACAGTTTCACATACTGAAACGAAAAGCCTGAAAGTAATCGACATTTTACAGACTCATACCCTAACCATTTGCCCTGCCATAGTGGGGAAGCACGGAAGAAGTATTTTCGCATTTGCATGGATAGGGAATGTAAGAATATCGTAATAATGACAAGAAATAATTTGCATATTTGATTTTAATTCGTAATTTTGTACAAAAATCATAACTGATGAAGACGAAGACCCTTTATTTGCTCCTTTTGCTCTGCATATCATTCCTCTCTTGCGGTGGAGACGATGGTCGGACGGAAACAAACAGGACTCATGAAGACGATGACGACACTAAGGAAACCATCAATGAGAGCTATACCTACAAGATACCCGTGATATTCCATGTCCTCTATGTGGACAAGGGCGACGAACTGCAATATGTCCCCACAAGCCGCCTATCAACTATTATAGATAATGTGAACGACATTTACAAGGGGGGAGTATACGGTGAGAGCGAGAATATGAACCTCCGCTTCTTCCTCGCCACCAAGGACGAGAAAGGTAACACCCTCTCCACCCCTGGCGTAGAATACGTGAAATGGAGCGGCACCTACCCCATCGACCCCCACGAGTTTATGATGAACACCACGGGAGAGTACAAGAAATACATCTGGGATCCCAACGACTACGTGAACATCATGGTCTATAACTTCGCTGCCGACAAGGATAAGGGAGGCATTACCCTCGGCATCAGCCACATGCCCTACGCCGTGAAGAGCGACTCTGCGTTAGTGGGATTAGAGACCGTGAACATTCCCACCATCTACAAGTCAATGCTTGATTATCCCCATTGTTCCTCCATCAACAGTCTGTACATCAACGACGAGTCAACCCGCTATTACCTTGCCGATAAGGGAAAGAAAGGATATACCTACAACTCTGCCGACGTGAACGTGACCGTGGCACACGAGCTGGGACATTATTTCGGTCTCCACCATATCTATACCGAGCGTGATGGCGAGCCTGTGAACTCCTGCGGTGACACCGATTTTTGCGAGGACACGCCGAGTTACAACCGTGTGGAATACGCCGAATACGAAGATTATTATATAAAAAACACAACGAAAGAAAAATTCGATTTGAAGGATCTCGTCAAACGTTCCGCCTGTGACGGCACGATATTCTATTCCGCCAATATCATGGACTATTCCATAGGCTATGGCTACAAGATTTCCACAGACCAGAAAGACCGAATACGCTGGGTGCTGTACTACAGTCCGTTGATGCCAGGCCCACGTAAAAACTCCACCACCGCCAAGAAGATGCCCACGAAAGGACGTGTTGAGGAGGGACCTGTCAAGCTCCCCATGCGAGTGGTAGAATGTAAAATGAGATAACTATCCCATCATGACACGATACAAGATACAAGCAACAAAACACTTAGATACAACCATTACACTGCCACCTTCCAAGAGCATTAGCAACAGAGCATTGATAATACATGCCCTTTCTGGTGGTAACAGCTATCCCCAAAACCTTTCCGACTGCGATGACACCGATGTCATCATCAAGGCATTGCAAGATATGCCCTATGAAATCGACATCAAGGCGGCAGGAACGGCCATGCGTTTCATGACAGCATACCTTGCCGTTACTGAGGGTGAACATGTGTTGACTGGCACGGAGCGGATGAAACACCGTCCCATCGAGGTGTTGGTAAACGCTCTCCGCTACCTCGGTGCCGACATCGAATATGTTGGCGAGGAAGGATTTCCCCCACTCCGCATCCGTGGGAAAACTCTTGATGGGGGACAAATAGAGGTTCCTGGCAACATCAGTTCGCAATACATCTCTGCCCTGTTGATGATTGGTCCCACATTGCAAAATGGTCTGGAACTGAAGATGACGGGCAATATCATCTCCCGACCATACATCGATTTGACACTTTGGACAATGCGTGAGTTTGGCGCAAAGGCAGACTGGGTATCGGGAGACACCGTAATGGTTTATCCGAGTAGCTATAAACAGCGTGAATACCTGATTGAAAACGACTGGAGTGCCGCATCCTATTGGTATGAAATGGTCGCATTGAGCCATGACGAAAATGCTATCGTACACCTCAATGGCTTGATGGACGGCTCCAAACAGGGCGATTCCGTGGTGAGATACATCTTTTCCATGTTGGGCGTGAAAACCGTTTTCAAGTCACGGAAGCAAAACACGCCAACCACCGTCACGCTGAAAAAGAGCGGGCGCGTGGTGCCACGGTTGGACTACGATTTCACCAACTCACCCGACTTGGCGCAGACAGTTGTCGCCTGTTGTGCAGCCCTCGGTGTGCCGTTCCATTTCAAAGGATTGTCAACCTTGAAAATCAAGGAGACCGACCGCATCAAGGCACTGTGCTCAGAGATGCGCAAGGTGGGCATGGTGCTACGAGTGGAGAATGAAAGCGAACTCATCTGGGACGGTGAGCGTTGTGATGTTTCCCTCCTCCCGATAGACACTTATGAGGATCATCGCATGGCACTCTCCTTCGCACCCATGTCTCTCCGCATAGACGGCATACGCATCAACGACCCCATGGTGGTCACCAAGTCATACCCTGCCTATTGGAATGACCTCCGACAGGCAGGATTCATCGTTGAGGAAGAGGAATAAGACAAATGGAATATGCCACGTTTTGCATCATCGCCTTGGCGGTGCTTGCCTTCGGTTATTATCTCGCCAAAAAGATGTACCATCCTTCAGATGTGTCCGAAGTCAAGGGCGACTGTGCCTCCTGTGACGGCACTCGTAGCGCAAAGTGTGAGCAGGTCTGCATGATGGAGGCTTCTATCAAGGAGATTGACTATTTCGACGACGAAGAGTTGGACACATTCAAGGGGCGTTCCTCTGACAGTTATACAGACGATGAGGCAAGTCAGTTTGCTTACGTATTTGAAACGATGCGCCCCGAAGAGGTCAAGGATTGGAGCCGCAGCCTCACCTTGCGTGGCATCAACGTGCCAGACCAAGTAAAAGATGAGTTGTTTCTCTTGATGGACGAACAGGTGCATTAAGCATTATCCTACATATCTTGATTGATTTATACGGTGTTTAAGACAATAAAATACACAGTTTTGCCGTTAGATAGTTATGCGAATGCGCAACAATAGACATATCGCACCATTCCTGCTACTGGCTTTCGTCTTGTTGGCAGCAGGCTGTTCTACGCAGAAAAACACTGCGAAGAGTCGTTGGTGGCATTCGTTCAACGCCCGCTACAACACCTATTTCAATGGCGCACAGGCATATATCGATGGCTCGGAGGAGAAGGAAAAGAGCAACAAAGACAACTTCACAGAGATCATCCCACTCTATGCCGTGGGCAACAAAGCGAGCCGAGAGATTGGCAAAGGCAATTTCGACAAGGCAATAGAGAAGAGCCAAAAGGCCATCAAACTACATAGCATCAAGCGCAGACCCGAATGGACAAAGAAACGAAGGAAGACGGAAAAAGACCTCGAATGGCTCAACCGCAAGGAATACAACCCCTTCCTCTGGAAGGCATGGATGCTGATGGGACGCTCGCAATTCCACAAGGGAGCTTTCGACGAAGCAGCCTCCACCTTTTCTTATATGAGCCGTCTCTACCAAAGCCAACCCATCATCTACGGCAGGGCGCGAGCTTGGCTTGCCAAATGTTACATCGAGCAAGACTGGATCTATGATGCAGAGGACGTGATTCGCAACATGAAGCGAGACTCCATCCACCGTGGTGCACAGAAAGAGTGGGACTACGCTTACGCCGACTATTACATCCACACGGGCGACTACGAGCAAGCTATCCCCTATCTGCGCAAGGTCATCAAGCACGAGATGCGCAACAAACAGAAAGCCCGTGAGTATTTCCTCCTCGGACAGTTGGAAGCTGCCATGGGACACAACGACTTGGCATTCAAGGCATATAAGCATGTATGTCGCCTCAACCCACCCTACGAGGAGGAGTTTAATGCCCGTATCGCCATGACAGAGGTGTTGGCAAGTGGTCAAGCCAAGAAAATGATTAGCCAACTCAAGCGCATGGCACGGTCGGACAATAACAAGGACTATCTTGACCAAGTGTATTATGCCATGGGAAACATCTACTTGGCACAGAAAGACACCGCCAAGGCTATCGGTGCTTACGAGAAAGGCAACGAGAAAGCTACGCGCAGCGGCATCGAGAAGGGCGTGTTGCTCCTGAAGTTGGGCGACCTCTACTGGATCCAAGAGAAATTCAGCGATGCCCAGAGATGCTACGGTGAGGCCATCGGACTGTTGGATAAGGACCGTGACGACTACGAACAACTCTCCTATCGCTCTAAAGTGTTGGACGAATTAGCCCCCTTCACCGATGCCGTCCACCTGCAAGACTCCCTCCAAGCCCTCGCCAAGATGGACGAGAAAGAGCGCAATGAGGCGATAGACCGCGTGATTGAAGCCCTGAAAAAGAAAGAAAAAGAGGAGAAACGCAAGCAAGCCGAGGAGAACGCCCAGCAAGTGATGCAACGCAACGGGGCGGCTGGCAACCGCAATACGCCGCAAACCAACACGCCACAAGTGGGACAGCAACAAAGCGGCAAGTGGTATTTCTATAACCAGATGGCGGTGGTACAGGGTAAGCAAACCTTCGAGAAACAATGGGGAAAGCGTGAGAATGTCGATAACTGGCAACGTATCAACAAGACCGTCGTGGCAGGACTGGGAGAGACTGGAGAGATGCCCGAGCTATCGCAAGAGCAACTCGACTCCATCGCACAGGTGGAAGCGATACAAGACTCCTTGGAACAAGTGAAGGACAGTGCGCAAAACGACCCGCACAAACGGGAGTATTATTTGGCACAAATTCCATTTACCGAGGAACAATTGCTTGCCAGTAACCTCATCTTGGAGGATGGATTGTACAATTCTGGTGTCATCTTCAAGGACAAACTCGACAACCTTCCCTTGAGCGAGAAGGCTCTACGGCGGCTTACCGACCAATATCCCGACTATGAGAACATGGCAGACGTGTATTACCACCTATTCTTATTATATAATAGGAAGGGTGAGCCAGCCATTGCCGATACCTACGTGGAGAAACTCAAGGAGGAGTTTCCCGAGAGCCAATGGACGGGCATCCTCTCCGATCCCTATTTCAAGGAGAACGCTATCTTTGGCGAACACATGGAAGACTCGCTATATGCCTCCACTTACAATGCCTTCAAGGGCGACCGCTATGATGAGGTGAGGGGCAACTCACGCATATCCGAGGAGCGTTTCCCCTTGGGAGCCAACCGCGACAAGTTCATCTTTATCAATGGATTAGGCAAACTCAACGACGGTGATGGCGACGGTTGCTTGGCGGACATGACTACCCTCGTTGAGAAATTCCCACAGAGCAAGTTGGCGGAGATGGCGGGAATGATTATCAACGGCGTGAAAGCGGGCAAGCAACTGTACGGCGGAAAATTCGACCTCAGTGATGTGTGGAGCCGACGGAGTGTGGTACTGAGTGACAGCGATTCCATCAACGCCCGCCAATTCACCAATGACCGCAACATTGACTTCGTGTTCATGGTCGCCTATAAACCCGACTCCGTGAACGAGAACCAGTTGCTCTATGAATTGGCGAGATATAACTTCACCAGTTACATGGTACGCAACTTCGACATCACCATTGAGCAAGACGAATACGGCTTGCACCTCATGGAAGTCTCAGGATTCCGTAACTTCGACGAGGCGTTGCAATATGCCCGCGAACTGTACCAACAGGAAAACATCGTGAAGCGATTGGGAAAGAGTAGGTCGTATGTCATCAGCGAACAAAACAAGCCGCTCCTCGGCAAGCAATTCAGCTATGATGACTACGATGAATTCTATACCAAACACTTCGCGCCATTGAAAGTGAGTACTTTCAAATTGCTTACCGAGCCAGCAGAAATAGGTTATGAGAAAGAACCAGACATCCCCATGCCCACCACGGAAGAGGAAGTAGACAGAATGTTGGATGATGGAACATTCCTCGACAATGGCTTGGAAGGAAATGGCCAAGGCGGTGGCAACGACGACATTGTGATTGAAGAGGAAACAACTGGCAACACTCAAGGCAATGCCGTGGTGGATGATGGAACTATCATTATCGACACGCCTGTCACGAATACAGAGGTACAAGATGATAAAGATGACAATATCATCGTAGAAGACCCCGTAAATAACCAAGTGGAACAACAAGACGATGATGTCATCATCGTGGAAGATCCTGAGAACAACCAAGTGGAAGAGCAAGACGATGATACCATCATCGTGGAAGACCCTGAGAACCAGCAAGGGCAACAACAGGATGACGATGATGTCATTATCATCGAAGACCCCGTGAACAACCAAGTGGAAGAAGATGATACCATCATCATCAACGATGAACCCGTCAACCAAAACACCAACAAACAGCAACAGGAGAACAAGGAAGACAGCAACGAAATCGAGGATGAATATTACGATTTAGGAGGTTTTTAACAATGAGCAACGGACTGATATTATGGGTAGATGACGAGATGGAGCTATTGAGGGCACACATCATCTTCCTGCAAAAGAGAGGATATGAGGTGGTGACGGTCAGCAATGGCAACGATGCCATCGATCAATGTCGGCAACGTACCTTTGACCTCATCATGCTCGACGAGATGATGCCAGGCCTCTCGGGTCTTGAAACCTTGCAGATCATCAAGGAGATATCACCCTCCACGCCCGTCGTGATGTGTACGAAGAGCGAGGAGGAGAACATCATGGACCAAGCCATCGGTAGCAAGATTGCCGACTACCTCATCAAGCCCGTCAATCCCAGCCAGATCCTCCTGACATTGAAAAAGCATGTCCACCGCAAGGAGATTGTCACGGAGGTAACACAAAGTGGCTACCAACAGAACTTCATGGACATCTCCATGCAAATCTCTGACTGCAAGACTTTTGAGGACTGGCAGAATGTCTATCGGCGGTTGGTGCATTGGGAACTGGAACTGAGTAGTGCCGACAGCAACATGACGGAAATCCTCAAGACACAAAAGGAGGAGGCAAACGTGGGCTTCGGCAAGTTCATCAAAAACAATTACATGAACTGGGTGGCACCGCAACCATCGGCAGACCGTCCGATGATGAGTCCTGATGTGTTCAAGAAAAAGGTGTTTCCCCTATTGAACGAGGGTGAAAAGGTGTTCTTCATCGTCATCGACAATTTCCGATACGACCAATGGCGAATCCTCACACAAGAATTGAGCGATGCCTTCGACATGGACGAAGAACTATACCTGAGCATCCTGCCCACCGCCACGCAATATGCGAGGAATGCCATCTTCAGCGGTTTGATGCCTAACAAGATAGCACAGATGTTCCCCGACCTGTGGGTGGACGAGGAAGAGGACGAGGGTAAGAACCTCAACGAGGCACCGCTCATCAAAACGCAGATAGAACGCTACCGCCGACACGACAGCTTCTCGTACCATAAAATCAACAACTCGGCTGACGCTGAGAAGTTCATGCAGCAATTCAACCAAATGAAGAACAACGACTTGAACGTGGCGGTGTTCAACTTCATCGACATGCTCTCTCATGCTCGAACGGAGTCGAGGATGGTGCGCGAGTTGGCAAACAACGAGAGTGCCTATCGCTCCATCACGCTCAGTTGGTTCCGACATTCTGTCATGGCAGACCTCTTCAAGATGCTCGCATCGACCGATTACAAGGTCATCCTCACCACCGACCATGGTTCCATACGCGCATCGAAGCCGCTGAAAATCATCGGCGACCGCAACACGAATACGAACCTACGGTACAAATTAGGCAAGAACCTGAGTTACAATCCCAAGGAGGTGTTCGCCATCAAGGACCCACAGAAGGCGCAACTCCCCTCCCCCAACCTCAGCACGTCATACGTGTTTGCCACGGGAGATGCCTTCTTCGCCTATCCCAACAACTATAATTACTACGTCTCTTACTATAAGGACACCTTCCAGCATGGAGGTATCTCCATGGAAGAGATGATTATTCCCATCGTCACGTTGACATCAAGGAGAAGATAATGGAAATACAAATCAAGTCATTGAACGACATCCAACGGGCAGCCCGCCAGTTCATCGACCTCATGGGCGATGCCAAGGTTTTCGCCTTCTACGGCAAGATGGGGTCGGGAAAGACCACGTTCATCAAGGCTATCTGTGAAGAATTAGGTGTGGAAGATGTCATCACCTCGCCCACATTTGCCATCGTCAACGAGTACGAGGGCAACTGCGGTTCGATATACCACTTCGATTTCTATCGCATCAAGAAGATAGAAGAGGTTTACGATATGGGTTATGAGGACTATTTCTACAGCGGCGGCATCTGCTTCATCGAATGGCCAGAACTCATTGAAGACCTTCTACCCCTCGATGCCATCCGCATAAACATTAGCACAAACAAAGACGGCGCACGATTATTGAAATATGTTAATAACTCATGAATTTCAAACAGATATGCCTTAATATGAGATAATAATCGTATATTTGCACTTGTTAACGATAAAATCAAAAAGAATAACACTATGGCAAAGTACTTAGACCCCAAAGCAGACCTGACCTTCAAGAAAATTTTCGGCGAACATCCCGACTTGGTGATGAGTCTGCTTAACGCATTGTTGCCCTTGGACGAGGGCAAGGAAATAACCCACATTGAATACCTACCCACAGAGATGATGCCCGACCAACCGTGGCGAAAGAACAGTATCGTGGACGTGCGGTGCAAGGACACCGACGGACGGCAGTTCATCGTCGAGATGCAGATGGAATGGAGCAAGGCATTCCAAAAACGAATTCTCTTCAATGCCTCCAAGGCATACGTGCGGCAGTTAGGCATGAGCATCGACTACCACCTCTTGCAGCCCGTCTATTCCCTGAGCCTCGTCAACGACGTGTTCGAGCCAGACATGGAAGAGTTCTACCACTATTACCGTCTGGTACACGAGGAACACACCAACAAGGTGATTGAGGGCTTGAACCTCATCTTCGTCGAACTGCCCAAGTTCAAGCCGCAGTCCATTCGTGAGAAGAAGATGGCGGTGCTGTGGCTACGCTTCCTCACGGAGATAAACGACGGCACAAGGCGGGTTTCCGAGGACCTGTTGCAGAACGCCGAGGTGAAACGGGCTATCGACATCGTGGAGGAGTCTGCCTATAGCGATGCGGAGTTGTATGCCTACGACAAGTTCTGGGACATCATCCGCGTGGAGCGAACCCTTGAATACGACAAGGAGCAGAAATACAAGCAGATGTATGTCGATGATATAGAGAAAGCCACGGAGAAAGGACGGACAGAGGGAATGGAGAAAGGAATGGAGAAAGGAATGGAAGAAGCCAATCGTGACAATGCCCGTAAAATGAAAGCACTTGGATTAAATGCTGACCTTATCTCTCAAGTCACAGGGTTAAGTACCGAAGAAGTCGATTCATTGTAACATTCACACAATCGTTGAAATGCAAGCGAAAAGGTGGGTGTGCCAAAATAAGGCACATCCCTTTTCTTTTGCCCCTACCATCCAACTTGTGTTTTGGATGCCTTATTCATTGTTTTCTAAGGAAAAGAACATAAGGACTAACCATTTCTCATTTTTTTTGTATTTTTGCATCAAAGAATAACTAAGAACGATATGAGCAACAAAGAACCTGGATACGTATATATTGACCAATCCCAACTTTCGCGAGGATTGGGTGAAGATTGGAAAGAGTAACCGCCCTGTGGATGTACGCTCAAAGTAACAGAATAATAGGTCTGTATCTCTACTCTATATGAGATTCACCACTTTGAAGACCATAAAACAACAGAAGAGTGAACAGTCCCCGTACGTGTTCAACAAAAAAATGGATCTTAAAAAATGAATAATGGGAAAGAAGTATACGACAGAAGATTTTGTTCGAAAGGCAAAGGAAAAACATAACGACAAGTACGATTACTCGAAAACCGAGTATCGTGGTCAAAGGGAAAAGGTTTGTATAATATGCCCTGTACACGGTGAGTTTTTTCAAACTCCAGAAAACCATCTACGAACTACTGGGTGTAGCAAATGTGCGCATGAAAAAACTAACAAGAAGCAAGCACTTACAAAAGAAGAATTTATAAAACGTGCAAAAGCTTTTCATGGAGATAAATACGACTATTCCCTTGTTGACTATAAAACTGCAAAAACAAAAGTAAAGATAATATGTCCTGTTCATGGTGTCTTTGAACAAACTCCTGATATGCACCAAAGAACAGGGTGTCAAAAATGTGGGTGGGAGGAAGGACGAAAGAAACAGACTTTCACGACAGAAGAATTTGTCAAACGAGCCAAAATAATACATAAAGGTGTATATGACTACTCTAAAGTGAACTATGTAGATAGTTTCACCAAAGTATGCATTATTTGTCCTGTTCATGGAGAATTCTGGCAAACTCCCCATGACCATTTACGTGGTAATGGCTGTCTTTATTGTAGAAACACCAGAATTAGTGAAACTCAGCGTTCTTCTAAAGAAGAGTTTGTTAAGAAAGCCCAAGAAGTTCATGGTAATCTATATGATTATTCCAAAGTTGAGTATACTAACAACAATACGAAAGTATGTATCACATGCAAGAAACACGGAGAATTCTATCAACTTCCGTCCAACCATTTAAGAGGAAAAGGCTGTGACAACTGTGCACATGAATCTTTAGCGGCATACCAATCAGATGACAAGGAATCATTTATAGGAAAAGCGATTTCCGTACATGGAAATAGATATTGTTATGACGAAGTTGAATACAAAAATTCTATGGAAAAGGTAAAAATAATATGTCCTATACACGGAGCATTTTATCAGACTCCATCACATCATATACAGGGTGCTGGATGCCCGATCTGTAAAGAATCTAAAGGAGAAAGTAGAATATGGGTCTACTTGAATAATAAAAACATTTCTTTTACTCCACAATATAGATTACAAAACGAAAGTCTATTATGCCCAAATAAAGAGTTGTGGGTGGATTTTTGGCTTGACGATAGGAATACAATAATTGAATATCATGGAAAGCAACACTACAAGCCAGTTAAACTCTTCGGTGGAGAAGAGCAACTTGAAAAGCAAATTGAACGGGATTGTGCTTTAAGGTTATATTGCAAGGAGCACAAAATAAAACTCATAGAAATACCTTATACAAAGTATAAAAGTATAGAGGAAATACTTAATAACGCGATAAAATAATATATCATATGGAAATGGATTATTCTGATAGAATCAAGAACAGTAATGATTGCATACGAGTCTTAATAGAGAGTCTGACAGTTGTTAGTGAGGGGTTATTCGATTTGTTTTTCAATTGGCGAAAAACATGTGAAGGGAATAATATTACAGAGTCAGATATAATATCACAATGTTTTCTTCAAATAGCATTGTGTAAAGTAAAGTCATTGCTTGCCATGTGTAATGGAATCTCAATAATACCGAAGGATGAAAATCTCAAAGTGTATGATATTCCATCAATGATTTCTATCCTAAGAAGTCTATATGAATTAACTTTCATCTTCCATAACATCTACGCAGAACAGGACACTGAAGTAGAACGAGACATTGTTTTGTGTATATGGAAAATTAGAGGACTGAATAATCGTCAATGTTTATCTGTTGTCCCTGACATGTTTAAAGATAAGGAGAAAGCGGAAAAAGAACAACTAAGTGAGTTAAGAAAAAAAGCAGAGAAACTTGCGGATAAGTTGCTTGTTCCAAAAGAAATAAGGAATCAACTTCATAGAGTCATTTCAAGTAAAAGTGCTGATATCAAAGGCTATCGTTTTAAAAAGGATTCCAATAATAATCAAATAGTTTCTTTCGATGATATTAGATTTGAAGTAGGGGCCGACATGCTAAAATTGGATGTTTTAACGTATCGTCTCCTTTCAATACATGGCCACCCTTCGTATCTTGGTATTCTACAATTCGGTCAAATGTTCAATTCAACAGCAGAGAACTATTTCATGAGAACTATTTTGACATGTGCATGCAAATTAGCATCGACTATGGCAATTGATTTTCGTGATCATATTACTGGTGCTGATGAAATATTCACGAAATTGAATAATAATACAAAAAAGTATATATC
>JAFYZV010000028.1 GCA_017548525.1 Prevotella sp.
ATACCTCGTTGGTCGTTCTGCTTGGAAGTATTCTTCTTGAAACAACGGTTCAAGGATTTATTAGATATCGCCCATTCAGAGAAAACTATCATTCAAGACCGCTCCATCTATGAGGGCGTTTATGTGTTTACTGCCAACAACAAGGCGATGGGCAACCTCTCCGACCGGGACTTCGACACCTACATGGAGCTATTTGAGTTGATGACCGAAGTGGTGAGCTATCCTCATTTGATGATTTATCTCCGTGCCTCCGTACCGCACTTGGTGAAAAATATCCAAAAGCGGGGGCGCGACTACGAACAAACCATGCCATTGGAATACCTCAGCAACCTTAACGATCGATACGATGACTTCATCTATAATAAGTATAAAGGTAAAGTACTTGTGGTGGACGTTGACAACATCGACTTTGAACACAAGCCGCAAGAATTCGCTTCTATCATTGATAAGATAGATGCACATCTCTTCGGACTATTCCCTGACTGACTTTTATAAACCATTTAATCATATACCCATGCACATAGCAATAGCAGGAAACATAGGAAGCGGAAAGACAACGCTCACCAAGATGCTTGCCAAGAGGTACGGATGGACACCACGGTTTGAGCCAGTGGACAACAACCCCTACCTATCTGACTTTTACGCAGACATGGAACGATGGTCGTTCAACCTACAAATCTATTTCCTCAACAAACGATTTAAGGAGGTGGTGGAAATCTCCAAAAGCACGGATACCATCATCCAAGACCGTACTATCTTTGAGGATGCCCGTATCTTCGCACCCAATCTCCATGCACAAGGAATGATGAGTGACCGTGACTTTGCCAACTACACCGACCTCTTCGACCTCATGATGTCGCTCGTCAAGCTACCCGACCTCATGATTTACATCCGCTCAACCATACCCAACCTAGTGGAGCAAATCCAAAAACGGGCACGTGAGTATGAGAAAAGCATCCGTATCGACTATCTCCAAGGGCTCAACGACCGCTACGAGGAATGGATTAAGACCTACAAGGGAAACCTCATCATTATCGACGGTGACACGATGAAATTCGAGAATGATATCCATGCTTTCCAGCGTCTCACCGACATGATTGATGCCAAATTATATGGTTTGTTCCCTATGGATGAAGGATGATTAGCTGAAATAATTTACCCATTCGCTGAAATTTTTTGGACAAAGACACATGAATGGATATATTTGCAGCAAATTCTTGAATGTCTAACTTTTAAAATGTAGAGATTATGAAAAGGATTTTTATGACAATCGCAGCCATGGCTATCATCGCCATGAACGCACAAGCAATGAGCTATTCACAAGCACGTGCGCAAGCTCTGTACCTGACCGACAAGATGGCTTACGAGCTATATCTCTCTGACGACCAATATAACGCTTGTTATGAGATCAATCTCGACTACCTAATGTGCGTGGAGTTCCAAAGCGACATCTTTGGATATTATTGGGATCGTCGTAACTTAGAGTTCGAATATGTCCTCTCCCGCAGCCAATATGCCCTCTACATGACGCTGGAATACTTCTATCGTCCCATCTCATGGTATGCTGGCAAATTCTATTTCAACATCTATGACCGTTACTACAGCAAACGGTTCTTCCGCCCAGCACCAACGGTGTACGTGACTTACAAGGGTGGCAACCGTTTCTATACGCAAAGCCCCTACAAGGGACGTACATTCAACGGCAGGGACAACGTGCCACACGATCGTAGTAACAGCTCATGGAGAAACCAAGGGCCAGAGAAAAAGCCCAATAGCGGTAACCACTCCAACAAGCAAACCAGCTTCGGAAATGGAACAAGGGCTACCACCAACCATAGCCAACCATCCAATAACACATCATTTGGAAACCAACGCCAAGGCAATAACTCTTCCATGGGAAACACTCCACCCACTCAACCCACCATCAAGAAGAACGAAGCTATCCGTCAAAGCAAGAACAGCAATAGCGACAGCTGGAAGTTTGGAGCCAAGAGATAACCACAAGTTTATATATTTTTCCAAAGAAAGGGGGCGCATCTTCGTGATACGTCCCCTTTTATTCGTCAATAACCCTGAGAAAACTAACCCCATAATCTTTCAAACTCCTACTCCTCCGTACTTGAGAGTCTGTTCTTTGATTAACTCCAAGTCGTTAAAATAGTCAATCCGCATCGCTTTGCGTACCTCACCCATTGTCTCCACAGCCGTCTCGCGAGCCTTCTCAGTACCCCGTTGGAGAATATTGAAAATCTCGGGAATGTCTTTCTCAAACTCATGGCGACGCTCACGCATAGGCGCAAGGAACTTATTCAGCACTTGATTGAGGAACTTCTTGCACTTCATGTCGCCCAATCCGCCACGCTGGTAATGTTCTTTCAATTCTTCCAAATTGGCATAATCAGGCCAAAACTCGGCAAAGTCGGCATCGGTGGAGAAAGCATCGAGATAAGTGAACACGGCATTCCCCTCTACATGACCAGGGTCATTGAGATTGACATGGAGAGGGTCTGTATACATGGAACGTACTTTTTGCCATACCTCATCAGCAGAATCACTCAGATAGATACAGTTGCCGAGGCTCTTCGACATCTTCTCTTTTCCATCCGTACCAGGCAAGCGACGAGCGGTAGTATTTTCTGGCAACATGATTTCAGGCTCCACCAACACAGGTCCGTATGTAGCGTTAAAGCGACGAACCAACTCGCGTGTCACCTCCAACATGGGTTCTTGATCCTCTCCCACGGGAACGGTAGTAGATTTAAACAATGTGATGTCAGCCGCTTGGCTCACGGGATAGCAGAAAAATCCCAAGGGGATATTCGCCTCGAAGTTGCGCATCTTGATTTCCGTCTTCACCGTTGGGTTACGTTGTACACGTGATACCGTGATGAGATTCATCAGATAGGTAGTCAATTCTGCCAACTCCGTGATTTGGCTTTGGATGAAAATGGTACATTTTTCAGGGTCTAATCCCGCAGCGAGATAATCCAATGCCACCTCGATGATGTTCTGTCGTATCTTCTCGGGATTGTCGGCATTATCGGTCAACGCCTGCACATCCGCCATGAAGACAAACATCTTGTCATAGTTGCCCGCCTCTTGCAATTGCACACGGCGGCGAAGCGACCCTACATAATGCCCCAAGTGCAACTTACCCGTGGGGCGGTCGCCTGTCAAAATTACTTTTCCCATGATATTTATTCAAGATAAATCCCCAGTCCGATGCGCAAGCCTACGGAAGAGAAGTCAGAATGATTCTTGAATGATTGCTGATAGTAGATGGCGGGTTCTATCGTCACCGTGCGGCTAATGAAATAGGCATAGCCAATCTCGGCTCCTGGCATAAAGTCATTATAGCTCTTGTTGGCATGGACGTATTTACAGTTAGCACCCAGAAAAAGTCCGTTTTTGGAGATATAATAACGACCGCCGATGCCAGCCATAAACTGGTCGGGTACACCACTCAAGCCCGAATGCTGATAACCTACCAAGCCATAAACCATAAAATCGTCGGCAAGCGTATAACCCAACTGTGCCTGTAAGCCTAAATTAAGATCCGTAGATCCACTATAATTTAAATCAAATCCTGTGAGTGATGCGCCTATGAAAACCTTTCCCTTCTCAAATGGCTCCATACCATTGGCATCCAACTTGAACTGTGCAAACCCTGTCAAAGGTAACAGAGCGATTGCAAACATCAATACGATTTTTTTCATTCTTATAATAAATTTACTGATTTGTTAGTCTATATACTGCCTACAAAGATAAGTTTTTTTCCCGAAACACATTGTGTATATTATGATTGATTAACAACTGACGTAAAATTTTTTGATGAAAAATAGCATAATAATTGCCTCATTCCTTGCTGGAGCTTGTCTTACGCTTTTTCTTTGTGGTTGTTTTCCGCTTGGTAGAAGTGGACTTCTTTTGGGTTGACGTTGACTTTTTCTTGGTAGAAGATGTTGACTTATTAGCAGCCGCTGAACCTTTCTTGGTTGTTGTCGTAGACTTCCGTTTTGTGGTTGTTGTCTTCTTTTGGGTACTTGATGTGGGCTTCACTACCTCTTCCGCCTTGTTTTTAATATCCTCAACAATGCTGTCAAACGAACAATCCTTCAAATAAGTGAAAATAAACCATACCACAACCACCACACCAATGATGAACTTAAACAACTTCCGCCAGTCCTTCAAGGAGAAACCTCCGAATATCGTTTTCTGTTTCTTGGATTTGTTCCTCGCTGAAGAAGAACCTCTTGAATTACGTTTCTTCTCGGCAGCCTCTGCCTTTTCCATCTCCTTAAGTCGCTTCTCAGCCTCTCTTAACTGTCGTTTCTCCTCTTCCGCAGCTTCCTTTTCGCGACGTTTCTCTGCCTCAGCCTCTTCTTTCTCCCTGAGCTCAGCATACTTCGCCTCACTATACACATCAAAAGTGGTTCCCACGGTAGCCTCTTCATTCTGTGCAATATCCACTCCCAACTGTTCCCTGCAAGCACTGGCAATCTCTTTACGGAATGAAAATCCCGTTGATTCCTCTACTTCTCGCTCGCTCTCGAAAGCCACCTTGGCTCCTTTCGCTATCTTATCCGTTCCCGTGCGCTGCACGGCGATGTATCGGTGCATGACTGTTTCCTTATCCATTTCGTCCCTTTTTTGTTACAATTTACAAAATTACCATTTTTTATGAAATATCACGAAGAAATACTTCATAATCTTTGTTTTCCCTTTTTTTGTTTATATTGTTTAGTGTCATTACCCACAAATAACATTCAACACTAAACACTAAACACTAAACTGTAAACATATCCCAATGCCACGTTTTCATGAGTAATGAAACGGTGGGGAATGTCTATGTCAAGAATGGAACGCAAACTTTCCGCCGCCAATCCCTGCCCCAAAAACTTCAGCAAACTTTCCTTCTGCGTCCATAAACGAATGAATGCCAAAGGTGGAGAGGAGGCTTTGGCAATCATATCCTGTTCTTTGTCGCTCATGGTTGCCGCAATCAATTCTGGGTCGTATGCGTCTATGCTCTCAATGTCTATGCCTACGGGTCGATGGCTTACCACACATACGGCGGCTTGCCTGCAATGGCTCAGGTTGAAATGGATGTTGGAATGGTCTTTCAGAAAAGGCTTGCCCTGGGGCGTAAAACTGAAAATCGGTGGCTCAATGATACCGTATGCTTCCTGAAGAGCCTTTTGCAAGAGCAAGTAAGCCGACAAACAGAGCCGACGGTCTTGCTCCTTGCGATAGCGCAAGGCATATTCACGACGTTGACTGCTCACGGCAGCGAGAGCCGCCATGATGTCTATACGCTCAGGGTGCTCGTCAATATATAGTTCATAGTTCATCCTTCAAAACATAAATCACTTCATAATTCATCCATCATTAACTTCACGTGCGTAGCCCGATGAAGAATCACGATGGCTATCGCTTCTATGACGTATGCCAGCAAGTAGCTATACCATAGAAGATGAGGGAATGTACGTGCCATGATCCAGAGTACGGGAATAACCGTGAGCGACAGGGCGAAGGAGATGAACAACGCCATGCGATGCTGACCGTATAGCTTATAAACAATCATGATGACATAGATGTAACAGAATGGTATGAAACTCAGCGCGAAGATGCGCAAAGCATGGTCAGTCTCTGCAATATAGTCAGGATTGTCTGCACCAAAAAGAGAGGCTATCAGTTGTGGGTCTATCCATACGAAAACACAAGTTAGAATCATCGCAATGGTAATGAAACGGAATGCTTTCCTAATAACCATTTGGAGATTTTCAACATCTTTCTTTCCCACCTGAATGGCTCCAAGCGATTGTAATGTTTGGCAAGTACCAGAGAGGAAGAGATTGTAGATTTGCAATAGATTCATACATACGGCAAAAGCGAAGATTCCTGTCTGTCCAAGAGTGGAGAGTACGATTCTATTGGCTGAGAGTAGCAGTAAGGTGAGACTGATAGATGCAATGGCAAGTGGTGCTCCTTGTGAGATGATACGTCGCCATGATGTCATGATTCCATTATCGATAAAGGTGGGCGTAAGTCGTCTGTTGGTAGGATTCCACCAATGAGTTAGGAGAATGGCAATGCCAACGAGATGACCGACCACGGTAGCGGCAGAAGAACCAGTAATGCCCAAGCCGAGCCATTGGATGAATACGATATCAAGGAAGAGGTTGACCGCATTGTCAATAATGACAGCAAGAGAAACCAATTTTGGTTGACCATCTACACCAACCATCGTGGAGAGACCCCACATGAGTATAAATGCTGGATTGCCTATCAGCAACACCTGCATATAGTCGCGTGCTAATGGTAGAAGTTGTTCATTGTTGCACAACAAACGCGTCGTCTGTTCTGGGAAAAGAATTCCACCGAATAGAGCCAACAATACTCCAAGTCCCACACTCAGCGTTAATGCAAGAGTAAAAAAACGTTTAGCATCTGTTATGTTTTTCTGTCCAAGCGCATATCCTACCAACATACCAGCTCCAGCATTGATGAGTAGGTGCAAAGTAAAGATGAACTGATTGACGGGTTTTGACAGATTAATGGCACTCACACCGTCAGCACTAATAAGATTACCGACAATGATACCATCTACCACGTTTCCCAAACATCCAGAGAGTGCTACGAGAATGTAAGCCCACAGGTAGTTGTGGAATTGTTTATTTAAGTCCCCTAACTTAGAGGTTTGGGGATTTGAACAACCGTTTCTCATTCTTGATTTATATGTTTTCTATATTTTCTTCATTAAATTTTTAGAAATCAGTTCTATTGTGAACTTTGCCATCATTAACGTTTTGCGTCATTCGGGGGTTTCAGACCTCCTTAACATTGAGGGTAGGTTTCAGATTCCCCCTTACATAGAAGGTAGGTTTCAGATTCCCCCTTACATAGAAGGTAGGTTTCAGATTCCCCCTTACATAGAAGGTAGGTTTCAGACCCCCTTAACATTGAGGGAAGGTTTCAGACCCCCAACCCCCTAACTTAGGGGGCTAAGGGGGGTTAATCGAAGAAGCCGAAACCACCGATAGCGGTGAGCATACGCTCCACATAATCCCATGAAGTCGGCGACCAAGAGAAGTCGAGACGATAGAGCACCTGCGTGGTATAATCGTTGTCACGAGCCACATCGGTTGTTTTTTGTCCGTGTGCCATGTCTTGATAAGCCAAGAGACTTGACATCTGGTTGGCTTTCTGTGGATCGTCTTTGGCTTTTTCCATTGCCTCAACAAATTCTTCTTGTTCCACAAAGCGAATGCCTTCGCCTACGGTTGTCAATCCCATAAGTACATCGCCAAGGAATTGACCGTGGATATTGTAAGGATGGAAGACGGTACATTCCTTCGGAGTCGTGGAGAGCAAGACAATGGCACGAGCCACTTCATTGATGGGTGAGAATTCCACCTTCTTGTTGCGCATCATATACGGACAGCACCCTAACATATTATACACCTTGATTCTACCCATGAAAGAATTGGTGGAGAAGTTGGCTTGGAACTCACCATCCGTACTTCTGGCAGCGAGATTGCCCACACGCATAATCTTCGCACTCAGTCCATGTAAAGCCACCGCATCGAGAATGAGGCGTTCTGCCATGAACTTAGAGTAAATATACTTATTGCCAAGATACTGTCCCATGTAAAGACATTGCTCGGTAAAGACTGGTAACACAGAGGACGCTGAGGAGACAGCGTTTTCCACCCACAATCCCCGCGTACTTGCCGTAGAGACATGAATGAGTTGGGCTCCTTTTTTGAGACAGAAATCTACACATCGCTTGGCTCCTCCGATGTTGACATCTTCTATCTCTGTACCTTCAGAGAAGTGTTTCACGATAGCGGCACAATTGAACACGGTATCTACATCGAGGCTCTCATCAATGTCTTGCGTTACATCGCCCAATACTACGTGCAAACGATTGTCGAACAATGACTTGTAGGCGTTGGAGAAATAGTAATAAAGCAATGAGCGAAGACGACTCTCGGCAGCCTCTTTGGTCTTACCACGTACCAGACAGTAAATGTTTTCTACGTCAGACTCGATAAGCTCATGCAAGATGTGAATACCCAGATAACCCGTAGCACCCGTAATCAAAACGTTATTGATGGCCTGGCGTTCTCCTTGTCGGAATACGGTAAGTGTATTGCGTTGTAAGAGATTGTTGATGGCGGTGTAATCGAAGCAACTCACTTCATCTTGTCCTTCCGAACCTGTGTCACCCGTGATAAGTCGCGCCAACATCCTTGGCGTTGGATTGGCAAACACATCACCGTAAGCAACGTGTAAGCCAGCCTTGTCTGCCTCGATGATAACACGGGTAACGACGAGTGAAGTACCACCCAACTCAAAGAAATTATCCGTAGCACCCACCTTGTCCATTTGTAGGATAGAGGCGAAGATGTCACAGAAAGTGCGTTCCGTTTCATTGGTTGGAGCTTCGTAAGCTGACGAAATCGCCAATTGTGGTTCTGGTAATGCCTTTACGTCGGTTTTGCCATTGGGTGTCATGGGCATTTCCTTCAATTGGAGGTAAGCCGTGGGAACCATGTATTGCGTAAGACTCTTAGAAATCTCTGCCTTGAGCGCATCAGGAGCAATCTCGCGGTCAGCGGTATAGTAAGCACAAAGATGTTCCTTGTCGTTGAGCTTACGAATGAGGATAACCACCTTCTTCATTCCTTCCACCTTCAGCATGACATTCTCGATTTCCCCCAACTCGATACGAAGGCCGCGCAACTTAATCTGATGGTCGGTGCGTCCGAGAATAACCACGTCACCGTCTGGCAACCACTTGGCATAATCGCCCGACTTATAGACTCGTTCGCCACGATAATCGATGAATCGCTCACGAGTCATCTCATCAAGGTTATTATATCCACGAGCCACCCCACGGCCACCGATATAGAGTTCTCCCACCACCCCTACAGGCAATTCATTGCCGTCTTGGTCAACGATGAATTCCTTCACGTTGAGTTGTGGTTTTCCTACCGTTACCAGTTTGGCATGGGTAAGTTCCTTGTTATTCGAAGCCACGGTAATCTCCGTAGGACCATAACAGTTGAAGATACGCGCCTTCGTTACACTTCGCATTTGCGAGAGCAATTGGTCGGAGAATTTCTCGCCTCCCGCACGACAAATATTTACTTTAGAGATAGCATCACAGAAGTCAGGACTGGTCAACCATGTTTGCCAACGAGAAGGCGTTCCAGATACCATATTGATTTGTTGTTCCTTGATGAGGGTTGCCAAGTCGAGCGGATTATTGGCTTGTTCTTCTGTTGCCACGATAAGCGTCTTTCCATTGAAGTAAGCCATACCGATGTCTTGCAAAGCTGCATCAAAAGAAATCGTCGTCACGCTCAACACCCTTTTCGCATCCGTGAGTACGCCATTGGCAAACACATTGGCAGGATGGCCATAGAGATAGTTGCAAATACCCTCATGACGCAACATAACGCCCTTTGGCCTCCCCGTAGAGCCACTGGTATAAATCAGATAAGCAAGGTCGTCAGGAGTGATGTTTGTCTCAACAGCTTCATCACTTACCGAACTTGCTATCAACGTCTCTACATCTATCGCCTTGTCGGCAGGAACACCATCCATGCGGTCTGCCGTGGTGATGATGTATCGAGCCTCGCTATCTTCCAAAATCAGTTTCACACGGTCTGCGGGATATTCAGGATCGCAAGGAATGTAAGCAGCCCCGGCTTTGAGCACTCCGAAGAGAGAGAGGATGAGACGGCTGGTACGAGGAAGCAACAGAGCCACACGATCTCGCTCCACCACTCCACGTTCACGTAGAGCTTGTGCGATGTGATTAGTCACCTCGTTCATCTCCTTGTATGTATATTTTGCGTCAATGGCAACTAACGCTTCATGGTCGGGTTGCTGTTGTGCAAAATAAGAAATACATTCATGGAAGAATTTGAATGGAGCATCACCAGTATCTGTTTGTCGTAAATGAGATAGTTCTTCCTCTTGATGATCACTTACGATAGAAAGTTGACGAACTTTCCCATTGGGTTGAGCTATCATTCGTTCGGCCACCGCAACGATACTTTCAGCCATCGAACGAGCCAATCGATCAGAATAGAGACTATCATCATATTGTACTACAACGCCTCGTGACTCAATCTTAATATTGATCTTGAATTTAGGAACTTTCAATTCCAACAATTCTTGTCCGATAACATTTCCATTAACGGTATATTCTGAAAGTACACCCACCTGATAAGCATAAGCAATGGCAGGACGGAAACCATAGTCAGTAGCGATACGAGCAAAAGGATAATCCTCATGTCGTAAAGTCTCGTCGAATGTCTCGCTGGTCTTTTTCAGGAATTCGCTCACGCTAACATCATCGATGTTCATTCCCAAAGCCAATGTATTGACAAACATTCCCACCGTATCGGCTATTTTCAAGTTTGAACGACCGCTACTAACCGTGCAGAGATAAACTTCACGGTTGTTGGTATATCGAGAAACCACGTAAGCGGTAGCCGCAAGGAACAAGTGAGCGGGCGTGATTTCTTGTTGACGACAGAATGTCGTTGCCTTATCGAAATCGGGTTTGCAAACCTCTTCTCCAATCCACCCCTGTTCTTCATTCTTAGGCAAGTCGGCAGGAATCTCACTTGCCCCTTCACACGTTTGCAACTTCTCTGCAAAGAATTGTTGTGCATCGCGGAAAGCTTGCGTATCTTCCGCCTTTTGTTGGTCGGAAACGAAATCGAGATAGGAATAAGACTCTTTTTCAACGTCCTTTCCTTCAAGTGCAGCATTTATTTGACGAATGAAGATATCGGCAGAACCACCATCAAAGACAAGGTGATGAATGTCCATCAACAGATGAACGTTTTCTTCTGTCTTGACTATCTCAAAACGATAAAGCGGTGGCTTTTGCAAATTGAATGGTCGAACGAACTCATTCTTGTCTGTGACCAGTTCTTCCAACGTCATCTCGCTAATAGGAACTTCCACAGGAATACTATCTTCCGTGGTTTGAATGATGGTGTCTCCTTGCGTAGAGAAATGAACACTCAGTTCAGGATGACTCCCTACCACTTGCTTTACGCAATCTGCCAATTTGGTGGTATCAGTACCAGCAGGATAAGTGAGCAAATAAGGAATGTTGTA
>JAFYZV010000228.1 GCA_017548525.1 Prevotella sp.
GTTTCCATCCGCTGTTGCAGGTGGAGACAATCTCCACGAGCGACGAACCTTTACCCGCCATCGAAGCATCGAATGCCTTGCGGATGGCAGCCTTCGCCTTGCGGATAGACGCTACAGACTCCACGCTCTGACGTGTCACATAACACGTACCTTCGAGGTGTGAAGCCAGCTCCGTGATATTCAATGGATAGCCGTGAATCTCTGGGTCACGACCATAAGGACACGTCGAAGTCTTCTGTCCAATGAGTGTCGTAGGAGCCATCTGCCCTCCTGTCATACCGTAAATGGCATTGTTGATGAAGATGATGGTGATGTTCTCGCCACGGTTCAAGGCATGGATACTCTCTGCCGTACCGATACATGCCATGTCGCCGTCGCCCTGATAGGTGAAGACGAGACGGTCGGGCCATAGCCGTTTGATGGCCGTGGCGAGGGCGGGTGCACGTCCGTGTGCCGCCTCTTGCCAGTCAATGTCGAGATAGCGATAGGCAAACACGCCACATCCGACGGGCGACACGCCGACGGTCTTCTCTTCCATGCCCATGTCTGCGATGACCTCGGCGATGAGTTTATGCACCACGCCGTGGGAACAGCCCGGGCAATAGTGCATGTCCACGTCGTTCATCAATGTCGGTTTCTGATAAACCAAGTTTTCTGGTGATATGATATCTTGATTGCTCATGATGTTCTGATTCTTTGGTTCTTACTTTTACCTATTCCAATTACATCTTCTTAATGGCATCGACAATCTCCTCTGGCTCTGGAACGATACCGCCCAAGCGGCCAAAGTGTGCCACGGGCAATGCGCCATTGACAGAGAGGCGCACGTCCTCTACCATCTGACCGGCATTAATCTCGACGACGAGGATGCCCTTCTTGCCCTTGGCGGCAGCGGCAACCTCCTTTTCTGGGAATGGCCAGAGCGTGATGGGACGGAAAAGACCCACCTTCATGCCCTCCTCCTGTGCCACTTCGATAGCTTTCTCCGCAATGCGGGCGGCACTGCCGAATGCCACTATCAAGTAGTCAGCATCCTCCGTCTGCAATGTCTCATAGCGTACTTCCGCCTCCTTGATTTGACGGTATTTCTCTTGGAGGTGCAAGTTCTTCTGTTCCATCACCTCGGGCTTCAGCTCAAGTGAGGTGATGATGTTGGGTTGACGGTCCTTTGTGCGACCGAAAGTCGCCCAAGGGCACTCCCGCATGACCTCCTCATCGGTGCGGCGTGGCTTGAAAGGCGGCAACACCACCTTCTCCATCATCTGCCCAATCACACCATCGGAGAGAATCATGGCTGGATTGCGATACTTGAATGCCAACTCAAACGCTAAGTCAACGAAGTCTGCCATCTCCTGCACAGAGTTAGGTGCCAGAACAATCACATAGTAATCGCCATTGCCTCCGCCACGTGTGGCTTGGAAATAGTCACTCTGCGAGGGTTGGATGGTACCCAGTCCAGGACCGCCGCGCTGCACGTTGACGAACACGCCGGGCAACTCCGCACCCGCCATGTAGGCGATACCCTCCTGCATCAACGCCACGCCAGGCGACGATGAAGATGTAAGCACACGCTTCCCTGCGCCTGCGCCGCCATAGATCATGTTGATGGATGCCACCTCGCTCTCCGCTTGCACCACCACCATACCCGTGGTTTCCCACGGCTTCAACTCGGCAAGTGTCTCTATCACCTCGCTCTGCGGGGTGATGGGATAACCGAAATACCCATCCGCACCACAACGGATGGCGGCATGGGCTATCGCCTCGTTGCCTTTCATTAAAACGACTTCTTGTTCTGCCATCGTACTATTCCTCCATTCGTTTCTTATAAACCGTGATACAACCGTCGGGGCAGACGATGCCACACGACGCACAGCCGATGCAGTCATCGGGTCGTGCCGCCTCGACGTAGGGGTATCCATGTGTGTTCACTCTCTTTTGCGCCAACGCGATTACGCCCTTGGGACATGCCACAATGCACAACTGGCATCCCTTACAGCGTTCCGTGTTGACCACGATTGTTCCTTTGATCTTTCCCATATCTATTCCCTTTTATGGATTATACGCATCTTTATGATAAAAATTCAAAATGTCTTCCAGCATCTGTTTCGCCTCCACCGCTGGCGAGTCGGGGTCAAGGGCTATCGCCTCCAAGTAATTATTGATTGCCAAATGCCATTTACCCTGCTTGCGGTATTGGTTTCCCAATTGGTAATAATCCTCTGCTTTTAACATTACAAATATTCAGATTATTTTTTTAAATACTTATGGTAATCTAAATCTAATTTATTGAAATAATACAATGCTGTTTCTTCACCACATGAAGCAGCTAAAGCCAAATAATAGAAACCATCTGTATAAGATTCTTTTCCAATTAATAATAGTGCCTTTTGTACTATTGATAATAACATATTATTGAAAATATTATCATCATACAAATCATCCCTTTTAACAATATCATCAATATCAAGATGTAATAACGCCAAAAAAGTTTTTATTGATTTATCAATATAATTTTCAGCTTGAGGATATAATTCTAACTTTTCATAATTGGTTGATATATGTCGATAACACATAGCAGCATTAATGTTATCTTCTTTATCCATACCAATTGATTTTTCAAAAGCTAAATTTGATTCTCTATATTCTTTTAAATTATATAAAGCAAAAGCATACATAGAATATATCGATTTAACATAACTACTATCTTCAGAATTAATTTCATCATTAGACATTTGAGATTCCCATTTTTTAAACGAAGAAGTAAGTTTCAAATCATCTCCTGTTTTATGATAGCAATTCATTAACAAAAAATAACCTATATGTCCAAGTTGTTTTTTTAACAGCATGGGTTCCAATATATCAATTGCGGACAAATAAAGATCATCGCCCATTAAGCTTAAAACCCTTTGGGCAATCTCTTTGTCTTCTTCCATTGATAAGCCTTTGAAATAATTTTGCGCATTTATATTAACACTCACCAATAATAGAAATAACACAATATAGTTTTTCATGTTTCAAAAAAGTTATATATTTAACAAAAAAATAAACTCAATAATCGTATAACTCCTTTTTGCCCGCCGCCAAGGTGTTCTTCATCAGCGAGCAGATGGTCATCGGACCCACACCACCCGGTACGGGCGTGATAAACGAACACCGCTCAGCCACCTCGTCAAACTTCACGTCGCCATTCAAGCGATACCCGCTCTTCCGTGTCGCATCAGGCACACGGGTAGTACCCACGTCGATGACGACAGCCCCAGGTTTCACCATGTCGGCGGTCACGAAGTTGGGTTGACCGATGGCGGCGATGATGATGTCCGCCTCGCGGCATTCCTCCTTGAGTGTCTTGGAATGACTATGGCATACCGTGACGGTAGAGTCGCCGTATTGTTTCTGCATCATGAGTTGCGCCATGGGCTTTCCCACGATGTTAGAACGACCGAGGATGACACATTTCTTGCCCGATGTCTCGATATGGTATCGCTGCAACAACGTCAAGATACCCAATGGTGTGGCGGAGATGAAACACGGCAAGCCGATTGCCATTCGCCCCACATTGACGGGATGGAAGCCATCTACATCCTTGCGGTAGTCTATCGCCTCGATGACTTTCTGCTCGTCGATGTGCTTGGGCAACGGCAGTTGCACGATGAAACCATCCACATCGCCATTATGATTGAGCCTGTCCACGCAAGCGAGAAGCTCCTCTTCCGTCACGTCTTCCTCATAGCGGATGAGGGTGGACTTAAATCCGCATTGCTCACAGGCTATCACTTTGTTCTTCACATACGTCTCACTGCCGCCGTCGTGACCCACGAGGACGGCTGCCAAATGGGGCTGCTTGCCGCCATTTTCCATGATCATTTTCACTTCCTCGGCTATCTCTTCCTTGATGGCAGTTGCCGTCGCTTTTCCGTCGATGAGTTGCATAGTGATGGGGTTGATGGGATAAATGGGGTGAATGGGTTATTTGGGCATCTTCATACCACGCATGTTCTTCATCATGCCCATGCCCGCCATGGGGTTGCTTGTGACCATCTTCATCATCTTGCGGGTCTGGTCAAACTGCTTGATGAGGCGGTTCACCTCTTGTAGGTTGGTACCACTGCCCTTGGCGATGCGCATTCGGCGGCTTTGGTTTAATATCTCGGGATGGCTGCGCTCCTTGGGTGTCATCGAGTGGATGATTGCCTCGATGCCCTTGAAGGCATCATCGTCGATGTCGATGTCCTTGAGTTGCTTGCCTACACCGGGAATCATAGAGGCGAGGTCCTTGATGTTTCCCATCTTCTTGATTTGCTGAATCTGACCGAGGAAGTCATTGAAGTCAAACTGGTTCTTCCTAATCTTCTTCTCCAAACGCTTGGCTTCCTCCTCATCGAATTGCTCTTGGGCGCGTTCCACCAACGACACGATGTCGCCCATGCCGAGGATGCGGTCTGCCATACGGGCAGGATGGAACACGTCTATCGCCTCCATCTTCTCGCCCGTACCCACAAACTTAATGGGCTTTGTCACCACCGTGCGGATGGAAAGGGCGGCACCGCCACGGGTGTCTCCGTCAAGCTTGGTCAATACCACGCCGTCAAAGTCGAGGCGATCATTGAACTCCTTGGCGGTGTT
This sequence comes from Prevotella sp., assembly GCA_017548525.1. GTDB lineage: Bacteria > Bacteroidota > Bacteroidia > Bacteroidales > Bacteroidaceae > Prevotella. Next base: position 4,624 of record JAFYZV010000228.1, read on the forward strand.
GACGGCATCCTGACCCGTCATCGAGTCCACCACGAAGAGCGTTTCATCGGGATTGAGGGCGTTCTTCAGGTTGGAAATCTCCTGCATCATCTCCTCATCCACAGCGAGACGACCAGCGGTATCGACAATCACTACGTCATTGCCTTTAGCCTTCGCCTCGACAAGGGCATGGTTGGCAATGGCGATGACATCCTTGTTGTCGGGCTCTGAATAGACGGGAACACCTACTGACTCGCCCACGACGTGCAACTGCTGGATGGCGGCGGGGCGATAAACGTCACATGCCACAAGCAACGGCTTCTTGTGTTGCTTGTTTTTGAGCATGTTGGCGAGCTTACCCGAGAACGTCGTCTTACCCGAACCTTGCAAGCCAGACATCAAGATGATGGCGGGTTTGTTGACCAAATGGATGTCTGCCGTCTCGCCTCCCATCAATTCTGCCAGCTCGTCATGGACGATTTTCACCATGAGCTGCCCTGGCTTGATGGCGGTCAGCACGTTCATACCCAATGCCTTCTGCTTCACCGTGTCGGTAAAACTCTTCGCTACCTTATAGTTGACATCGGCATCGAGGAGGGCTCGACGCACATCCTTGAGGGTCTCCGCCACGTTGATCTCGGTGATTTTCCCCTCGCCTTTCAGTATTTTAAACGATCTCTCTAATCTGTCGCTAAGATTCTCAAACATGTTTAATTGTCTTTACGTTATACCTTATAAATAATAATAGACTGCAAAGATACGGCAAAAAAATGACATAAACAACGATTCATGCCCCTTTTTCAGTTGCCAGAAACCCACATCATCGGGAACGAATGCCACCATTGTTGGGAAAGGATGGCACCCTTATCGGGATTAAATACCGCATCTGTGACTTTGCGGCTATAGCCAAAAGGCCTTGCGACTATAGCCGAAAGGGTTTGCGCCTATAGCCAAAAAGGTTTGCGGCTATAGCCAAAATAAAAGTATAATAAAAACTTGGGTTAGCCTTTATGTCATTATTGGAATCGGAAATGCGCCACCAAGGGTAGATGGTCGCTATATCCACCTAAATATCGCGGTCCCAAATAAGTGCGGAAGGGCTTGATGCCACCATATTTTTCATCCTCCTCCACGATGAAAGGGGCATCAAAAACCTTGCAATCTTGTAGACTGTCGGCGAGGGAGGTGCTAACAAAGATATGGTCGAGGCTCCCCCACTCACCTTGATAGCGGTAAGTGGCTTTTGCGCCGTATGTCCCTTTGGCATTCTCTGACACATCCACCATGCCTTTCCCCGCCAATAATGCAAGACTTGGAGCTTGATGATAGTCATTGAAGTCGCCAGCAATGATTACCTTGGCATGGGGTGAGCATTGGTGGAGAGAGTCGAGGGAGGCACAGAGACGATGGGCAACGGCGAGGCGATGGCTGCGTGTAGCCCGTTCCCCACCCGACCTACTGGGCGCATGGACCACATACACATGCAACGTGTCGCCCCCCACTACCCTGCCACTCACATAGAGGATGTCACGTGGAGGGTGCATCCCCTTGACGGGAGTCACACGGATGGCATGGTGATGAATCAGGGAAAAGGAAAATGGCGAATACATCAGAGCCACGTCAATGCCACGTGGGTCGGGGCTATCGGTCATCACGTACTCATATCGGGCATTGCGTAAGGCTGAACGGCGGGTAAGGTCACGCATCACGGTATCGTTCTCCACCTCGCACAATGCCACCAAGTCGGGCAACATCCATCCGCCATCTGTCTCGCCACAGGCAATGACCTCCTGGGCGATGTGGTTCAATTTGCGCCAATAACGGGTCTTTGACCAACGGTTTTTGCCGTCGGGCAACCACTCCGTGTCATTCTTGAGCGTGTCATGCTGGCAGTCAAACAGGTTCTCGACATTGAAGGAGACGAATGTCAAGCATTGGAGCAACAAGGCATAAAGCATATATTCTCTCTCATTGTATTAGATTAAAACATTGGCAAAGATACGCATTCTCCCCATAACGAAAGAACTTTTGGCGCAAAAACGCTCTCCTTTATTGTCTTTTTGACAGAAAATGATTACTTTTGCATCATGATTTAATCCATCATCATCAATACAAACAAATTACTTTTAAACAACAAGAACATGAGAAAAGCAACCTTTATGATGCTCTTCCTGACGATTTCCACGCTTGCCTTTGCGCAAAACAAGCTTGAACTATCACAAGCTACCGCCAATGGCGACTGGACATTCACCAACGGATGCAGCATCAGCAACGAGTCGGGAAAGACCTATTCTACAGGGAACAATGGTACCATCAAGTATTCTGCGGGGGTCACTTACACCATCCACATCCCCTCTGGCATCAACATCGTGCGAGTCGTCATCGAGGGTTATGACAACTATGACACCACAGATGCTTACCTAAGCGTCTTGGGAAACATGACGTTTGACGCGAGCAGCTACGTCTTCCCACAGAAAACAAACAACGAGACGATTACTAAAAGCTACACCATCGACCTCGACACACCCGCCACTGGGACATTGGCATTCAGGGCAGACGGCAAACAGGTATGTTGGAAAATCACGCTCTTTGACTATGCCTATACGCCTGGCGTGTCATACATCACTCCCGAAGAACAGATGGAAGAACTGGATCGAGGAGTCGTGGTACTGCCCGCCAAGTCGGGAACAGGGCAGTTCGTGAGCTGGCGTTTCCTCGGAACGGAAAACTATAAATCCACGACTTTCGACCTCTTGCGGAATGGCGCGGTCATCGCCTCCGACATCACGGGAGCCACCTGCTACACCGATGCCCAAGGCAACACGTCGAGCCGATACCAAGTGGTGACAAAGGTCAACGGCAAGGAGACGGGCATCACCGATGCCGTCACCTCATGGGGAAAGGAATATCTGTCGCTCAAATTAAACCGCCCCAGCAGTATCTATACCCCCAACGACATCTCCGTGGGAGACATCGATGGTGACGGACAATATGAACTATTCGTGAAATGGGATCCATCCACTTCCAAGGACAACTCACAAAGCGGAAATACTGACAACGTTTACATTGATTGTTACCGCCTCGATGGCACATTCGTCTGGCGCGTGGATCTCGGCACGAACATCCGTGCGGGGGCTCATTACACGCAATTCATGGTATATGACTTCGACGGTGACGGTAAGGCAGAGATGATTTGCAAGACTGCCCCTGGCTCCAAGGACGGTCAAGGGAACTATGTCAGTGCCGCAGCAGACGATAATAACATCAAATCGACCGATAACTCCACAGCATACCGCAACTCAAAGGGCTATATCCTCAGCGGTCCTGAATACCTCACGGTATTCGATGGCAAAACAGGAAGGGCTATCCATACCATCTGGTACAATCCCAACCGTGGCGGCACATTCAACACCACCGCATCCTATCCCAGCAGTTCGAGTTTCTGGGGTGACAACTATGGGAATCGCAGCGAGCGGTATTTGGCGTGTGTAGCATATCTTAACAGTCCTTCCAACAACCCCTCCGCCGTCATGTGTCGTGGTTACTACACCCGCGCATACGTATGGGCGGTGGATTTCAATGGTTCGAAACTGGTACACAAATGGCTCCATGCCAGCGTAAGCAATAGCAGTGTGGAGCATTACGATGCCAACTGGAACAAGACCACCAAGAGCTATAGCTCCAACACAAGCGGCAAGGGGAGCCACTATACCCTCTATGGCAACGGCAACCATAACATCTCCGTTGGCGATGTGGATGGCGATGGATGCGACGAAATCATTTGGGGAAGCGGAGCATTGAATAACGATGGCAACCTACTATATAGCGTGGGCTATGGTCATGGCGATGCCATACACCTTGCCGACTTCGACCCCGACCGTTTTGGACTGGAACTCTTTGACGTACATGAAGACAACATCAATCCCTACGGAGGCGACCTGCACGATGCCGCTACGGGCGAGGTGTTGTATAACTTCACCGCAGATGGCGACACGGGACGCGGCATGGCGGCGGACGTGGACGCCGACAACAGAGGTGGAGAGTTCTGGTCATCGGCAAGTGGAGACGTGCGTAACGTCAACGGCACGACCATCAGCACCAGCCGACCCTCGCAATGTATGAGGCTATATTGGGACGGCGACCTACAGGACGAACTCTTTGACGGTCATTATGACTCGTCCACTGGCAAATGCAGCCCCGCCGTGGAGAAGTGGAACACGTCGAAAAAGAAGGCAAGCACTTACAAGAACTTCACCGACATCGGTGATTCGCAGACCTGCAACACCACCAAGGCAACACCCAATCTCATAGCAGACCTTTTCGGCGATTGGCGCGAGGAAATCATCATGTGGGACTATTCCGACGGATGCACCATCAACATCTTCTCCACCAACGAGGAGACGACATACCGCATACCTACCCTCATGCACGACCATGTATATCGCATGGGCATCGCCTGGCAGAACGTGGCATACAACCAACCCGCACATGTGGGCTACTACCCACCCGCCTACGTGGAATATCTTGCCACCACCAAGCCATTGGAGGACAATACCGAGGAGATGGAAACCGTTACGGGAACCATCACGTTGCCCTTCTACGATGGCAACACGGACTTCGCCATCAACTATGCAGATGAGGTGAAAGGGAAAGTGATTGCCACAGTTACATTAGGTAGTGCCTTGGGATGCAACGGTAGACGATACGTCAATGGCGCACCATTCAACGAGATCAGCACCACCGAGGCGAATGCCAACAGCGGGAGCGAAGCCAATGCCTTGACCATCCGCATCACGACAACGGTCGAAAACGCCACGTTCCGCCCCACTGCCATCTCTTTCAACGCCTGCAAGATAGGCACCAACGGCGGCACATTCGACCTCGCCCTCGATGGAAAAAGCCTCTATACTAACGAGGCTCCCAACAGAAACAATGAGGCAAGTGGCTACTATTCGAGTTACAACAAGCCCCTCTCGTCCAAGGATGGCACGGAACACGAATTCGTATTCAATCTCTACAATTACAACTATGACAAGGTGTTCGGACTGGGTAGCATCGTCATCACTGGCGAATTGAGCGCTCCCGTCAGTATCCTCATAGGTGATGTGAACAGAGATGGACTGGTAAACGTCACCGATGTGGTGTGCCTCGTCAACTACATCTTGACCTCTGACACCTCGATTATTAATCTCGAAGCAGCAGACGTGAATGAAGATGGTGACATCAACATCACAGACGTGGTAACGCTCACCAATCTCATTCTCAACGCAGAATGATGATGTAGGGCATCCATCCAATAAGCAGCAAGGGGGTACTTCGTTTTGGAGTACTCTCTTTTAATGATGGTGACGATTACTCAGATACAACCCCACCAAAATCATCAGCGACCCCATCATGAAATAAGGTGTAATCTTCTCATTGAGAATCCACCACGCAAAGAGAATGGTGGTGATGGGATTGATGTACACATAGTTGGTAACAACCACTGCCCCAAGTCGTGACAAAGCCCAATTCCACACGACGAAACACACCAACGAAGCCACAACACCGAGAAACAACAAGTTGAACAATACCGTGGGACGCATCAATGAAGACACAGAAGGGAATCCTGGCACGAAAAGGAAATACGGCAGGATGGTCAACAAGCCATAAAAGAAAACCTTGCGGGTGATGAAGGAAGCACTATACTTGTCGGCAGCAAACTTCATCAAAACACTATATATCGCCCAACAAAGACAAGCACAGAAAGCCAAAGAGTCACCCAAGGGCGAGAGACGCAACACAAAATGACCATTGAGAACCACTGCCACCATGCCAAGGAATGCCAGCACAGCACCTACCATTTGCGCCGTCGTGAGTCGTGTTCCCTTAACGAGGAGACAAAAAAGGATGGTCGTAAACAAGGGGCAAGAGCATACGATGAGTGACACATTGGTGGCTGTGCCGAAGCGCAACGCCTCGTTCTCCGTGAAAAAATAGGCAGACCCGCCCGTCACTCCCAATGCCAACATCAGTATTTCATCCCTCCAGCTATTGGCAAACCACCGAAAACGCCCTTGATGACCCATCATCGAAGGGAATGCGAGAGACAACGCAACTATCAGCATGTATGCCAAGGCGAAACGCAAAGTGAAGATTTGCACTGGTGTAATGCCATTCAAAATCAAGACCTTCGTGGAAATGAAAGTTGTACCCCATACAGCTGCGGTGACAAAAGCCGTGACATGGGCGAGAATGTTCGTGTTGCGTTGCATGGCGCAAAAATACAAAAAAACTGTCAAACAAAAAAACTTCCCCCATGATTTGCTCACGGGGGAAGCCTTTTGATGATATGGTTGTCTCAATTATTTGACAACTACTTTCTTGCCATTCTGGATGTAAACACCCTTCGTCGCTTTCTTCACGCGGACACCTTGCAGATTGTAGATCTCGCTGTTTGAAGCATCTGCCGCTAATTGGTTGATGCCATCCAACAAGCCTCCATCCTCACTGACATTATTATCGTCCATCACGACACCAGCGAAGTTGAATGCCAACTTGGCTGCACTGTTGCCTGTGTGGTTCTTGAAATATGCACGGTAAGCGGCGACACGGTTCCCACCTGTGGCCTTCTTGAACTTGGTCGCGCCAGCAACATAGTCGCCATTCTTCACAATCGAGTTATTCTTGCCAAAGTCGGTGTATGTGCCGACATAGCTGAAGTTGTCATCGCTGACGGTCAAGTCGTTTGCCTCAACAATCGTCTTGTTCTCGAAGACGGGAAGTGAAATGTCTTCGCCTTCGATGATGACTGCGTAAGGTACATTGGCTTCCATACCCGACACCTCCTGGAAATTGAGCGTGTACACACCATTGTCCTCCGTCGTACCCGTATACATAAGCACGTATGTGGCACCAATCTCATCCTTCGTGGTCTCAAATGGCAATACCAATGTGTTCAAGCCAACAAACAACGTGCGCTCGTAGGTCACGGTAGCGTAGGTGCCTGCGGCAGGAGCCTCGGTGTCCGCATCTGTCAAGACAACGCCACCCTCGGCAACGACAGGTTCGATAGCCTCGCTCAATCCACCAAACTCATTGGCTGCTTGGACTTTGTATTCTGCCCCATCGACATAGTCGTATGAGGTCTCGGTGGTAAAGTCAATCACTTCGCCGTCTTTGGTTAACACGTAACAGATGGCGTATGGAACAGCATTCCAAACGAGTTTTCCATTATTAATCTTAACTTCTGGAGCATCACAAGCCTCACACTTCAAATCTGGTTGCCAGTTGTCATCGCCACCCATCACATTCTTGATGGTGTATTGCGCTGCCTCCTCGTCGGTGAGATAGTTCTTCACATTGAACTTCTCAACTTTCTCGCCAGTATTGCTGTCTATATAGTAATAGTATGTCTCACGCTGTGAGAGGTCTACGGGGTTGCCATTAGCATCCACGGTGTTGTAATCCGCCCAGAGAGCGGGCAGTCCACCCATGGTATTGTACCAACCCTTGGCGGGGATATTGATGAATGTCTGCGTATTGATGAATACAGTTTTCGGCTCATCGTGCCAAGGACGTCCAAACCATACGTCGGTAACGTTGATACCTGGACGCGGACGAATGATGTTATTCATGAACACATAACCCCACTTCGTGTCAGCGGTGTGGCGCGGTGCCACGATGTAGCCGCCTGACGGACGGTTGATCTGCAATGTATCGCCATCGAGATAGACATTGCCACCATTGTAGATGAAGTCAACAGCACCCTCAATAAGCGAGTTCTTGATGTAGTGGCGGTTCTTCTGTGTAGAGGTGGTAATCCATGTGTCTTGATAGCTAAGCAGTGCCACGTTGTTAAGCACTACACGGTCAGCTTGTGTATTCAAAGCGAGAGCTTGCGGACCAGCCAATTGTTCGTAGCCATAGCTATTCTCGATAGTGAGGTTCTCGAAGAAGGCATCAGCACCCTTCACTACGACCGTCGCACCTGGATCGACTGAGTAGGCATTATCTCCTCCACACAAACGGTTGTCAAGGATGACAGTTTTGTTGCGTTCCTGACCAATAAGGTGCAGATTGGGCTTGTTGGCGGGCATGTCAACATGCTCGTTGTAACGACCGTTCTTGACGAAGATGAGCCAAGGCTTGGCAGAGCCAACGGGAGCAGCATCAATGGCAGCCTGCACCGTTTGATACACAGGAATACCAGAAATCTCAGTAGTTCTGGTTGCCCCAGCATCGACCACGGCATCATAGAGACGCATCTCAGGCTGCTGACGTTCCATAGTGGTGAAGTTGAGGGTCACGGCTGCCACAGCATTACCACTACGGCTCACGATAACACCTTCGGGCATAGTGAAAGTATACTGTGTGCCATACTTCAGACCACTGTAACGGAAGATGGCTGTCTTGCCAGAGATAATCGGTGCTATTTCCTCTCCGTCGAGAGACGCATAGCCCTGTCCTGCTTTTATCTTGTTATCGAAGGTTAGGATGATGCTGCCGTTGGCACTCACGTCATCTGCACCTTCTGCTGGGGTGGTGCTTACGAGAGTCGCAGTCTGCTCTGAGCCACCCATCTGGTCGGCCAGCACGAAGATTTCGGCGATGGAGGTACCATCATAATCGCTGGCTACACCAATCTTATCACTGGTGCGGTCGGGCATCCAGCGAATCCATACGCGCTGCTGGTCATTGGCATCCTCGGGCAAAGCGAACTCCTTTGGACCATCCCATCCGCGTGCTGGCGGGTTGAAGGTACCGATGGTGCTGTAATTCTCACCGTCGATGGAGTATTGTACATTATTAACAGAATATGTGTTATAGTCATCACCTATGCAACTGCTAATACTCAAATTCTCATAGCCCTTCGAAGAGAATGATATTTCCCAATACCACTCCTCGGAAAGATATTTCCAGATGCGAGCTGCATACTTGCCATTCTCCAACCCATTACCAATGCCACGTGTTAACCAACTGCTGGTAGTGCCGTCAGCTTGTCGAACGGTCAACATTCCTGCATTGTCACTTTCTGCCTTGTAATCGGCAGCGCGGTCACGTGAAGGCTGGTCATAGTAAAGATCCCAACCCACAATGTAGTCGGCTGCTGAGAAGTTAGCGGTAACATTCTTCTCGCCCGTCATCTTCAGCTCGCACTCTTGGGCTGTACCCTGTGCGTCGCCTTCCCAACCCGTAAAGGTCAAGATACGATTATTGATGGCTGTAAGCTTCACATCTGTACCTTCTTCATAATAGTGTACGCCATCCACGACATTACCTATTGGTGCATACTGCACGAGGTTGTCGTTCACACCCTCCGAACGGGTGAGATTCAAAGCGAATACATTATTCTTTGTGTAGGTGGCGATAAGGGTAGTATTCTCACTAATATCGAAACTATAAGGATTTTCCGTGGAAACGGTCTCACCCTGCTCATCAACCCATGCTGCGAAATGATAACCAAAATTCTCAGTAGCAGAGACGGTGATGCGTGTACCCTCGTCAAACTCATTACCAGCAGGATTGGTTGATATCTTGCCAGCTCCCTCTGTGCCGAGGCTTACGTTGAGCGTATATGCCGATACGGCTTCGATAGCACCTTCTACGTCAGCCATAAACACCACGTCACTGAAGGCATATTGCTTGTTAGTGGCCAATCCACGGATGTAAATCTTTATCTCAAGGATGTCGTCAGTGGTTGGAATGGAAGTCAAGTCGTATTCGTAAACTGTATAGTAGGGACTTTCTTTCACTAATTGCGGACGCTCATCGGTGGCGATTACATAGCGCTGACCACCACTGAAGGCAACGACATCAAAGTTACCACCATTGGTACCCACGCGACTGGCATGGAAGGCAAACGATTTCGGTGTAACGGTAAGACCCTTCTTGGGTTTCATGGTGAATGTGATGGCATTGACATCCTCTTGAGACCCTGCTTGTTCTGTCGGCTGGAACATAGTCTCCAATATGCCACCATCGGTGCGAGTGCCATTCATGATGAGGTTGTCTCCTACTGTCATTTCTGCCACGCTGAACACTCCCTCTTTGATGGCTTGGGCTGTGGTGGCACTATTAGCACCTTCTTTCAGGGGCCATGTCAGTGTGAAATCCTGCTCGTTGACCTGTTCGCTGACGGGTGCACCTGCCACAACGGCATTTACCTTAATGTAGTTCAAATTCCAGTTCGAGGCAAAGCCGTTGCCAGCGATGAGACGCAGGATGACTTTCTCCTTGTTGGCAGCAGAGAGCTGTACCGTGTTATCCTTGTATAGCCACCAGTTGCCCATGGTCTCGTATGCACCAGCATCGAACCAAGTCTGGCCGCCATCAGTGGATACGACAGCCTCAAGCGTGGCTACTTCATTCTTACCCCATGCACATGCGAAATCAACAGTTACGTCCTTATAACCTATGGTGGGGAACTGTATCTCATAGTATGCGTTGTGCTGGGCGGCATCGGTGTAGTCGCTAATGTTGTTAGCGGTATTGTTCTCTATGCGCAACACATGGTTCTGATAGCCGTCACAGAGCTGCCAATAGCGATTCTCGCTCCATGCGGTGAGAACGAAGTCGTCGGCACTGCCCATCTGACTGTCAGGACGGATGATGGGAGCGGGAGCTTGGTTGAACCAAGTGGCTGCACTGGCAGTCCATTCGCTGCCATTCGGAGTATAGATATTCTCTGCTACGTCGTAGCCCTGTTCTATGTTCCAGTTGGCCAGCGTAACGGCTGTGCCTTCGGGCAATGCTTCCTGGTCGAAAGTAGCTACGATGTCGGTAGCGGCGTTGATAGTAACGGTATATGGATTCTCGGTAGAGAGTATATTACCCTCAGCATCTGTCCAAGCAGCAAACGTGTAACCTAAGTTAGCTGAGGCAGAAAGTGCGACTTGTGTACCAGCCTCATACTCTGTACCCGACGGGGCGCGAGAGACACTACCTGCCCCTGTGGGCGAAACAGCAGTATTGAGTGCATACATATCAACAAACGTAGTGGCTGCCTCCCCACTAATGGTAAGGTAGTCTAAATTCCAGTTCGATGAGAAATCGTTGCCGAAGATGAGACGTACGATGACTTGCTCCTTGTTCTGTGCAGAGATACCCAACGTACCAACATTATAAATCCACCAACCGCTGGCAGTGGTGTAGGTTCCTTCGGTAGCCCATGTCTGACCACCGTCCACGGATACCACTGCGTTCAGCGTGGCATTGGCATTGCCGCCGTAGCTACAAGCCAGTTCCATTTGGATATCCTTGTAGCCTGTAGTGGGGAATCTTACCTCGTAATAGTTGTTGTGTTGCGAGGGGTCAGTGAGATCGGTAATGGCATTAGACTCAGTATCGTTCACGATACGAAACACCTGGTTGTTGTAACCCGTAGTGATAGCCCAGTAGCGGGCTGTCTTCCCAGTAAGAGTATAGTCAGCAGCATTGCCCACTGCCTCGTTAGCCACGATAGTGGGCTGTCCGTCCTTGAACCACTTGGTTGACACTTCGGTCCAACTATCGGCGTTTGGAGTGTAGACACCATCCGCCACGGTGTAACCTGTGTCAAAGGTCCACTTTGCCAATTGTGTGCTCTCTTGTGCCAAAGTGATGGTAGGCATGAGCGCAAACAATGCAATGATTAATTGTGATAAAATTGATTTGTTTTGCATGATGTTATAGATAAAAAAATGTGTGACAAAAGTACATAATTATTCTCATGACGTTCTCAATAATTGTTTCTTTTGGGGGGAATATTGACGCATACTTCTCATTTTGATTCAATAATAGGTGTTACTGACATTATTTTACCCCTCCTTTGCCAATTGGTTGATTCTTCAACATGCCAACCTGTTGGCTTCCGACAATCATAAAAGTTCCAGCCATACAGAACACCAAACGGCATTTCTGTATGGCTGGCAACCTTCTTCTTTGACCAATCGGTCAAAATGTATAATCCTATAGAATTATTTGACAACTACTTTCTTGCCATTCTGGATGTAAACACCCTTCGTGGCATTCTTTACGCGAATTCCTTGCACATTGTAGATTGCACCCTCGGCGGCATCGGCATTTGCTTGGTTGATACCATCGACGAAACCACCGTCTTCGCTAACAATACTGCCGATGTTTATGCCAGCGAAATTGAATGCCAACATGGCTGCACTGTTGCCCGTGTGGTTCTTGAAATATGCACGGTAAGCGGCAACGCGGTTGCCACCGGCGGCCTTCTTGAACTTCGCCGCGCCAGCAACATAGTCGCCATTCTTCACGATGGAGTTATTCTTGCCAAAGTCGGTGTATGTTCCAACGAAGCTGAAGTTGTCGTCGCTGACGGTCAGGTCATCAGCCTCAACAACCGTCTTGTTCTCGAAGACGGGTAGTGAAATGTCATCAGCTTCGATGATGACGGCGTAAGGAACATTGGCTTGCAGGTCACTCACTTCCTCGAAGTTGAGGGTAAATACGCCGTCTTCCTCGGTGGTTCCCGTGTAACGGAGCACGTAGGTAGCGTTGATTTCCTCCCTGGTGGTCTCGAATGGCAACACAAGGGTGTTCAATCCGCTATACAACTTGCGGTCGTAGGTCACGGTTGCGTAGGTGCCTGGGGCGGGAGCCTCGGTGTCGGTATCTGTCAAGACGATACCAGAATCGGCAAGGACAGCCTCTGTTGCCTCGCCAAGACCACCCATCTCATTGGCTGCACGAACAGCATACGTTGCGCTTGCATCGTCAACCTCATAAGTAGGCTCGGTGGTGAAGTCAATCACACGACCGTCTTTCACAATTGCCCAACAGAACACGTAGTTGCTGTTGTCCCAAGTCAATGTGTTGCCACTGAGGACGACATTGGCAGGAGCGGGAGCTTGCTCGGTCAAGAGCGTTGGATCCCAGTCTCCATACATGCGGTGGAGATCGCTGTTCTCAAGAGCTTCCTCTGCTGTCAGTACAGGGTTATTTGTATGACCGTCGCCGAAGGTCTTCTTACGACCGCTGAGGTCGATGACGCTGCCAGAAGAGGTCATGGAGTTGTATTCAGCGAAACGTGCGGGCCAACCGCCACTCATCTCATTCCAGCCGATAGCGGAGGGAACGACGTTCATCTTCGTATCGATGAAGAGGGCGATAGGTGTACCGCTACCCCACGGACGACCGAGGGTATAGTTGCCGTCAACATTGGAGCCTTCACCATTGATGGTGCAGTCCTTGTAAATCCATCCATACTGCTTGGGTTTCGAAGGCACGGAAGCATAGCCACCGGCAATCTGACGCAGTTCAACACGGTTCCAGAAGATGTCACCCTTACCACACATGTAGTCGGTACGTCCACGGACATAGCCATCCTCAAAGTAATAGAGACCGTTGTCGTTATTGGAGGTCCAAGTGTCTTGGTAGCCGCGCAAGCCAACGTTCTTGTAGATGTTCTGTGTACCACGATCGTGGATAGCGAGGTCGCGACCTGTAGCATCGTCCATTCCAGACTCAACAGTCAGATCTTGCCAATAATAACCTTGGCCACGCAATTGGAACACATCGCTGTTGCCGATACCATCGTACTTGCTCGTGGTGCCGTAGGTGCCAGCGAATGTCGCGTTCTTGTCAATGCCGTTGGTGATGATAACACCGTCGCGGCTTTCACCAATCATCGAGAGGTTGTCGGTGTTGATGAACGTGATACACTCAGGTACCTCATAGCCATTGCAGGTCTTCGTGGTGGAGTAGAGAGGAATGGTGTACTCACCATTCTTGATGAACACACGGTAGCGCACATTCTTGTCGCTACGAGCCTGGGCTTCTGCGATGGCTGCCATCAGGTCGTCAACATTCTCAACCACATAGTCATAGATACCCTTCGTGACACTCGGACGAATCATGGTGGTAAACGAAAGGGTAATATCGTCCTCAACAAAGTTGTTTGTCAGGTCAGCGATAGAACCTCCAGGCAGAGTGAAGGTGTACTCTGTGCCGTATTCCAGACCTTTGTACTCGAACGTAACGGTCTTGCCGCTCACGGTCGGTGTGAGGGTCATGTTACCCAATGTAGCCACGGAGTTGTCTGCCAGCTTGACGCGCTCGTCGAAGGTAAGCACAATCTTGCCGCTTGCCGATGCACCTGTGGCACCATTGGTGGGCACAGTCGAAATGAGAACGGGAGCCGTACCATCATCAACGAGTTTCGGAGTACCCGTGATAAAGAACATGGCCAAGGTGTTGCCATCGTTGGCAGAAGCCGTACCGTTGACATTGGAGTTCTCCTTGTCGGCACGCATACGGATATAGAGTTCGGTCTGGTTGTTGGCTTCTGCGGGCAGTTGCTCGCTGAACGATGCAACTTGCTTTGCGCCCGTCATTGTAATGCTACCGAACTGAGTCCAGTTCTCTCCGTCAAGTGAGTACTCTGCCAGATAGGTCTGGTAAGCATTATAGTTATACAACATTTGGAACTGCACGTTGATGCTCTCGAAGGCAGCCGCATTCACCTTGGTCTGCCAATGCCAGTTACCCACGTCGCCATCGCTGCTTCCCGTACGCCAGTTCACGGCAGCACCAGCGAAGCTCTCGTAACCACCAGCACCGAGTGTTGACTTATCGAGCCAGCCGCTGATCTGGGTTGGATCTGCTGTTAAGACAAGGTTAAGTGCATCGGCATCGTTGTCCTGTGCGGCGAAGTCTGCCTTGCGGCCATTATTGCCAGCGGTATAGAAGTCCCATCCGGCGATGATGTCTGCCTGGGCATAGAATGCGGTAATCTCAATGTCCTCAGTCATGCTGATGAGCTTCGAGCTATTGGTTTCGCCATCACTCCAGTTGGTGAAGGTCACGAGGTTCTCGTATTGGTTGGCTGTGAGTTGTACGGCCTGTCCTGCCTCATACATGTACTTGCCGTCAACCACCGTTGGGGCGGGGTTGACCGTCACCATGTAATCATTGGTACCATCAACTGTCAAAGCCAGTTCGTAGGTCTCGACCTGTACGAAATTGGCAGTAAGTGTCTCGTCGCTGTTCACGGTGTACTTGAACTTAGCCTCGGTTGAAACCTCCTCGCCAGCGGCGTTAGTCCAGTTCACAAAGTCGTAACCGAAGTTCTCGATAGCAGTCAATGTCACCTCTGTACCTTCCTCATACTCTTCTGACAATGGGTAAACATTAATAGAGCCTCCCTCTTCTGGAGATGCAACCACATCAATAGAATACTTATTGACATCAGCAGCAGTACCGTTGAGCAAGCCATAAACGCGGACATCGCTGAAGCCACCTTCTTTGGTATTCCCCACGCCAACAGTTGCAGACAACGTGAATGTACCAGACGTTGCCAATTGCTGTTGTTGATTTTCTGTCAGTTCTATTTCTACATAATTAGTATAGTTATCGCTCGATCCATACTTGTCTTCTGCTTGTGTCTTGTTGGCACGAGGAGCGGTATAGTTTCCCAAAGTTACAGACGTTCCGTCTTCCAATTTCGCAGAAATAGTCACACCATTTTGTGCATCTGTTCCAAATCGTTGAATCCACATGCTAACCTTGGTGGGGGTAAATGTCAATCCTGATGCTGGTTTCAACACCCATGAAGCGGCAGTTGTACTACCAGCAGGTTTCAGCTTAACGAATGTCACCCCTTCTGCTTTATCATCTGCGGAACGAGTGCCAAGACCCGTAACCGTAAGGTCGCCAAGGTCAACGCCCGTCATGCTGAAGCCTTCAGATGGTACTACTGTATCAGCGACACCATTTGTTGTCGTATTGAAATTCCAAATGACACTTGCTTCCTCATCGGTGTAAGTCGTTCCGCCACTCGATGCCACCACGGGCAACACCGTCTGGATATAACGGTAATACGAGCCATCGCCTATCACGACATCAATGGTCTCAGCGCTATTGGCAACCTCATAGCTGATGGTCTGTGCCTGTGTGTAGTCACTCTGTCCATCAATCGTCGTGGTTGTAATGGTACTGTAAGCCTCCATCGAAACAGTTGCACCCTTACAAGAAGGGATGGTGAATGTCGTTCCATTGTTCACCTGTGCCCAATCGTTCCAAGAGCTATTGTTCAACTTTCCAGGGCTTGTGTTGAAGTCGAGCTTCACGTCGATAGTCTCACCATTCACAGTTGCCTGTGTCACCCAAATGCCCGTGACATTTTGGAATTGTACCGTGGGTGCACCAGCATCACGGCGGAACGTCCACTTCAAGGTGACTGGCGACGTACGGTCTGCCAATGCCACACTATTCTCCGTAAATACTGGAGTGAGGATAAGGTCACTTTCTGGAGTAACAGTTGTGCCAGTGGCAAACGTATTCGTGCCATCTGTCCATCCTGTCAACGTGTAACCTTCCTTGTAAAGGGTGAAGTTGGCGGGAATCGTGACAGATTCGTCAGCTACCACTTCGCTGCCAGCAGGAACCACACCTTCAGCCGTTTCGCTTCCAAGAGAGAAATTCACGGTGTACTTCGTAATCACCTCTTCCACAGCCTCCACGGCAACGTAGGGACAATAGCCCATACCAGAGATAGTCAGCGTCGTAGCGTCGCCAGTGTAATAAAGCTCATCCACGTTGGAACGGTTGTTCTTCCAACATGCCGGTCCAGAAGGTGTTTTGGAAACAACAGTCTCACCATTGCTGTTTTTCACCGTAATGGTGTTAGTACTGTAAGTACACTGTCCAACAGTAATCTTCACGTTACCATTGACAGGCACCACCACCTGTAATCCCGTACTTCCATGGTCGCTGTGGTACTTACCACTGACCGTGGCAATAGAGGATTCGTCATCCACTTCCACGCGGCTGACTGTTCCATCAGCTGCTACGGCAACACCGAAAGAGAAAGACGTGCCTTGCACTTGCTCCTCGCTGGTCAACAACGTACCAGTTTGGTTGTTCACAATGACACTAAAGTCCTTGAAATCGGCGGCCATAGCAGTTTGCGTCATTCCCAACATCATTAGGAATGACCAGACAAATAGCCTGAAATGCTTTTTGGTCATAAATGATTTGTTTTTAGTTAATAAAAGAATTGTGTAAAATGATGATCATGATTTCGTTTACAAATTTAAACAAAACATTTCAATCACGACAATAACCATCATAGTAGTTTAGCAATTCTTAACGTAAACGTTTGCGCAACGATGAACAAAATCGGCTTACCTTAACCAACAACAAAAAATCCGATGTTGATAAAAAACCACATCGGATTCTCTTGATAAACAACCCTTTATCGGTTGATTTCTATATCCCGTCTCACATTGTCGCGAATTTTCTTTAAATAACCCTTCATTCCGTCAGCATCCTTGTTGTCTATGATTTCAAGGAGTTCCTTCAATTCCGTGCGGATCTGGCTCACTTGGTCATGAGTATAGGGATTGAAAAGGATTTCCTGAAGAAGGTAATCATCTTCATTGAGAACGCCTTTGGCAATCCTCATGTGCCGCTTGAACGTTGTACCTGGAGCATCCTGGTGCTTCATCACGGCGGCAAAGACGAAAGTGGAAACAAAAGGAATACTCAAAGAGTAAGCCACTGTCTTGTCATGCTCGTCAAACGAATACTCATAGATGTGGAGTCCCAAGTTCTGATAGAGGTCCTTGAAGAACAGCCGACCGATGAAATCGCCCTCATTGATGATAATCGCATTTTCCTCGGAGAGTTGGTTGAGGTTGGCAAATGTCGGTCCAAACATGGGATGTGAAGAAGCATAGCGCATTCCCGTTGACTCATAAAACTCCTTCAATCCTGTCTTTACCGACGAAATGTCCGTGATGATACAATCTTTCGGGAGATGGGGAATCACCTCCTTGAATGCGGGAATCGTGTATTTGACCGTCACGGCATTGATGACCAATTCGGGCTTGAAGCCATGTATCTCATCAAGTTCGGTAAACCGCTGGCAGTTGTAAGTGAATCGCATCCGCTTAGGATCCTTCTCGAATACTGCCACTTCATGCTCGAAACTCAACAGGTCGATGAAGAAAGACCCCATCTTGCCTGCACCCATCACTAATATCTTCATACTATTGTGGTATTGTAGGAGTTCTTTCTACTGATTAATAATCTCTATCTGCTGCCTGACACTCTCCTCGTGGATATGCTCAAATACTTGTGCAACAAAATCGGGAGCCATTCCACACAACGACCCTTGCGCTCCGCGCTTTTCAAGAATCTCATTGTAGCGGTTGGTCTGCAACACGGTCATGTTGTGTTCCTTCTTATACTGACCGATTTCGCGGCAAACGCGCATCCGTTTTGCCAATAAGTCCATCAACTGGTTATCCAATTCGTCAATCTGGTGGCGCAGTTGCGTAATGCCTTCCGTAGAGATTTTCTCATCGCGGATGACCAGTAGGCTGAGGATATAGTCCAACACATCGGGAGTGACCTGCTGCTTGGCATCGCTCCACGCCTTGTCAGGCTCACAATGGCTTTCTACTATCAATCCGTCAAAGCCCAAGTCCATCGCCTGTTGGCAAAGTGGTGCCACCAACTCGCGACGACCTCCGATGTGGCTGGGGTCACAAATCATGGGCAGTTCGGGATAGCGTCGGCGCAACTCGATGGGGATCTGCCACATGGGGAGATTTCGGTAAATCTTTTTGTCATACGAAGAGAATCCACGATGAATGGCCCCTAACCGTTTGACCCCCGCTTGATTGATTCGCTCCAAAGCACCAATCCACAACTCAATATCGGGATTGACAGGGTTTTTTACAAACACGGGAACGTCCACACCCTGCAACGCATCAGCCAATGCCTGTACGGCAAAAGGATTGGCAGAAGTACGGGCACCTATCCACAAGATGTCTATATCATATTTCAAAGCCAACTCCACATGCTCGGGGGTTGCAACCTCAGTAGCAACCATCATCCCCGTTTCCTTCTTCACACGTTGCATCCAAGGCAGGGCTTTCTCGCCATTCCCCTCAAAGCCCCCAGGCTTGGTACGTGGCTTCCACACCCCTGCGCGGAAATTATGGCAACCCTTCATCCTCAGCTCAAGGGCGGTTTTCATCACTTGCTCTTCCGTTTCCGCACTACAAGGTCCTGCGATGACGAAAGGACGTTCATTATCACTCGGCAATTTTAAAGGTTCTAATTCCAGTTCCATATTTTCAATGTCTTAATTTGTTTCATTTCCTACCACTCAAGAGCTTTTACTCTATGCAGGGCTTCTTTCACTTTTTCGTCTTTCGCACATAAACTGATACGGATATACCGTTCACCATTCGAGCCAAAGATGAATCCCGGCGTGATGAACACCCGTGCCTCATGCAACACCCGTTCGGTGAGTTCTTCCGCATTATTATATCTCTCGGGAATCTTTCCCCAAAGGAACATACCCACTTGATTGGGATCAAACGAACAACCTAATGCCGTCATGATTTGTTCGGCAACGTCTCTCCGACGACGATACACATGAATGTTTGCCTCACGGTGCCATTCCAACGTGTTCGTGTTGTAAGCCTCGGCTGCCGCTAATTGTATTCCACGGAACGTACCGCTGTCGATGTTGCTCTTCACCTTCAATATCCACGAGATGAATTGGGCATTTGTTGCACACAATCCCACACGCCAACCAGGCATGTTATGGCTTTTCGACATGGAGTTAAATTCAATACAACAATCTTTCGCACCTTCTACTTGCAAGAGAGACATGGGATGTTCGTTAAGTATGAAAGAATAAGGATTATCGTTGACGACAACAATATCATGGGCTTTTGCAAAGGCAACGAGCCGCTCGTAGGTATCCATCCGCGCATTGCCCCCCGTGGGCATATTGGGATAATTAGTCCACATCAGTTTCACTCCAGACAAATCCATCCGTTCCAACTCATCAAAATCGGGTTGCCAACCATTATCCTCGCGCAAATTGTAATTGACGATTGTCGCACCAAGGATCTTACTCAACGACGTATAGGTGGGATAACCGGGATTGGGAACCAACACCTTGTCGCCAGGGTTGCAGAATGCCAATGTCACATGCAAGATGCCCTCCTTGCTTCCAATCAAGGGCTGTATCTCTGTCTGTGGGTCGAGTTCTACGCCATACCATTTCTGGTAAAAGCTCGCCATTGCCTGCCGCAATTCGGCTGTCCCCATCGTCGGCTGGTAGCCATGGGCATTCGGTTGATGAGCTACCTCACAAAGTTTCTCCACTGTCTGTGGCGAAGGGGGCATGTCGGGACTACCAATGGCGAGGCTGATGATGTCTTTTCCCTCGGCATTGAGTCTTGCCACTTCCTTCAATTTCCTACTGAAGTAATATTCCTGTACCAATGAAAGTCTGTCTGCTGGTTGTATCATTCTTTTTAATTTATGGGGTTATGGAACTTATAGTGCTAATAAGACTTATAGGGAACTTATAAGACTTATGCTCCTATGTATTCTCCTAATATCTTGAGTTCACGAGTTAAAGGGATGATGGCATCTATACTTTGCCTATACCTTATTAAATTATTGTAAGTTACATCCACATAGAAAAGGTATTCCCATTCGTGTCCTATCACGGGAAGGGACTGGATTTTTGTCAAGTTAATGCTATAGAACGACAAGATGGTGAGTACCTTCGAAAGACTACCCTCCTCATGGGGAACGAGAAACACCAAACTCGACTTGTCCACCTTATCCAATGGCCGCAAAAAGTCGGCTTTCTGTGGGGTTGAAACTACGAGGAAGCGGGTGAAATTGTGCTTGTTGTCCTCGATATGGTTTTCCAACACTTTCATGCCATACATCTCCGCAGCCGAAGAATGGCAGATGGCAGCCCACCCACGGCATCGGTTCTTACTGATATATTCTGCCGAGCCAGCCGTGTCCTCCGCTTCCACCGCCTTCAGGTCAGGATGGTTTGCCAAGAAGCCACGGCATTGCATCAACGCCACGGGATGTGAATGCACCTCCTGAATGGTGTCCCAATCGTCATCGGGTAGGCAACAGATGCAATGCTCGATATGCAACTTATGCTCCCCCACGATGGTTACGCCCGAGGCACGCAACAATTCATAGTTGTGCAATAGCGACCCCGCTATGGTATTCTCTATGGCAAGCATTCCAATAACCGTTGGGTCGCGCTTGATGTTATCAAACACTTCCTCAAACGTGGAACAACAAATCACCTGTACTTGCTCACCTTCGTAATACTGGCGAGCGGCAATGTCGTGGAACGACCCAAGCTTTCCTTGTATGGCAATTCTCTTCATCTTCTTATCTATATGAAAAAACGGCCCTGCTATCATGCGGGACCGTCTTGTATATATTATCTTTCCATTGGTCGAAAATTACACGCAACCTCCCGCTTTACAGTTGCCTGCAAAGTAAAAATAGAAATAAAAGAAGGATGCGCTCATTTGATTCATTTTTGTCACCTAAATCTTAAATTCGGTTGCAAAAGTACAAAGAATTATTGA
>JAFYZV010000229.1 GCA_017548525.1 Prevotella sp.
ATCCAACAAATCATCGTGCCATCGGCATTGAAACAGAGCGACTTGTTGAAACTGAACTCCTCTTCATTCACCCAATCGGGGATTCCGTTGATGATTTCATTGAACTTGCCGTCCTTGGTTACTTGGCTCTCCGAATTGTTATAGAGCAACTTAACGAGGTAGATGTTGTTCTCGCGGACGAAAGTAATGAGGTTTCCATCGGGCGACCACGTGGGTACTTGTTGCGGTCCGCCATCAGAAAGACGCTCCAACTTACGGCTCGCGATGGTGTAAATGTAATAGTCGGCGGTGAACGAGCGGCGATAGATGGGCTTGGTGTTGGTCTGTATGAGCATCTTCCCTCCTGTGGGCGACATGATATAGCCGTCTATCCGCTTGATAGTTTCGCCCTGGGTGTGCTTGGCATCGAAGAGAATGCCCGTCTCCTTGCCCGTCTTGAACGAGTAAGTCTTGATTTGCGTGCCGTCGTTTTCAATGCGGGCATATTGGTCGGTGCCGTCGATGGGGATGATGCCACTCATGCGCTGGGCTGCTAACTTCCCGTCAGTGATGGTCTTGATGTCAAGTTTGTTTTGTGCAAAAGTGGGATGCAACATGTATAAGCATCCCATCAATATCAAGAAGGTGACTTTCTTCATCATGATGTCGTTTTGTTAGAATTTTTGCAAAATTACAAAAATCTCCCCATTAACGCAAGACAAAGGATAACATTTTGCCCAACAACCGATGACGGCGTGGAAAACTGAGGCATCATCCGCTTTTGGTATATGCCGCGTTTACGAATCTCAATATAATCTTCTATGATTCCCAGTTGTGGTATATACCAAGAAAAACCCACCGTCGAGCGGTGGGTTTGAAGTCTTTTTAGAATTGTTCAAGGATAGCAATGCGTTTCTCCGTGTCAGGATGTGTGCTGAACAAGGAATTCATGAAACTCATGAAACCTTGTGCCATGTCCTTGGGATGGATGATGAACAACTGCGCCACATCCTCCCTTCCAGCACTACCTAAGCCTGGGTTGCCAGAAATTTTCCGCAAAGCGGAGGCTAACGCCAAGGGGTCTCCGCACAGTTCAGCACCGCCCGCATCTGCCATGTATTCCCTCTTTCGGGAGATGGCAAAGCGTGTGAGTAGCGTGAAGATGTAGGCTATGACACAACAGATGATGCCCACCACCAAGATCAGCATATACGAAGGACCGCTGCCGCGTCCGTTGCGGTCGCCGTCGCTATATCGCCCGAACACCATCACATTGTTCATCATACGCATGACGAGCGACATGATGGTGGAGACGATACCCACGAAGATGATGCTCGTGATGAGCAGTCGCGTGTCGCGGTTGCGGATATGCGTCAGTTCATGGCCGATGACACCCGCCAGTTCGTTATCATCGAGTAGGTTCATCAGCCCCGTTGTCACAGTCACGGTATAGCTTTTGTTGTCGATACCACTGGCAAAGGCGTTGAGTCCTGGGTCATCCACGATGTTGATTTGTGGCATCTCCATGTTGCACACCATGCAGAGGTTCTCCACGATGTTGTATAGTCGTGGGTTTTCCTTGCGTGTTACGCTATGGGCACCCACGGCATTACGGATCATTGATGTATTGGAGAAGTAGGCGATGGCAAACCATA
The DNA here is from genome assembly GCA_017548525.1 of Prevotella sp. Lineage (GTDB taxonomy): Bacteria > Bacteroidota > Bacteroidia > Bacteroidales > Bacteroidaceae > Prevotella. The sequence continues at coordinate 1,635 of JAFYZV010000229.1, forward strand.
TCGCCACGCCGATGATGACCCACGGGATGGTAGTGATGAAATAATGGTTGACATCTGCCAAGCTAACCTCGTTGACAAAGTTTCCATAGTCGTCGTAATAGCCGCTGCCGAAGTAGTTAATCAGGGCGAGGAAAACCCAAATCATTCCCAATATGATGATGGGAAAGAGCAACAGCAACAGCACGCTCATCATGTTGTTGCGCTGGATCTGGGTTTGGATGCCTACATATCTCATCGTTTAGAAGTTGATTTCGGGGGCTTTGTCAAGGTTGGTGCGCTCGTCTTTCGTCACTTCAAACATAGGCTCCTTCTTGAAACCAAAGATGTTGGCGAAGATATTTGACGGGAAGGTCTGCACGGCATTGTTGAGTTCGCGTGTGGCGGTGTTGAAGTAGCGGCGCACGGAGGCGAGCTTGTTCTCGATGTCGGCAATCTCCTCTTGCAACTGCAAGAAGTTCTGGTTGGCTTTCAGGTCGGGATAAGCCTCCAAGGAGACGCGCAATCCCTGCAAGGCACTTGTCAGTTGGTTCTCTGCTTCAATCTTCTCGTTGATGCCTGTGGCATTCATGGCGGCGGCGCGGGCTTCTGTCACTTTAGTAAGGACTTCCTTCTCATGTGCTGCATAGCCCTTCACGGTAGCCACCAACTGCTGCACCAAGTCATGGCGTTGCTTCAGTTGGACGTCGATATTGGCAAAGGCGTTCTCACGGTTGTTCCTTAATTTTACGAGGTTGTTGTACACTCCCACTGCCCAGAGGCCGATTACGGCGACGATGGCAATAATGATTAATAATGCTGTCATGTTTCCTTTGTTTAGAGTTATATGATGGACAAAGATAGTGAAAAAATGGAAAAGTCATGACATTTTAAGATTTATTATCACATAAAAACGACCAGCAAATGCCGATATAGGCTCTTTGCTGGTCGTTTTTCATATTCTTGCCAATTATTTCATGGCTCTCAACACTTTCTCAAAGTATTTCTGGGTACCCCGTACACTGTAATTGGCACCCCCGTTCCATGAACGGATGGCTTTCTCAATATTGTTATTGGGGTTGTACCAAGACTGGATGAGCAGGAACATTTCCTTGGACTTCTCGATGCTGAACCGATCCTGAAGGGTATACCTCTTGTTACTTTTTCTCTGTTTGAGGATTTGGTTGCAGTCTTTTACGAGAATTGGGGTGATTTGCATCGCGCCCACTTGGTTGCCGTTCTTGGCATGTCTGTTTCCGTTGCTCTCAACTTGGATGATGGCATCCATTACGTCGCTCCAGTCGAACTTGCTCGTCTGCTTGCTGTTCCCGTTGCCTCCTGCGAAAGCAGAGTAGGGGTTTGTCACGAGCATGAATAACAATGTCAATACAATTCTCTCAATTTTCTTCATACCAATTTATTTATGGAACCCGAGCAGGAGAAAAAGTAGATTTGCTCAACATGTTGGCATGATAACACATCATGCCGCCCATGAAAGGCTCCGTTAATAACTTCACCGTGTTGCTGTTACCAAAACAGGAATGGTGTTATCCTAATTCTTTTCGGCTGCAAAGGTAATAACTTTTTCCCAAATAACCAAATAATACGCTGATTATCTTCATTTTACGCTTTTTGACGGGTGTGTTTCGACATGTTTTAAGTGTCTTTTTACTTGATTTGTCACGCATGAAAAAATAGTATTGGTATCGTGAAATTGTCAATTATTTAGTAACTTTGCGGTCGAAAATGATGATTGATGATGAAAATTTCCAAGAATAGATACTTGCAAGGGTTTGCCATGACGGTGGTGATATTGGCGATGATTCGTTGTATTTTCCCCTCTGTGGCAGAGCCAAGGGAAAGTTTGGTGGCACAGAATGACTCGGTTGTGTCGAAGGAAGCCGCTCCCCAAGAGGAAGAAAAAGTTGAAAAAAAGAATGAGAAGGCTCCTGAAAAGGTGGTAGAAAAGAAGAAAGAGGAGGTTGAGACACCCCAGCCTCAAAAGCCCACTCCCAACTCTGTTACTGCCATCCAGTCGCCAAGCCGTTTCTTTGGCGCAGATGGGAAACCCGTGAAGAATCGCATCTTTAGTGTTCCCAGCTACAGGGTGACATTCCCGGACTCGCAGTCGGTGCAGGAGGTTTCGGCACATAAATGGGGTGTGCGCCCCGTGCAAAACCGTGCGGAGGCGGAGAGTCGCAAGGCGGAGTTGGTGTATGTGGGGAGCAATCCCTATTTCCATGTGGACAAGTTGAGCCGGAGCATACCGTATTTGGTGCCTCGTGCCTCCACCTTGCTACAGGACATCGGGCGCAATTTCTTCGATAGCTTGCAGGTGAAGGGCGTTCCTCTCCATAAGATTATCGTGACGAGTGTGCTCCGCAGCAAGGATGATGTGGCGAAATTGCAACGTTACAACGGCAACGCTACGGAGAACAGTTGCCACATGTATGGCACGACATTCGACATCTGTTATAATCGGTACATGACCGTGGAAGACCCCGACGGACCCAAGCGCCGACAGGTGGGGAACGACTCGTTGAAATGGATTCTATCGGAAGTGCTTCGCGACTTGCGCGAAGGCAAGCAATGCTGGGTGAAATACGAGGTGAAACAGGGCTGTTTCCACATCACCGTCCGTTGATATATATAGTTTTTAGTAGGACATCATTAAGTGAACCCCAGAAGTTTTTTGTCAAACTTCTGGGGTTCACTTCAAATATCACGCCCCTATGTGGGAATGTCATGGAATGTTTCTTATTCCATCGTTAACGGTTAATGAACTTCTTTCCGTTCTTGATGAGAATACCCTTGGTGGTAGATGATACACGCTGTCCAGCAAGGTTGTAGATGGGAGCGTTGATATCGTCGGTATCGGTGTTGACAAAGTGGATAGCCAATGCGTTGAGCCAGCGTGGGTCACCCGTCTTGGCAGCCACCTGTGCCTCGCCCGTTGGTGTGAAGTCGCCGTTAGCAGGGTCTTTCAAAGCGGGGTCGGAGGTGATGGCAGTGCCGCTATTGTCATAGTTGCCCGTGTCTTCTGCCGCACCATCAAACCAATATGTGTTGTTGGCGAAAGTGGCGGTTTTTTGGTCTCCACGTCCACCAAGATAGCGACGTGCCACTTGGCCATTACCACAGTCCACGAAGATGTTGTTGGTCATCGTCCAGAATGATGTGCCACGTCCTGCGAAACCACTGTAGTTACCCCATTGACCAGCCTTGGCTACGTTATAGAATGTGCAACTCTCATAAGTGATGCTGTTGCTCTCGAAGCCTGCGCGGTCGCAACGTCCAGCATTGCTATAGCGCACGAAGTAGTCTTGGTCAGTACCCTTGCTGCTGATGGTGGTGTTCTTGATGGTCAGGTTATTGGCGAATCCCTGTGCGAAGAAGATAGCGGTCTTCTTATCGGCAGCCTTGTTGTTGAGCGAGATAACGCAATTATCAATCAGCACGTTGGCGGCGCAATACTTCACGTTGTTGTCGTAAATGATTTGCGGGGCATCGGTAATGTTGCAGTTGATGAGCTGGATGTCGTTGATGAAGTAATAATCGCCTGTACCTAAAGATGCAGCGAGTGGCTCGGCATTCAGTTGAACGAGAGCGTCGGAGATGGCACTTGCGTCAATGTCAACGTTCTTCAGGATGATGTTACTATTAGGAGCGAAGGTGGCACCAGCCTCCATCTTGATCTTCGCATTGCTGCCTTCGGGGGCGGCGATGGTGAGGTTGGCCTTGTTGATGGGAGCATTCATGGTGTATTCCTTACCACCATCGAGGTTGACGATGGTCTCTCCGTTTTCAGTAGCAGTGGCATCAACGATCTCGTTGAGGTTATCTCCCTGTGGCTGAGGCTCGTCACCTGTGGTGAAGTCATATCCGCCAAATCCCACTTGCGAGCTGTCTTGGAAGAGCCAGTAGCTCTTACCGCCTTCCACGCGGAACGTAATCCATCCCCAGAAAGCCTGTCCTCCCGTGGAGAGCACATACTTGCGGGCTTCTGCGTTGGCATCGCAAGTCTCTTTCTCGGCAGCAAGTTTTTCTTCAGTATAAGGCAGTTCAGTGCCAGCAGCGGCAGCCTCCTCGTTGGCTTTGAGCATCCTGTAATAGCTACCATAGATGTAGTCATTATGGATGGAGTCAATCTGCTCGGGGGTGAAGAAGATTTGGTATTGCTCATAGATGGGGTTGCCTTGGTTGTCCACCTTCTGCTCGCCCGTCTCTGGGTCAATGGCTGGGGTGGTGTAGTTGGCACGCTTTCCGTTGACATAGCCCTCTGCGGTGAGTGTCACGGCTTGCTTGGTCACGTCATCGATGACGTAGGTGTTACGGTTTCCCTTGTTTGCCCAAATCAACACTTTCAACGTTCCGTCCACTTTGGGAGTGAACTTGTAGTAAAGTCCTACGAGCGGCATGGTTTGCATACCGGGCTTGTAGTATTCATATTGTGCCCGATAAGTACCCGTGGCAGAGCCATCGCGGAACACCTCCTCGCAAAACATCTTCACGTAGGGGTTGCCTGTACCCATGACGAAGTAGAGCTTGGTGCCATTGGCATCATTGATGTCGAGTTTGTTGTTGCCGTTTTTCCAAGAAATGGGATTCCAAGAACCGACCGACGCAATCTCATACGTGTGCGCCTCCTCGTCAATCAACGTACCAGGAACGAGGTCTTGCCCGATGTTGACAGTGGGGTCCCCATCATGAAGTCGACACCCATTCCCATCTCGGTGTGAGCGAGGATGATTTGAGCCTGGCCTTTATGAG
>JAFYZV010000230.1 GCA_017548525.1 Prevotella sp.
AGACATGTGCTATTACGACCTTTATTCCGATTTCGGATGTTGCTTGGGTACAGAGCCGACGATGCAGGATAATGAAATCAAGGACTTGAAGGTAGCCATCCTTCCCTTGCCAGGCGGTGAGTTCTACCATTATGGTACATCGCCCGAAATCATTTCCTCAACCTTGGCGGTACAGAATCTCGTCAACGACCAGCGCGAGATTATGCACCATTCCCGCAAACCACACCCTTCAATGTTTATCCAGAACGCGGAGACATGGGTCAAGATAACCTCCAACAACCATCATTTGTGGGTGGAGAATAGTTGTGTGAGCGAGAGATGGCAGCTTTCTCATCATCATATCATTACGGGAGTACCCGAAAACCAGTGGGAGATAGAACTTCATGCTGGGCAATGTGTGGATATTGTTCCCATTGGGGAGGATGGTTATGCCGTCCGTCCGTATGGTTTCGAGGACAAGTTCAAGGGGATAGTCAATCAACCTGGTACCCAATTCATCGGTCAGTCCCTCATGAAATGGGTGGTTGACCGAGGAGTTGTGTTAGATGATGACAATTGTGACATCCAGTCGGCAAAACTATTCCCTGTGGTGAATGATATCGGGGATGTGGGGTTGGTGTTGCGATGGATGCTGAATGAGCCGTATCAACAAGGTGGTAAGATGTTGTGGGAGCGAGCTAGAAAGTTGAGTGCCGACGAGATTTCTGACCACGCAAACCTTATTAGATTGTTCCAACAACGGAAGGAAAACCGAATGAAGAACTGGCCTTTTTTGGCAAACAACTATGCCCATAGCGTGTTTTACCAAGTGGATTTGGAGAATGCCGCTAATGAATTTGCCCAAGGGAATATCGCCATGCCTCATCCTTTGCCTGAAGATGAACCGTTGCTCACCCGCATCCACGATGCCATGTTCCGATCGGAGTTGGAACGACGGAAAGGTTTGCCATACCAAGTGAACGAGGAAAAGGCGTTTGGTCTCTTACGCCAAGGTCTTACTTCGCAAGCTCTTGCCAAGAAACAATCGCCCAAGATGTCAGTTTATGGTGACCAGATAGTATGGGGACGCAGCCCTGTGCGTATCGACATCGCTGGTGGATGGACCGACACGCCGCCTTATTGCCTGATGGAAGGGGGTAGTGTGGTGAATTTCGCTATCGAACTGAATGGACAACCACCCTTGCAAACATACGTGAAGCCATGCAAGGAGCCATATATCGTGTTGCGTAGCATCGACCTCGGGGCATCCGAGACGGTGAGAACTTACGATGAAATAGCCGATTTCCGCAAGGTGGGCAATCCTTTCTCCATACCCAAAGCGGCATTGGTGTTGTCGGGATTCCATCCCCAATTCTCCTCCGAGCCATTTGATTCGTTGGAAAAACAATTACAAGCTTTCGGTTGTGGCATTGAATTGACCTTGCTTTCCGCTATTCCCGCAGGCAGTGGACTCGGCACGAGTAGCCTATTGGCATCTACGGTATTAGGAGCATTGAATGACTTTTGCGGTCTCTCTTGGGACAAGAACGAAATAGGACATCGCACGTTGGTATTGGAGCAGTTGTTGACCACAGGAGGCGGTTGGCAAGACCAGTTTGGTGGGTTGTTGCCTGGTGTGAAGTTGTTGCAGACCGAACGGGAGTTTTATCAGAATCCTGTTGTCCGTTGGTTGCCCTCCCGTCTGTACACCGAACCCGAATATCGTGCCTGCCACCTATTATATTATACAGGTATCACGCGGACAGCCAAGAAGATTCTGGCGGAAATTGTGCGCAAGATGTTCCTCAATCAACATGAGGAAATTGCCATGCTCCGTGAAATGAAGGCTCATGCGATGGATATGTTCGAGGCCATCCAGCGAGAGAATTTCACCGAGATGGGACGACTTGTTGGAAAGACGTGGGTGCAAAACCAAGCAATTGATAGTGGGACAAATCCCCCCGAAGTACGAAGGTTGACGAATTTGATAGATGACCTCTGCTTAGGTTATAAATTACCGGGTGCAGGTGGCGGTGGTTATCTCTATATGATAGCCAAAGACCCCGAGGCGGCGGTTAAGGTCAAGCAAATCCTCCAAGCCAACAGGCAGAATGCAAATGCCCGGTTTGTTGACATGAGTTTGAGTGAAAAGGGATTGCAGGTAAGTAGGAGTTAATGACATCGCATCATGGAATTAAGGACTATCGTCAACATTCCCAAGGCGGAGTTTGAGATCCCGCCATGTGAGAAGATGCTATTTGTTGGCTCGTGTTTTGCCGACAATATGGGAAGACGCTTTCTTCAAGAACAATTCCGAGCGGAGGTCAATCCTTTTGGGGTGATGTATAATCCCGCAAGCGTTCTTCATTCTATCCAACGTCTACCCATCGAGGTAATACCGAATGTTGCGGTATTGACATTAGGAACCAACCATGTGTATATATTGAAATCGTCTGGTGAAATAGTGGATAATTGTGCCAAACGCCCTCAGTCGATGTTTCGGGAGGAGGAGTTGACGGTGGAGGCTTGTGCCGATTACCTGATGCAAACCATCCAACTACTCCGCCTACGCAATCCACAAGTGAAGGTCATCCTTACCGTCAGCCCTATTCGATATGCCAAGTACGGATTCCATGGTAGCCAATTGTCCAAGGCTACCTTGTTGCTTGCCGTGGAGAAAACTGTCAAGACATTGCATTCCAACGAGTCGCCCGTGTGCTATTTCCCTGCTTACGAGATTGTCAACGACGAGTTGCGTGACTATCGTTTCTACAAGGAGGATATGTTACATCCTTCTGACCAAGCCGTGGAGTATATCTACCAACGCTTTGCCGAGACGTACTTCTCGAAAGATACCTTCTTGTTCCTGCAAGAATGGAAGCCTATCAAAGAGGCATTGGGACACCACCCGTTTCATCCTGAATCCGCCGAGTACCATGATTTCATGGAGAAGACAAAGAAGAGACTCCAAGTTCTATCCGCTAAATATCCAAATATCAATACAGATATTATCCAGTTTCCCAAAAAAATGTCATTTTAGTATATGTGTGGACGGGTTCGTGTTGAAATGATGTATATATTTGCAAAGGTAGGAACTGCATTGCTCATTGGGAGTTCCTTGTTGAATATTGGCTGTGGTGACAGTACCAAACATGGAAATCATTGCATCTTACCAGATGGCATCGTGTTGCGAGAAGGTGATGTGGTGTTTAGGATGGGGAGCGGGATTGAGAGTCATGCCGTGCGACTAATGGATACAGACGGTAATTATTCGCATATTGGCATCGTTGTTGATACGATGGGACGCAAGATGGTGGTTCATGCCGTTCCTGGCGAGCCAGACTTCAAGGACGATGTGGACAGGGTAAAACTGGATGAGGTGCAGACGTTCTTTTCAGTTGTCTATGCTGGAAAGGGAGAGATAACACGGATAGATGATGAGTTGACTGCAAGATATGCGGCACGAGCGGCTTTAGATGTGTTCCGTCGTGGTGTGCTATTTGACCATGACTACGATTCGAATGACACGACACGGATGTATTGTACTGAATTGGTGATGTATGCATATAAATGTGCTGGGGTGCGGTTAGTGATGTCAGAACCACATGAGGTAGAATTGCCGATGTTACATGCAGCGGTGTATTACCCGTCGGATGTATATCATTCGACGCATTTGAGGCCCGTTGTAAAATTTTGAAGAAGTGTATCAATAAGTATTTTATAAACAATTAAAACAAAAACGGTATGAAGAAATTTTTATTTTTTGTAGTGGCTATTGTTGCCGTAGTATTAGTCGCCTTGGCTGTTTTGGGAAGCTGTGGAAGCAGCAACTCGCCGAAAGGAGTGGCAAAGCAATCAATGGAATGCTTGAAGAACAAGGACTTCAAAGGTTACACAGATCTGATGTATTTCAGTAAGAAAGACTTGGAAACTCCCGAAAAAGTACAGTCAGAGAAAGAATCTTATCAAGAACTCTTGCAAAAGGCATTCGCACAGAGGACAGAAGACAAGGGCGACATCAAGGATTACAATGTTGTGGAACAGCTGGTTGAGGATAGTGCTGCCGTAGTGAAGATGGCTGTTGTTTCGACTACTGACAAAAAAGACACCATAGACATCAAGTTGCGTAAGGATGACCATGGTGACTGGAAAATTGACACAAAGAAGTAGTGTCTGACATAATAAACATGAAGAAGTGGGCATCCCCGATTTGGGAAATGCCCACTTCTTTATGAAAAAACTACGATATAGCCTTATTTCGAATATAATGCCACGATGGTCTCATAGAGTTCTTGCTTGCCGCTGATTTGCTTGGGCTCGCCATTCTTCTTGGCGTAAGCCACAAGGTCTTCCAATGTCAGCTTGCCTTCCTCGAAAGCCTTGCCCTCACCAGCGTCGAAGCTTGCATAACGCTCCTTGAACATCTTTGGCAACTCGCTCTCTTCCAAGATGGCTGCGGCGTTCTCTAAGGCACGAGCCATGGCATCCATACCGCTGATGTGTGCGATGAAGATGTCCTCGGGGTCTGTGGAGTTACGACGCAACTTGGCATCGAAGTTGGAACCGCCATTGCCCAGACCGCCATTGCGAATGACCTGCATCATGGCCTGTGTCAGTTCGAAGTTGTCGATGGGGAACTGGTCGGTGTCCCATCCATTCTGTGCATCACCACGGTTGGCATCGATAGATCCCAACATGCCATTGTCAACAGCTACTGCCAGTTCATGCTCGAAGGTATGTCCAGCGAGTGTGGCGTGGTTCACCTCGATGTTCACCTTGAAGTCCTTATCCAATCCATGTGCCTTCAGGAAGCCGATGACCGTCTCTGTGTCAACGTCATATTGGTGCTTGGAGGGTTCCATGGGTTTCGGCTCGATGAGGAATGTTCCCGTGAAGCCATTCTTGCGAGCATAGTCACGAGCGGCTTTCAGCATCTGGGCCAAGTGTTCCTTCTCACGTTTCTGGTCGGTGTTCAATAGGCTCATGTAACCTTCGCGTCCTCCCCAGAACACATAGTTGGTACCACCGAGCTTGATGGTAGCATCAATGGCGTTCTTAATTTGTACGGCAGCGCGAGCAACAACATCGAAGTTGGGGTTCGTTGCAGCACCGTTCATGTAACGTTTGTTACCGAACACGTTGGCTGTACCCCAAAGCAGTTTGATGTTTGTGCCAGCCATCTTCTCCTTGGCATAGTCGGTGATGGCTTTCATGCGAGCCTCATATTCCTCGATGGTGTCTGCCTCGTCTACGAGGTCGATGTCATGGAAGCAGAAATACTCGATGCCTAACTTTTCCATGATCTCAAAGCCAGCGTCCATCTTGTCCTTGGCGCGTTGCACGGCATCCTCTGCCTTGTCCCACTTGTAGGAACGTGTCTGTCCGCCAAATTGGTCTCCGCTTGCGCCGCCCAGTGTGTGCCACCAAGCCATAGCGAACTTCAACCAGTCTTTCATCTTCTTTCCAGCTACAACTTTCTCAGGGTCATAGTAGTGGAAAGCCATAGGGTTCTTACTCTCTGTTCCCTCGAAGGGGATTTTTCCAATCTGTGGAAAATACTCTTTTGCCATAATGTTTTAAGTTTATAAAAGATAAATTTGTTTGTTAAATATATGCTTCCAATTGCTCTTTCCAACGAGCGTATGCACTGAGGTATTCGTTGCGCTTGCTTTCGTCTGGCTCGATGACGGCGAGTTTCTTCAATGTGGCAAATGCCTCATCATGGTCACGGTAAAGACCACAACCCATGCCAGCACCCTTGGCTGCACCTACGCTACCGTCGGTCTCATAGAGTTCGATAGTGGCACCACTCACGCCAGCCAACGTGTTGCGGAATATCTCGCTGAGGAACATGTTGGCACGTCCCGCATGGATCTTGCGGATGTCCATGCCCATCTGTTGCATGATTTCCATTCCATAGCAGAAACTGAAGACGATTCCCTCTTGGGCTGCCCTCATGATGTGTGCCTTGCCATGTTTATTGAAGTTGATACCATGAATGCTACAACCAATCTCCCGATTCTCCAACACTCGCTCTGCTCCATTTCCGAATGGTATGATGGCCACGCCCTCGCTACCGATAGGTACATTCTCCATCATTACGTTCATGTCTGCGTATGAGATTCCCTCTGGTGCGACGTTACGGCGAACCCACGCATTGAGGATGCCCGTGCCATTGATGCAGAGCAATACGCCGAGGCGGTCTAAGTCTTTCGTGTAGTTGACATGGGCAAACGTGTTCACGCGACTCTTCTTGTCATAGTTTACTTCACCCAACACACCATATACAACGCCCGATGTACCTGCCGTGGAAGCAATCTCACCAGGATTAAATACGTTGAGACTCAACGCATTGTTGGGTTGGTCGCCAGCGCGGTAGCTGATGGGTGTTCCTTCTTTCAAGCCCAACTCCTCGGCTGCCGCTTTCGATACCGTTGCCTGTACACTGAACGTCGGTACGATGTCGGCAATCAATTCCTTGGAGAATCCAAATTCATTTAATAGGAACTTGGCAGGTTCTTTATCCTTGAAATCCCAGAACATTCCCTCTGAGAGTCCACTGATGGTAGTGTTGATGTCGCCACTCAAACGCATGGCGATGTAATCGCCTGGCAACATCACCTTATATATTTTTTCATAAAGGGCTGGTTCATTCTCCTTGACCCAAGCCAACTTGGCAGCGGTGAAGTTGCCTGGGGAGTTGAGTAGATGTCCCAGACATTTGTCTGCCCCAAGGTTATTGAAAGCACGTTCACCGTAAGGCACGGCTCGTGAGTCACACCAGATGATGGCATCTCGCAACACCTCTTGGTTTTTATCCACACAGACAAGCCCGTGCATTTGGTAACTGATGCCAATGGCTTTCACCTGCTCACCCTTGGCTCCTGCCTCTGCCATGATTTTCTTCAACGACAACTTGGCATTGTCCCACCACATCTGTGGGTCTTGCTCTGCCCATCCTGCCTTGACGGCCTTGATGGGAGCTTCATGCTCGGGGTAAAAAGCAGTAGCGGCACATTGACCTGACTCAATGTCCACGAGAGATGCTTTGACAGACGAACTGCCTACGTCAAATCCCAATAAATATTGTTTTTCCATGTTTTTTGTTATGTTTGTATGAGTAACGTCGTTAGGTAAGATTCATGATATGATTGACAACTGCAAAGGTAAGAAAAAAGGGATAAAGGCAGAAGGTTATGAAGTAAAAATGACGGACAACATGCCTTGTTTTTCGACTTTTTAACTTTTCGGCAAATGACATTATGGTTAAACCACGTTGCCATTCAAAACCACCATGCGGATGAGGGGGGTGGTGTAGGCGTAAGGGATAAAGTCGATAGAGGGAATCCGCTCGGTCACGATAAGGTTTGCCCGTTTCCCTTTTGAGATGCTGCCACATTCACTTGCCAAACCCATCGCGGCGGCACTATTGAGCGTGGCGGCATTGATAGCTTCCTCGGGTGTTAGGCGCATCTTGATGCAAGCTAATGACACGACAAACTTCATATCGCCCGATGGCGTGGAGCCTGGATTGTAGTCGCTGGCAATTGCCAAAGGCAATCCTTCGTCAATTATCCGTCGCCCTGGAGCATACGGCATGTTCAGGAAAAAGGACGTACCAGGCAGGGCTGTGGGAATCAATGGTTTCCATTGCTTATCCCTATGGTTTTCTTGATTAAAATCATAGTTTTGGATGAGTTGAATGTCACGTTCAGTCATGCTCTCCAAATGATCTACCGACAGGGCATGGTGGCGCACGGCAACCTCTACGCCGCCTGAGTCTGCTAATTCCTGCCCGTGGATTTTTGGGCGCAACCCCCATTTATCGCCCGCCTCCAAAATACGATCAGTCTCATCGGGTGTGAAAAATCCCTTGTCACAAAACACGTCGATATAATCTGCCAATTGTTGTCGCCCTACCTCGGGAATCATCTCCTTGATGATGAGGTTGACGTATTCGTCTTGTCTCTCCATATATTCACGACCCACCGCATGTGCGCCAAGGAATGTGCTGACCACCGTTAGAGGACAGGTTTCCTTGATGCGGCGTATCACGCGAAGCATCTTCAGCTCATCCTTGGTGTTGAGTCCATAGCCGCTTTTGATTTCCACGGCACCCGTTCCTTTTCGCATGATTTCATGCACCCGCCTCATTGCTTGTTGGTAGAGTTCTTCCTCGCTCATCTCATGGAGATGGTCGGCGGAGTTCAATATGCCGCCTCCGCGTTGTGCGATTTCTTCATAGCTCATTCCATGAATCTTATCGACAAACTCTTGTTCCCTGCTCCTCGCATAGACAAGGTGAGTGTGGCTATCGCAAAAAGTGGGTAGCACCATGCCTCCTTGTGTGTCAATGAGACAGTCTGCATGAGGTAATATACCATTATCCTCTCCCCAGTCGTAGATGATTCCGTCTTTTATAAGTAGCCAAGCATGAGCGAGGGAGGGGAGTGTTGCCATCTCCTTCCCCGAAAGACAAGTTTCGTTTTGCTCACGAATGCCCACCAACAGGTCGATGTTGTAAATTAGTGTATTCATCATACATTAGATGTCAAAATTCTCTTTGCGCAAGAAATCCACCGTCTTGGCGATGTATGGGTACATCACCTCGTCACTCTTGATGAATGGGACGATTCGGCGATATGCTGCATGGATTCTCTCTATCTTGGAGGAAGAATGCAAAGGCCTTCTAAAGTCCAATGCTTGGGCGGCATTGAACAATTCTATCGCCAATACCCGCTCGGTGTTACGGATGACTTGGTAGAGTTTCGTTCCAGCGTTTGCCCCCATTGATACATGGTCTTCCTGTCCTTGCGAGGTGGGGATGGAGTCTGCGGATGAGGGCATACATAACGTCTTGTTTTGGCTCACGATGGATGCGGCGGTATATTGGGGAATCATAAAACCGCTGTTCAGTCCTGGCTCTGCCACAAGGAAGCTGGGCAAACCGCGTGTCCCCGATACCAGTTGGTATGTCCGACGTTCAGAGATACTGCTCAATTCGCTCATGGCAATGGCAAGGAAGTCCATCGGTAGGGCTATAGGTTCGCCATGAAAATTACCTGCCGATATGATGAGGTCTTCATCGGGACACACCGTCGGGTTGTCAGTAGTGGCGTTGATTTCGATGTCAATGACCGTTTTCACGTATGACAATGTGTCTTTACATGCACCATGCACTTGGGGAATGCAACGGAAGGAGTAGGGATCTTGTACATGTTCCTTGGGTTGTGCTGATAACTCACTTCCCTTTAGCAGGTCGAGCATGTGAGCGGCTGTGGCAATCTGTCCTTGGTGAGGCCTCACTAAATGGACGGCGAGGTTGAATGGGTCTTTTGTTCCATCGAAAGCATCTAATGACATGGCGGCAATCACATCGGCGGTGTAAGATAGGCGTTTGGCATGGATAGCCGCCCACACGGCGAAAGCACTCATGTTTTGTGTGCCATTTAAAAGGGCGAGACCTTCTTTGGAGCCAAGGTGTATAGGTGTCCATCCCATACGTTGGTGTATTTCAGCCCCTGTGAGCTTTTGCCCTTGGTATTCAACCTCTCCCAAGCCCACCAATGGCAAGCACAGATGAGCTAATGGCACGAGGTCGCCCGATGCCCCCACCGACCCTTGCATATACACCACGGGATAGATGTCGTGGTTGAAGAAGTCGATAAGCCGTTCCACGGTGTCGAGCTTGCATCCGCTATATCCGTAGCTCAATGATTGCACTTTTAGTAAGAGCATGATTTTCACGATGGAATTGGGAACACGGTCTCCCACGCCACAGGCATGTGACTTCATGAGGTTGACTTGCAATTGCGACAATTGCTCTTCATCAATGGAAATCTTGCACAACGACCCAAACCCCGTTGTCACGCCATAGATAGGTTTGGTGCTATGAGCGACCTTCTCTTCTAAGTATTGTCGGCAATGAATGATGCGCTCACGAGTCTCCTCGCTCAATGCCAATTGGTAGCCATTGAGGATAATCTCCTCAATTTTGTCTTGGGTCAGATGCCCAGCACTGATGTAATGTGTCATGTCGTTTAGTCTATTTGGTTGATGAGGGAGTCGCTGACAATGTTAGGCAAAGTTACTTGTAGCTCGGGTGTGCGTTGCATCTCACGGCGAATGGCATCAATGCTACCTTGGTTTCTCGCCCAAGAACGACGGGCAATACCATTGTTCACATCCCAGAACAGCATCTCGCGAATCCTTTGGTCACACTCCTCGCTACCGTCTATCACCATGCCAAAGCCGCCATTGATGACTTCGCCCCATCCTACGCCTCCTCCGTTGTGCAAACTTACCCACGTGGCTCCACGGAAAGCGTCGCCGATAACATTTTGCACCGCCATGTCGGCACAGAATTGCGACCCGTCGTAGATGTTGGAAGTCTCGCGGAACGGCGAATCCGTACCACTCACATCATGATGGTCACGTCCCAAGACGATGGGGGCACAGATGTCGCCACGACGAATGGCATCATTGAATGCCAAGGCTATCTTTGTGCGACCCTCGGCATCGGCATAGAGGATGCGGGCCTGTGACCCCACAACGAGGTGGTTCTTGCCTGCCTCGCGAATCCAATGCAGGTTGTCTTCCACCTGTCCGCGTATGTCCTCTGTCACATGGCTACACATTTCGTCTAATACCTCGGCGGCAAGTCGGTCGGTAGTTGCCAAATCTTGTGGGTTGCACGAGGTGCAAACCCAACGAAAGGGACCAAAGCCGTAGTCGAAGAACAGCGGTCCCATGATGTCTTGTACGTAGGAGGGATAACGGAAAGTGCCGTCTTCACGGAGAATGTCTGCCTTGGCACGGCTGGCTTGCAACAGGAAAGCGTTGCCGTAGTCGAAGAAATACATCCCACGGTCGGCGAGCTTGTTGATGGCTGATACATGTCGGCGCAACGATGCCTCTACCTTTTCCTTGAAGAGAGTGGGATTATCTGCCATCATTTGTTTGCTTTCTTCCAATGACTGACCAACTGGATAATAACCACCCGCCCAAGGGTTGTGGAGCGAAGTCTGGTCGCTACCCAAGTCTACTTGGATATCTTCTGTCACAAGACGTTCCCATAAGTCTACTATATTGCCCACATACGCCATACTTACCACGTGTCGCTCTGCCACGGCGTGGCGGATGGCGGGGATGAGTTCGTCAAGGTTTGTGTACATTTCATCCACCCATCCTTGTTCGTATCGTTTAGTGGCGGCAAGCGGATTGATTTCCGCCGTCACGCTCACCACGCCCGCGATGTTGCCTGCCTTGGGTTGCGCCCCACTCATGCCTCCCAAACCAGCGGTGACAAATAGGGGTATCTTGTCTGTCTTCACCCGTCGGGCTGCATTCAGTACGGTAATGGTAGTGCCGTGAACGATGCCTTGTGGTCCGATATACATGTACGAGCCAGCTGTCATCTGTCCATATTGGCTTACGCCGAGGGCATTCATCCGTTCATAGTCGTCTGGCTTGGAGTAGTTGGGGATGACCATGCCGTTGGTCACGACCACCCTTGGCGCACCTTTATGTGAGGGGAAAAGTCCAAGGGGATGGCCGCTATACATCACGAGGGTCTGCTCGTCGGTCATCTCCGACAGGTATTTCATCACCAACCGATATTGCGCCCAGTTCTGGAAAATGGCTCCGTTACCACCATAGATAATCAACTCATGTGGATGTTGTGCCACGCGAGGGTCGAGATTGTTTTGGATCATCAGCATGATGGCGGCAGCTTGTCGACTTCGGTGTGGGTATTCGTCGATGGGTCGCGCCTTCATCTCGTAGGAAGGGCGGTAACGATACATATAAATACGTCCGTAGCGGTCAAGTTCATCCACAAACTCGGGTGCCAATTGGGCGTGAAGATGTTCGGGGAAGTAACGTAGCGCATTGCGCAGGGCGAGTTTTCGCTCTTCCTTTGTCAGGATTTCCTTGCGCTTAGGAGCATGGTTAATCGTGGGGTCGTATGGTTGGAGCGAGGGCAATGTGTTGGGTATACCCTCGCGGATGGCTTGTTGGAATAATTTTTTATCCATGGTATGATGATTTTGATGAAGGTCTTTAGATTTCTATTTTCTTTTCCACAATGTCCAAGATGTCACACTCGGCTTGGCGGGCTAATGCGGCTAACTCTTCTGCTTTCATGGTCAATGTCTTGGCAATGGCTCGGTCTTTCAACTGTGAGGCATTGATTTTTACGTTGAGGCATGCACCCAAAACTGCCGTACGGGCTGCCAAGGCTCCTACGCCCGCATCGCTCACACTGGCGGGATTGCCCTCCTGTGCCATGGCACGGCATAGTTCAAATGTCCGCATGGAGGATTCCATCGTGCGCAAGGGTACCTCTGCGGCATAGCGTGTAGCTCGTTCTATGGCATCAGCACGGACGGCGCGTTCCTCCTCCGTTCCTTTCGGCAACCCGAAGGCGGCCATGATGGTATTGAAGGCGGCGGTGTCCTCATCCACCAATTGTAACAATTCGGTCATCAATTGTTGTCCTTTGTCTGCCCATTGGGAGAACTCATGCCAACGGTCGTCCCATCCCCGCTTATGCGAGGAGAGGTTGGCGACCATCGTTCCTAATGCTGCCGCCAATGCGCCCATGTAAGCCGCAATGGTGCCTCCGCCTGGTGCGGGACTCTCGCGGGAAGTCTCTTCGGCAAATCCCTTGACGGAGAGGTCTACCAATTTCTTGCTTTGGCTTTCCTTGTCGGCATCTTCCATGAGATACTCAATTACTTTCTCTCGGGGATTAAAGGGTTTGAGGTCGTCCAGTCCCATCGACTTGATGGCAATATGGATGATGTCCGCCTCGGGGATGCCCGTTGAGCGGTGTTGTTTCTCCAAGTAGTACTTGCCTGCATCGATGAGTGTCTGTTTGGGAATCAACCCCACAATCTCCGTTCCCGTTACCCGTACGCCACGAGCGGCAGCACAGCGGCATACCTCGTCAAAGGCAATGTGGAGTGGCGTGACATGTAGGTTGGTCATGTTCATCGACACTTGAGCAATACCGTATTCATCAATAAACCACCCAATGGCTTTCGTGCATTTCAACGTGCCAGGTTGCATGAGGGGCTTTCCGTCAGCATCCTTCAATATCTTCCCCGTCAACGAGCCTCCCTCGCGTTTCGGTCGCCCTTTCTCCCTGACATCAAAGGCAATGGCGTTGGCACGGCGGGTGCTGGTGGTGTTGAGATTGAAGTTCACGGCGATGAGGAAGTCACGCGCCCCTACCACCGTACATCCCGTCCGTTTGATGCGGTCGTCAAAGGGGCGTGAACCAAAGTCGGGTTGTCTCACGGGATCCAACAGTTTCTCGGGCAATGCCTCGTATTCGCCAGCGCGGCACACGGCGAGGTTCCTATGTTCGGGCTTCAGGGCCGATGCCTCATAGCAATAGCACGGGATGGCAAGTTCATCTGCGATGCGTTGAGCAAGTTGCCGTGCCAGTTCGGCACATTCCTCGATGGTGATGCCCGATACAGGAATCAACGGCAACACGTCGGTGGCACCCATTCGGGGATGAGCTCCATGGTGTTTGCTCATGTCAATCAACTCACCAGCCTTGCGCACGGCATCGAAAGCCGCATCTACTATGCCTTGGGGGCTTCCCACGAAGGTTACCACCGTGCGATTGGTCGCCTCGCCAGGGTCTACGTTAAGCAATTTCACGTCTTTGTGCTTCTCGATTTCGTTGGTGATTTGTCGGATGATTCCCATGTCCCTTCCCTCGCTGAAGTTGGGTACACATTCCACAATGGGTTGGTTTGTTTTCATGTTATTTTGCGTTTAAGTCCTTCATCTATTAAACGCAAAAAAACGCATTTTCTTACAATAAATGCAAGAAAATGCGATAAAATTCCATTTTCCATCTATAAAAGAAGCATCATGCTTCTTCTTCATCATCCTCGTCTGCCGCAGCCATGAGTTGAGTTATTTGGTCGGGAGTGAAGTATTCGCCGAGTTGCTCCTCGATGAATCCTGCACGCTGGGCAGCGGCAGAACCTTTCATCATCTTGATGACTTGGATAATGATTTGCAAGATGCTACCCATACCGCCAGAACTTGAGCCCGAATTGCCAAGGCCAAGACCAAGCTTGCCGAGGATGTCGCCGATGTCGATGGTCTGTGTGGTAGGTGCTTGTGTCTCAACTTCTTCTTCCTCTTTTTTGGTTGGAATAGCGCCTCCGCCTACAATAATCTTCTTAAAGATTTCGCCTAAGTCAATGCCTCCCATGGAAGGGATGCCAGTCTCTACCTCTTCCTCTTCGGTGTAGGATTTAGTGGTTCCTTTGTTGCGACCGCTGGCGATATCGTCAAGGTCGTCTCCAATGTCAAATGGATTATTACTGTTGCCAGCCTTGGGAATATTGATTTCGTTTCCCATGGTTTCTTCTTGTTGGTTGGCATCTGCCTGTTCTGCTGGATTGCCAAAGATGGAGCCGTTTCCTCCTAATACTCCTTTGAGGATTTCTTCAAATAGATTACCCATATTGTTCGTTTTTAGTTAATAGATGATATTTGGTTACAAATATAAAACATATTTTTCATTATTCATGGTTTCAAGCCAAAAAAATGTCGAAATCATTATAAAGGTTTGTGTTTTTGCGAAAAAGTGATTAACTTTGTGCGTTTTTTGTGACAAGGCAATTGATGATGGAAAAGCGGGTGAGGGATGAAGTAAAACAGATTCTTATGTCATATCTTGAGACGAACAAACGTCGCAAGACCCCTGAACGCTTTGCCATCCTCGATGCCATTTACAGTATGCGCGGCCATTTCACGATTGAGCAGTTGAGTGATTACCTTGACGGGCATCATTTCCATGTGAGCAGGGCAACCTTGTACAATTCCATCAAGCTTTTCTATGAGTTGCGCCTCGTCATTCCCCATCATCTGCAAGAGGGGACGATGTATGAGGCTTGCTATGTCAATGGTGACCATATCCACCAGATTTGTACGGTGTGTGGCAAGGTGACGGAGGTGAAATCGCCCACATTGATGGCTGCCATTGAGGAGACTAAGCTGAAGCGTTTTCGCAAGAATGCCTATTCGCTAAATATTTATGGGATATGCAGTACATGCCAAGCGAAGATTACCCGCATGAAGGGCAAGGCGCACAAATAACAGAAACGATTAAATCAAGATAGAATGAAAACAGGTAAAGTGGATGTCTTGCTGGGATTACAGTGGGGCGATGAAGGTAAGGGAAAGGTTGTTGATGTGTTGACACCTCATTACGATGTGGTGGCTCGATTCCAAGGCGGTCCCAATGCTGGGCATACGTTGGAGTTTGAAGGTCAGAAATATGTACTCAGGAGCATTCCTTCGGGCATCTTCCAGGGAGGCAAGGTGAATATTATCGGCAATGGCGTGGTGTTGGCACCAGACTTGTTCATGTCGGAGGCTCGCGACTTGGAGAGGAGCGGCCACGACTTGCATTCACGTTTGCACATATCGAAGAAAGCCCATTTGATTATGCCTACCCATCGTGTACTCGATGCGGCGTTGGAAGCGGCGAAAGGAAAGAGCAAGGTGGGTACCACAGGCAAGGGCATTGGTCCTACCTATACAGACAAGATTAGTCGAAATGGATTGAGGGTGGGGGATATTCTCGAAAACTTCGAGGAGAAATACGCTGCCCACAAGGCTCGCCATCTTGCTATGTTAAAGTCGATGAACTACACCGACTTTGACATTGACGATGTGGAAAAGACTTGGATGGAAGGTATTGAATACATGAAACAGTTCCCTATCGTGGATAGTGAGCATGAGGTGAATGGCTTTTTGCGTGAAGGAAAGAGTATTCTTTGCGAGGGCGCACAAGGCACGATGTTGGATATTGACTTTGGTAGTTATCCCTTTGTCACCTCTTCCAATACCATCTGTGCAGGGGCTTGCACGGGATTGGGCATTGGTCCGAATCGTATCGGAGAAGTCTTTGGTATCATGAAAGCCTATTGTACACGTGTAGGAGCAGGACCATTCCCCACAGAACTGTTTGATGAGACAGGCAAGCGCATCCGCGACCTTGGTCATGAATATGGTGCTGTGACAGGGCGTGAACGTCGTTGTGGATGGATTGACCTTGTGGCGTTGCGCTATTCTATTATGGTGAACGGTGTTACCCAACTCATTATGATGAAGAGCGACGTTTTGGATGGTTTCGACATCATCAAGGCTTGTGTGGCATACGAGCATCAAGGAAAGCAAATCGACTATTTCCCCTATAACATCGAGAACGACATCAAGCCCGTTTATGTGGAATTGCCTGGATGGAAGACCGATATGACGAAGATGACGAGTGAGGATGAATTCCCCCAGGCATTCAATGAATACGTGAAATTCCTTGAGGCGCAATTGGAGACACCCATCAAGATTATCTCCATCGGTCCTGACCGCGAACAAACGATTATTAGAAAATAAGATAATCTGACTATCCCGATTATTCCGAAAACAATAAAAGCAAATGGCAAACAAACCAAGCATCCCAAAAGGAACAAGAGACTTTTCGCCGATAGAGATGGCGAAACGCAATTATATATTCGACACCATCAAAGAAGTTTATGCTCTCTATGGCTTTGAGCAAATAGAAACTCCTGCCATGGAAACCTTGCATACGTTGATGGGTAAATATGGGGAGGAAGGCGACAAACTCCTTTTCAAGGTTCTCAATTCTGGCGATTACATGAGCAAGGTAACCGATGGTGAATGGCAAGAACGCAACCCGTTGAAACTCGCAACCAAATTATGCGAGAAAGGCTTGCGCTATGATCTTACCGTACCTTTTGCCCGTTACGTGGTGATGCACCGCGAAGAATTGCAATTGCCTTTCAAGCGTTACCAAATACAACCTGTTTGGAGAGCCGACCGCCCACAGAAGGGTCGTTATCGTGAATTCTATCAATGTGATGCAGATGTGGTGGGTAGTGACTCATTGCTCAACGAAGTGGAGTTGATGCAAATTATCGATACGGTGTTCACCAAGTTTGGCATTCGCGTACAAATCAAGATTAACAATCGCAAGATTCTTACAGGTATAGCAGAGGTGATTGGCGAAGCAGATAAAATTGTGGACATCACCGTCGCCATTGACAAGTTGGATAAGATTGGTATTGACAACGTGAATGCGGAATTGAGCGCCAATGGAATCAGGGAGGAGGCAATTGCCAAGTTGCAACCTATCATTTCATTGAGTGGAACCAACGAACAAAAGTTAGATACTATCGCTGAAGTGTTGGCTTCGTCTGAGATTGGATTGAAGGGCGTGGAGGAAACGCGATTCATCCTCCAGACATTGGAAAAGGCGGGCTTGAACAATGAGATGCAATTAGACTTGACTTTGGCTCGTGGATTGAATTATTACACGGGTGCGATTTTCGAGGTGAAAGCACTTGATACGCCGATGGGAAGTATCACGGGTGGTGGTCGCTACGACAACCTGACGGGTATCTTCGGAATGCCGGGGTTGAGTGGGGTAGGTATTAGTTTCGGTGCCGACCGTATTTATGACGTTCTCAACACGTTGGATTTGTACCCGAAAGAGGCTGTTCATGCCACACAGGTGTTGTTTATCAATTTCGGAGAGAAGGAGACGGCATTCTGCATCCCCTTGGTTGCCCAATTGCGTAAGGCTGGAATCCGCACGGAAATCTATCCCGATGCCGTGAAGATGAAGAAACAAATGAGCTACGCCAATGCCAAGGAGATTCCTTTTGTGGCATTGGTGGGCGAGAACGAGATGGCTGCTGGCAAGGTGACATTGAAGAATATGGTCACGGGTGAACAATCGCAAGTGGATGTGAATGAATTGATAGAAAAGGTAAGTCAATGATGGTTGACGTTAAAAAGTATCTTTTTTTCCTTTGTGTGATGATTTTGAGCTTATTGGTGACTTCTTCCAATAAGCAAATCACGATATTCATCATTGGTGATTCTACCGCTGCCAACAAGTCGGCTTACAAGACCAATCCCGAAAGAGGGTGGGGCATGGTGTTGCAAGGATGTTTCGATTCGAAAATACTTGTTGATAACCATGCGCAAAATGGTCGCTCTTCCAAGAGTTTCATAGACGAGGGGCGATGGGATAAGGTGATGGAAAAGCTGAAACCTGGCGATTATGTCATCATCCAGTTTGGCCATAACGATGAGAAACCCAATCCACAACGTCATACAGACCCAGGCTCGACGTTTGACGACAACCTGCGTAAGTTCTGTAAGGAGACGATGGCAAAGGGAGGACATCCCATTCTCATGAATGCCGTTGTGCGTAGAAACTTTTTGCGGAAAGTGGATAATACCGTGGAAGATGAGTCGTTGCGTAGCGTCAAATATGGCGATGAGGAGGTCAATAGCGACACGTTGATTGACACACATGGGGCTTATCTTTTCCCTCCGAAGTATGTGGCAGAGGAATTAGGTGTGCCTTTCGTTGATGCCAACCGTATCACACACGACATCGAGCAAGGCATGGGCATTGAGGGATCACGCAAACTTCACATGTGGCTCAAGCCGGGCGAGGTGGCAAGCATTCCCGATGGGAGGAAAGACAACACACATTATAATATATATGGGGCGCATGTAGTGGCAAATGCCTTGGCAGACGAGATAGCCAAGCAAGTGCCAGCCCTGCGCAAGTATGTCATTCATTATGATTATGTAGTGTCAAAACTCGGCAGGGGAAATTACATGACCTTGCAAGAGGCGGTGGATGCCGCGTCCGTAGGGAAGAAAACCAAAATCTTGGTGCTTGACGGCGAGTGGGACAAGCCCACGGTTCCGAAAGGGAAGAAGGTCAGTTTCAAGACCTTCCCCAATGCCACCGTGAAGTGATGAATCATCTGTTTATTGACAAATATCTTTCTTTGGTTGTTTAACGACATCATATCGTGTACCTAACGGCACACATCCCCCTCCATCATTATCCTCCCAGCCATTTCGAAACACCTATCGGCGTTTCTGTATGGCTGGTCATGACGTGGTGTGGGTGGAGAGCCTGCCTTTAGGTAGGCGACATGGTATGTTATATGTGCGGAGGTATGGTTTCATGTGTACGGAGGCATGGTTTCGCGGGCGTAGATGTGGTGTTTGTCGGGAACAGATATGGTATTCGTCGGGAACGGATGCGTCCTTTGTAGCCTTGCGGCTATAGCCAAAAAGGTTTGCGCCTATAGTCAAAAAGGTTTGCGGCTATAGTCAAAAAGGTTTGCGGCTATAGCCGAAAGGGTTTGCGCCTATAGCCAAAATAAAACAGGAAAAACCAATGCCCTATCGCAGATGTGGGCAAGAAGAACCGTTAATATATGGGTTATTGGGTTAATAAATATTAAAATGGGGGGTAATTTTGCCAATTGTTATAATATGTGTAAATTTCGGCATTAATACAATAACCTAACAAATATTGAGCTTATGAAAAGAATAGTTTTATTTTTCGCGACCCTGTGGCTGGGAGTCATGGGCGCGAGTGCGCAAGGCTATCGCTATGACGTGAACAACGACGGCAGCGTGAACATCTCTGATGCCATCGCGGTGGTAAACAAGATTCTCGGCAAAGACAACCCGGGCGACGTGGGGGGAGGCGGCGAGGCTGTCGATCTCGGCTTGCCCAGCGGCACTTTATGGGCAAGCTGCAACATCGGTGCGAGCAAGCCCGAGGATGCTGGAGGTTATTATGCCTGGGGAGAGACGGCGGAGAAGGACACATACCTTTCAGCAACCTACCAGTATTACCAGAACGGCAGCTATGTGGCTATCGGCACCGACATCAGCGGCACGGAGTACGACGTGGCGACCGCCCTGTGGGGCAGCGACTGGTGTATGCCCACCGAGGAGCAGATGCAGGAACTGATAGACGGGTGTAACTCTGAATGGACATCCCTCAACGGCGTGAACGGCAGGAAATTCACCAGCAAAAAGAACGGCAACAGCATCTTCCTGCCCGCTGCGGGCAACAAGGTGTCCTCCGTCCTCGCCAATGTCGGCAATTATGGCTATTACCATACTGCCACGTTGTCCTCATCGAACCAATCGTGGAACAGGAATTTGCAAATCTCCTCCAGTACTGCCAAGATGGATAACACTTCCCGTTACGGTGGTAAGCCCGTCCGCGCCGTCCGCGCATCCCATAAGCCGAAGGCGATAGACCTTGGCTTGCCGAGCGGCACGAAGTGGGCGAGCTGTAACGTAGGAGCCTCCAAGCCTGAGGAATACGGCGAGTATTTCGCTTGGGGAGAGCTTGGGGAGAAGCAGGAATACACCACCCTGGAAAATTACCAGTTCTACGTGAATGGTTCGCATATGGATTTGGGAGCTGACATCAGCGGCACGAAATACGATGTTGCCCGCCAGAGGTGGGGCGGCAACTGGCGGATGCCGACGAAAGACGAAATCCAGGAGTTAAAAGAAAACTGCACCTACGAGTGGACCACCTACCAAGGGGTACAGGGGGGGAAGTTTACCAGCAAGAAGAACGGCAACAGCGTCTTCCTCCCCGCTGCGGGCATCGGCTGGAACAGCGAACTCCTCGGTGCTGGTGGCTGCGGTGGCTACTGGACGTCTACGCTGGACCCGTCGGACTGGAGCGGTGCCTACGGCCTGTACTTCGACTCGGACACCGCCTACTGGAGCGACTATGGTCGCCGTGACGGTCGAAGCGTTCGCCCCGTCATCGGAAATTAGTGCATCCTTGAAATCCGAAAAATTTCGATTTGATGGATTTCACATATTGCGTTGCGGCATCAAGAGCCGCAACGCTTTTTGTCGGATAGATGATTGGTCGTGTTTTGAAGGTGCAGGCATTCTATTTCACCACCATTTTCTTGCCAGCAACGATGTAAATGCCTGGGTGCAATCCCGTGCGTAGGTCGAACACATTGACTTGCCTCTTCACACAACGGCCATTCAAGTCGAAGACATCCACGAGGGTGGTCTTCTCCGCAGGGTCGGTATATGCCATCTCAATGCCATCGGGATGGTCGTCGTCAAAGTGCATGTCGTCTTCGTCATCCGTAGGAGTGCTGATAGGATATGCTTTTAGATTACTATAAATGAATTGTGCGCGTTCCAACAGCCACTTTTTCGCATGATTGGTAGAAGTTGCATAGTCTTTTCCGTCTCCCCACATCGTAGCATTATTCAAGAATGACGGGTTTGCGTATGTATAGTATGCATCGCAATAGTCGATGAGTTCGTCCAAATGGTTATTCATGAAGTCTGTCCATACACGGTAATAGGTGCGGTCAAGGGTTCGGCTGACATACCGCAGGTCGTAGATGAACTGCTTTCCCGCCATGTTGAAGATGCTGTTGTAATAGTCGGCGGTGGCATCGGCGGTGCAATATTGCCTGTTCGTTTCATATCCATACGCCCAATCCAAATCCCAGACGGGACCAAAGATGAACTTACTGTTTGTTGACCCTACAACTTCCTTATAGAGGAACGTGCTCTTGGGATGTTGGAGTTCATAATTAACAATCAACTCGTTGACGAGTAGGTAACGCGCCAACATGTCAATATCCACAAACGTATAGAAGTCAAAACCGTTCTTCAGCCTTCGCATGAAGGTGTTGAAGTCTTTCTCTATCATCTCCTGGGTGATGCCCGTGGGGTCTTCGGCGAAGTTGGGGAACTTGATATTGACTGGCAAACTGTAATCGGAGGAACGAAACTTATATGTTTCATCAAAGTAAGTGTCAAGTTCAAGCAACGCCGTGCTGTCTTCATTGGCTACGTCAATGCTGTTGTTGGAGATGCCAATCTTCTCGGTGAAGTTGTAACTACCTCGATAATTACCGTTGATATATAGTTCCACAGGCACGATATGGTTGGCTCCAGCGGCTTCCACAAGGCAAGCCGCTTTCATGCCGATGGCGTTGCTGAGCATGGAGCCACCCTGCTTGTTTGCCAACAACACCCAGCTCTTCCCGTTGGTAAGTCCAAATGGCTTCTGTTTAGATGCAAACTTCAATCGATAAGGATTCTTATCCCATGGTTGGTTGCTCCAACTGCTGTTGCCACGCCCCTTGATTTGTACGGGAGTAGAAGGCATGTCGGGATAGACACCACCGCCGTCAATAGTGATGGTTGCATCTAAATAGTAATCCTTACTTGATATCATTTCACCCGTATTGGTGTAAATTTCCACACGTGGAACTCTACTCGTCTCCAAGTCGGTGAGCCAATCTACATGGACACGATAGTGACTACCATAAGGTTGCATTCCGTAACTATACTCGGCGGGCTCAATGATTTCAGGTCCATGATAGTCAGGATTCTCATCGGTACGCCATAATTGGAACTCGGCAAACACGAGATAGAGACGATGAGCAGATGCTTGTAGAAGAATGCGCAAATGACTATATTCCTGTCCTAAATCAATCACAGGACTTTTATAAGTAGCTCCCGCGTATGTGGGCAAATCGTCTGCTTCCGTAAACTCGCGAATCTGAGTCCATTGTTGTCCGTCATTAGAAGCAAAGAGCGTGAATTTCAAGGGCCAATAAGACCCTGTTGTACGTGTGACATAACTGAAACTGACACGCCGCAGACTCTCTTTCAGGGCAATGTCGAGATATGGCTCCGTGGCATAAATGATTGGTTTCTGGTCTGAGGGAACATCCCACGTACTATGATAAATCGTCGATGTGTTTCCATCAAGCATTTGTTCAAAACCTTCACCATCCTTTCCTGGCAGATTAGATGAGAATTGGTCGGCGGTAAGTGCCACCTCTGTCGTAGAGAACTGATCCACGGCATCGCTCCACACAGCCTCTTTCACCAATGTCTTCTTGAACTCTCGCCAGCCATAACGACCTACGGTGTAAATCAAATCCTTATCGAATTGATGACGATTCACCTTACTCTGTTGCCGTTGTCCATTCATATAGACACGGTCAGTCTCCTTATTGAGTTGGAATGAAGGTGTGAGCCATTTGCCAATAGCACCCACGCGAGCCGTGATAAGTGAATCACCAATGATGTCTGCCTCTACATCCGTAAATACTTGATCATTGTATTTGTTATTAAACTTGAACGATGAGAACGACGGCATGTTTTGCGGACGATGATAGCAAATAGAATCTATACGGTCGAGATCATAACAATAGGTTGTGTCATTGATGACGGTAATGCGCAATTGATTGTTCGCTTCCACCTGACTTTCAATATACGAAGAAGGAAACACATCAAGTCGATAGCCATTGAAATAGACATAAAGCGAGTCTCCTTCTGCTGCCATTGACAACATGGGCAACATCATTAAAATTGCCGCGAGTTGCTTTCTTATGTATAAATATATCGTTTTCATCTTGTAAATACCATGTTTATGAACCGTAAACCATATATTTAGAATCAACAAACACCCTATTTATCTGCATCACCACTTAACTCCCTAACTACCATTTACTTACATTCTGAATAACAGAAGGTATCTTGGTGAAGATAGCTCGTAAGCGTTCAGCATCAAATTTGGGTTTTCTATCATAACGATAGATTCCGTTTTTCTCCTGTTCCACATCCGTTATTTGCGTATAGCAGAATCCCGTAATACGTGGGCATGCAATGATAGCATCTATCTCACGTTCCAGAATCCCATAAAAATCCTCCATCGAATCAATATTGCTTCCATATCCCCATGATGTTGCACGTTCCTCTTCAGGAATCCACGGTAATCCGCCAAACTCATCCAACATATAGGGTTGTCCCTCATATACCGCTAAGAATTTCTTATCAGGTTGGTTGCGATAGACGGGCATTCCATCTACGAATGTATGGTTCTTCACCAATTTATCAGGGTTACGTTCGTAGTCGTGAACACTCCAAATATCCGTCTTCACATGCGCATCACCACTTGCATCGTTGATAGGACGAGTGGGGTCGATGGCTTTCGTCACATCATATACATCACGCATCATCCGTTGATAGACACCTTCCCGACAATTCCATGTCTCGTTGAATGGTGTCCAAGTAACAATGCTGGGATGATTACGGTCACGAACAAGCAACTCAACCCATTCCGAGATGAAATTCCGAGCGGCCACATCGTTGTTGACATCAAGTCCCCAACTGGCTTGTTCGCCCCATGTAAGATAGCCCAAACGGTCTGCCCAATAGTAGTAACGCTCTTCAAATGCCTTCTGATGCAGACGGGCACCATTGAAACCCACGGCCTTACTCAATTCAATATCACGTCGTAAAGACTCGTCAGAAGGTGCTGTCCATATTCCATCTGGATAGAAACCTTGGTCGAGAACCAACCGTTGGAAATAGGGTTGGTTGTTCAAGTAGAAATAACCATTCTGTGTATGAACCTTACGCATTCCTACATACGATCGCACTTGATCAATCACTTTCCCGTTCTTGTCTCTAACCGTATAAGAAAGGTCATAGAGGAAAGGATTATCAGGACTCCACAACTTCTGTTTCTTCACGGGAAGCACCACGTTGCTACCATTGCAAGCGGGAACGGAAGATTTAGCCACCAAACGCTTGCCATCAAACAACTCCACGGTGAGGGTTCCTTCATGATTCTCATGATAGAACTCTGGACGAATAACAAGTTGCCATTGGTCAATGTCAGGAATGGCGAAGACCGTCTTTAATGCTTGGGGAGATACAGGTTCCATCCAAACCGTTTGCCAAATACCCGTCGTGCGAGTGTACATACATCCATAGGATTGTAATCGTTCACTCTGTTTTCCTCCTGGTTGACGACCAGAACGGAGATCATCACGCACGCGCAAAACCAAGTTAACCGTTGTTCCAGGACGGGCAAAAGAAGTAATGTCTATCTCAAACGAAGAACCCGTTCCAAAATGAGTTTGTACGAATCGACCATCAATATAGACGCTTGCTTCATAATCCACCGCACCAAAATGGAGCAATATACGTTGTCCTTGCCATTCGGCGGGAATAGCTACTTGGCGTTGATACCAGATGCAAGGAATGAAATCCGTGAATCCAACACCAGACAAAGAACTTTCAGGGCAGAAAGGGACGAGTATCTTCCCGTCAAATCCTTGAGCGTTTGTCCATCCTTTCTGTTCACCAGTATTGGAGAAATCAAAAGAATAGTTCCATGTACCATTCAGGTTCACCCACTCTGAACGTTCAAATTGTGGACGGGGATATTCTGGGCGCGGCATTGTTTCGGCGTAAGTCAAGGAAACAATTGCCAGTAATAGACAAATCGCAATTCCCCTCATGCCAAAAATGGATAGTTGTCCAACACTTTCTCTATCTATAAAACGCAAACTTTGCATCAACAAAATGGTATTATTGTAAAGGTAAATAATTATCGAGTTTAATAGTTATGGGTCAGTTTATAATAGGATATGAATGAACAGGACAAAAATAACAACAAATCGCTATCCATCCAAATTTTACAAGAAAAAAATGACATTTTACGATTTTGTTGATTGTTATTTGTGATGAAACATATCCTGACAATCATTTTGTCAACATTTTTCATGCCAATTATGGTTGGCAATTGGGTAAATGCCAATATGTTTATCCTTTTTTGTCCAAAATGTCTTGCAATCGGATGATTTCATCGCGATATTGCGCAGCTTGCAGAAAATCGAGTTGCTTGGCGGCTTCCTTCATGGATTGTGTCAACATATTGATTCGCTTGCGTAGTTGTTCTATGCTCATACGCTCCTCGATGGCATCGGCAGCAAAGGCGATGTCGTCCTGGTTGGGTAGGTAAGGACCATACGAGCGTTTCAGTTCCTTCTGGTCGGGTGATAGTTGGTCTTTTGATGACTTCAACGTATTGTTGATTGCCTTGACGATTTGCTTGGGCGTGATGTGATGTTCCTCATTGTATTTCAGTTGGATGGAACGTCGGCGGTTGGTCTCGTCGATGGTTTTCTGCATACTTTCCGTGATGGTGTCGGCATACATGATGACCTTGCCATTAACGTTTCGGGCAGCCCTTCCTGCCGTTTGGGTTAGGCTACGGTGGCTTCGGAGAAAGCCCTCCTTGTCGGCATCGAGGATTGCCACGAGAGAAACCTCTGGTAGGTCGAGGCCTTCACGGAGGAGATTGACACCCACTAAGACATCAAACTCTCCTATCCTCAACCCACTCATGATCTTCACGCGGTCGAGTGTTGCCACATCGCTATGGATGTAGTTGGCGCGTATGTCGTGATTGAGGAGATATTCGGTCAACTCCTCTGCCATGCGTTTGGTGAGTGTTGTCACCAACACTCGCTCGTCGTGTTCGCAACGGAGGATGATTTCTTCCATCAAGTCGTCTATCTGGTTCTCACTCGGACGTATAACGATTTCGGGGTCTAATAACCCTGTGGGGCGAATCAATTGTTCCACCACCACGCCCTCGGCTTCCATCAACTCAAAGTCGGCTGGTGTGGCAGACACGTAAATCACTTGGTGAATCATTTCGTGGAACTCCTCGAAACGCAAGGGGCGGTTGTCGAAGGCTGCGGGGAGACGGAATCCATATTCCACGAGGTTTTGTTTCCTTGCCCTATCGCCGCCGAACATCGCATTGATTTGGGGTACACTCACGTGGCTCTCGTCGATAACCATGAGATAGTCATCGGGGAAGAAGTCAAGAAGGCAATACGGTCGTTCGCCTGGTTCCCTGCCGTCGAAATAGCGCGAATAGTTCTCTATGCCCGAGCAATGTCCCAATTCCTTGATCATCTCCATATCGTATTCCACACGTTCCTTGATGCGCTGTGCCTTGATGGGGTCGCCAATTTCGTTGAAGAAGTCGATTTGTGCCACTAAGTCGTCTTATATCTTGCGGATGGCGGCATGTGTCTGCTCCTGTGTGGTGATGAAGAGGTTGGCGGGATATATTTGGTATTCACCGAAAGAGAGAAGATGGTGGTTGTCTATGGGGTCGATTTCCTCTATCTCATCTATCTCGTCATCCCACCAGGTGATGCGCAGGGCATGTTCGCTATATGCCATGAAAACATCAACATGGTCGCCCTTAACACGGAAGTTGCCTCGTTGCATGTCTATGTCGTTGCGAACATATTGCGACTCGACGAGGCGGCGCAAGAATACATTTCGGTCAATGCGCTGCCCTTTCTTAATGGAAATGATGCTGCTCTCCATCGCCGCCGGTCCTCCCATGCCGTAGATACACGACACGGAGGAGACCACCACCACGTCTTTCCTTCCCGACAACAGTGAAGAGACAGCTGAGAGCCGTAGGCGGTCAATGTCGTCATTGATGGCGAGATCTTTCTCAATGTAAGTATCAGTGGTGGGGATATATGCTTCTGGCTGGTAATAGTCATAGTAAGAGACATAGTATTCAATGGCATTGTTGGGGAAGAACCCCTTCATCTCCTCATACAACTGGGCGGCGAGCGTCTTGTTGTGGCTGAGAATGAGCGTGGGCTTGTTGACTTGGGCGATGACATTGGCAATGGTGAAGGTCTTTCCTGACCCTGTAACGCCCAAGAGAACTTGTGCCTTGTCGCCTCGCAACAGTCCTGTGGTGAGTTGTCGGATGGCTTCGGGTTGGTCTCCCGTAGGCTTGAAATCGGAGGAAATCTTGAAATCAGTCATTCTGCAAAGTTAAGCATTTTGTAGATAATAACCGTTTCTTTCGTGAAATAAACGTTATAATTTGTCCGTTATTTACCTAAAATCCTTAAAATGCCTTGCAAAAGAGCGGAATAATGTGTACCTTTGCAGGGTTTTTTGTATATGGTTCATTGATGATGAAGAAAGTCTTTTCCATTGCTATATTATTTGCCTTGTTGTTTTCGAGTTGCGCCCATGAGTTCAACCAAGTTTACAAGTCAGGCGATTACTCTTACAAATATGAATATGCCAAGGAATGTTACGCACGGGGCAAATATATACGTTGCACCTCCCTTTTGCAGGAGTTGGTGACGATGATGAAGGGAACGGACAATGGCGAGGAGTGCCTCTTCATGCTTGCCATGGCGGAATACAAGGCAAAGGACTATGAGACGGCAGCTGAGTATTTCAAGAAGTATAGCACGTCATACCCCCGTGGCGAATATGGTGAGTTGGCAAAATTCTATGTAGGCGAAAGCCTGTACATGGGTACACCAGAACCCCGCTTGGACCAAACCCCCACGGTGTCGGCCATCACTGCCTATCAGGCATTTCTTGATATGTTTCCTGATTCGGAGCTAAAGCCCTTGGCGCAAGAACATTTGTTTGAGTTGCAAGATAAACTGGTGCAGAAAGAATTGCTCTCCGCACAGCTCTATTACAATTTAGGGACCTATTTCGGCAACTGCAACGACAATGGCGAGAGCAACTTCCTGTCGTGTATCATTACGGCTCAAAATGCGTTGAAGGACTATCCCTATTCCTCCATGCGTGAGAGTTTCGCCCTCTTGGTGATGAAAAGCAAGTATGAGTTGGCACAGAACAGCGTGGAGGCGAAACGTTTGGAACGTTACCAGGATGCTGAAGATGAGTGTTATGGATTCATCAATGAATATCCTGACTCCAAGTATGTGGCGATGGCGGAGAAATATATCACACGTTGTAAGCAATTCACGAAAGAAGAACAATAATGACATGAATTAAATTAATATGATATGGATTACAAGAAATCGAAAGCTTCAGTAAACACGGTGACGCGCAATGTCATGGACTTGTGCGAGGAGACGGGCAACATCTATGAGACTGTTGCCATCATTGGTAAGCGAGCCAACCAAATATCCATGGAGATTAAACAGGACTTGACGAAGAAACTTGCCGAGTTTGCCTCATACAACGATTCTTTGGAGGAGGTGTATGAAAACCGCGAACAAATCGAGATCTCACGTTATTACGAAAAATTGCCCAAACCCACGCTGATGGCAACAGAGGAGTTTATATTGGGCAACATCTATTACCGTGATCCCTCAAAGGATCCGAAGGACCCGATAGATTTATAATCATGTGGCAACGTAAACAAACAGTATTCCTCGTCTGTGCGCTTGTCTTTACGGCAGTGTGCTTGAGTTTACCCTTGCTTGACGTGGAACCCAAGGAGATGGGGGTAAATGCAGTATTGTATAACCTCGTTTATATCGATGGTGATGGTATGGTACATTATGGGAAAGCGTTGCTCTTCGCCTTTCTCTTGGTCACTTGCCCGTTGAACCTCTTTGCCATCTTTATGTTCAAGAACCGCAAGTTACAGGCAAGTCTCTGCACTTGGTGCATGATTTTAAACCTTGCTTGGTATGTTTATCTTGCATTTTGCGTCATCAATGAGTTTATGTTGGCAGGAACACCCCATTTCCGTTTTGCCGTATGTTTCCCCTTGATAGCCATCGTCTTTTATTTTATGGCAAGACGAGGAATCATGGCAGATGAGAAGTTGGTGCGGTCGATGGATCGGATTAGATGAATTTATTAGGATTGCATAATGAAAAAGGCTGATTGGATTTTCCAAACAGCCTTTTTCTATGGAATAAGTAATAGTTTCAAATTAGAGACCTAAGCCCTTCTTGACAGCGTCAGCACCTTTGTCAACAGCATCGGCAGCTTTGTCCTTGGCATCCTGAACAGCGTCAGCAGCCTTTTCTTTCACATCCTGAACAGCGTCAGCGGCAGCGTCTTTCACAGCATCAGCAGCGTCGCCAACAGCTTCCTTAGCATTGTCGATGGCACCCTCAACGGCACTTTCTGCTGCGTTGGTCACCAAACTCTTGGTGTCAATGCCCAATGCGCCGAGAGCCTCAGATGCGCCTAAAAGTGTCTGTACAGACTCTGTTGGAATGTTGGTGATGTTGGAAACCAGTCCGCTAATGACGGCATTGGAACCTACAACAGCCTTGATAGTCTCAGCATTGTCCTTCAAGAAAGACTGCACCTTGGTCAGGTAGCCTAATGCCACTTCAGGATTCTTGCCAATGAAATCGGCAATCTTATCCTTTACAGTCTCCAACAAACCTTGGATGGAGGGCAGGTCTTTCGACTCCAAGAGACCAGCGAAGTTGCTTGTGAACTCCTCTGCTGCGGTGTTTGCTTCCTCTGTGAGGACAGCCAATGTGTCAATAGCCTCCTCTACGGGGGCAGCGTTCTTGTTACCAGTGCAGCTCGTGATGGTGATGGCGGCTGCGGCAATTGCCATCATAAAGATTTTCTTCATACTTTCTTTTTGTTTTAAGTTAATGAATAAATTAGTAACCATTTGTTTTGTAAAACACCGCAAATATAGTTTAAATTAAATATACTTGTTACATTTGTTTGCAACATTTAACTAAATCATGATAAATCAATGATTTTATTAAACAAATTCTTGCGGAAAGTCTTTCCAACCCTCACATCTTTAATGAGATTGAAAGGAGGGAGAAAATGACATACATTGTCTACGACTTTCATCAAGTAGTCAATGTTGATAATATAACTCTGGTGAACCTGTACGAAATCTTTTGACAATGAGAGAATGTCCTTGTTATACACGCTGCGCTTCAACT
This sequence comes from Prevotella sp., assembly GCA_017548525.1. GTDB lineage: Bacteria > Bacteroidota > Bacteroidia > Bacteroidales > Bacteroidaceae > Prevotella. The sequence continues at coordinate 30,417 of JAFYZV010000230.1, forward strand.
TGATAGGTTTTGAAATCCCGGCAACGTTCATCATCCAGACCTTTTGCTTACTGTCATATTCAAATAAGCCGATGTCTTTGAGCTTGACCACCAAGAAGTCCACCTGGTTGATGTAGGTCATCAAATGTCTTTCGGCATTGGCAATGGCACCGATGCTGGCTTTCCTTGTTGGGTTCCAAGATGTCTCCAACCGTCGGATGATGGTATCGAGGTTTTCGCGGTTGATGGGTTTCTGCAAGAAGTCGAAGGCGTGGTTGCGGAAAGACTTCAGCATGTAGTCCACGTATGAGGTGTATGCCACGATGCGGCATTTCTCAAACACTTTCTCATCTAAGCTCTCAAGGAACTCGATTCCCGACATGTCGGGTAGTTCGATGTCGAGAAAGAGCAGGTCGGGATTGTGAATCATGATGGCCGCCATCCCTTCTCTTCCATCCCCGCATGTGCAGACGACATCAATGTGGTTATAGTGTGCGAGGCATTGCTTGAGGATTTTGATGTCCTCTGGGTTATCGTCCACGATGACGGTCTTTAATATTTCTTTCTTTGTCATGATGGTATATGTTATGATAGTTGATGTCTATAGGTGGCGGCGTATCTTTTAGTTCCTCATCCTTCATTTTCCAAATGAGGCGGGAATGACGAGTGTAGACTTGCACCCGATGATGTTTCCTTTCTCGTCCTCGATATTCTCGATGTCGTAGTTGATTTTCTCATGATGTACCTTGTTGTGTAACGCCATGGTGTTTCGAATCACGCGCAGTCCCGTCCCCGTACTATTGTCTTTGGAGCGGTTGCGGATGTCGAAGCCTTTGCCATTGTCTATCACATGGATAGTGGTGGCGTCGTCGGTGAATGCCACTTCTATTGTAAGCTCCTTGGGGCGGTCCAGTTCCCGAAGACCATGCTTGATGGCGTTCTCCGCGAGGATTTGGATGAATGTGGAGGGTATGCGACGGCTTTCTTGCAACTCACCCTCGGGTATATGGATGTGATAAGTAAAGCTATCACCCATTGTAGCAGTTGCCACCTCGATATATTGTCTTGTAAATTTCAGTTCCTCTTGCAGGGTAGTATATTTCTGCTTGGAGGCATTTATCCCGTCATGCATCAGCTTGATGACGCTGTTGATGGTCTTCTGCGAGTCTTGAGGTATGCCTGACAGGGCGTGTTGCAGCACATTGAACGTGAAATGAGGTGAAATGATGTTCCGCGTATTGTCAATCTTCAGGTTAGCTATTTCTATCTCGCTCTCCTTTCTTTTCTTGTTTTGGTATAGGTATAATGCCAATAACACCAATGCCACCAAGAGGATGCCGCCCACAATGAGGACGAACAGGAGGCGGTTGTGTTCCATCTCGGCATCCTTCTCCTTCATCCGCAGTTGGTTGTGGAGGGCAAGGGTGTCCATGGCGAGGCGCATCATGATGTCGGACGAGCGCATATACTCACGGCTCTTGTCGATGCTGTCCTTGCGGGTGAGGGTCAATTGCTCATAATAGTCAGCACGTTGTTTGTTGCCCACGCTGGCATAATAGTCATGGAGGTAACGGTTGCGAATGTCAATCATGTTCTCGTCTTGGGTCAATCCTTCAGGCTCTTGGGCGAGGATGCTGCTGATTTGGCTTACGTTGCCCGTCTTCAGGATGTTGCCGATGCGGATGGTGTTGGCATAATAGATGCAGTCGCCCACATTATATTTGCGGAAGAAATTATCGGCGGACTCAAGGCATTTCATGGACTCCTTGTTTTTACCGAGATTTAAATATACGTCGGCCATGTTCAAGCGACAGAGATAATCTTCAAATCCACCTTCCAACCTGTATGATTTAATAAGGCTGTCGAGACATAGGAACACGGAGAGTGCTTTGTCAAAATCTCTTTTATAGTATTGTAGGTTGCCATAGTTGTTGAGGTAAGTCAACTTCATGTTGGCTTGCATGTCGTTGAATCCTTCCTTAGCCTTGGCATAATAATTTTCAGAAAGATCAAAGTCTTCTAATTGGCAATAGATTCCTCCTAAGCCCATGTAGAAGGAATAATTCTCTTCCTTGGGTAGGTTTAGCGAATCGCTGATGACCAAGGCGCGACGATACCATGCTGCAGCTTCGGGCAAAAGGCTCTTTTGGATGTACATGTCGCCGATGTTGGCACAGATGCTCGGCACATTGTGGGACATGTCACTCTCCGCGAACAGTTGATATGCTGCACGGTTGGCTTCCAATGCCTTGTCATGGTTGGTGTGGTAGAGATGAAAATAGTTTGCACGAAGGTTATAAGCTTCAGCCAACAAACCCTTTGTGCGAGGCGTGGAGGGTTGGCTTTTACCGAAATGAATAAGGCGGTCGCTCACATTGAGAACAGAGTCGGGTTGTTCCAAAATATAGAGATGACCCAATTCTATCAAATAATCATAATAGGTAAGACTATCCTTGGCGTTTACCAAGGCTGAATCAACCATCGCACGAGCGTGGGGAGACTGTGCGTCAACGGAGTCGCTGACGGTCTTTAGGCGTACAACCTCCGCTTCCGACCGCTCGTTGCCCAATGATGTTCCCTTGTGGCATGATGCCAATAGGGAGGTCAATGCCATCAAGATGAGTGTTAGCTTTGTTAAATGTCTCATATTCCGTTACTTCTTTACGTGATGCAAGTGTCTTTCCACCATGCCATCCACCATTTCAGCAATTGTTGATTCGCTCTGCAAAGATAAGCGAAAAGTGGCTTATTTGCAAATGGCATTACCCCATTATGAGGGCAAATGGCTTGTGTCTGTGGTTATTTGATGAATATTCGTGTTCGTTTGGTCGAAAATTTTACTATCGGTTATGAGTTGAAATAGATTATTGTTCGTTAGAGAGGCATCTTTTATAGCCTATTTTCAATTATCATTGAAGTTATATTTCTGTCAACAAAGATACACATTTTTTATATATAAGAGTAGGGTTGGCGAAAAATTCTTTCCGACAACCCCGATTTTCTTTCTTCACTCGATGAAAACACATGCTCGTTTCTTGGGGGAAAGGTATCTTGTAACATACAGAAAAGCAATCGACCAAATTATTAGGTCGATTGCTTTTGTTGTTATTGTTATTGAAAACTATCACCAAGGTTTGTTAGTAAGAATAACCACCCCTACCATTGCAACCAACACAAATTGCATTGCCGTGGCAAATGCCACATGGTCTCTTGAGTTTCTTGTTTACACCAGTACCTTCGCAATATTTACATCTGCCGCTGCCATTGCATGAGTGACAGTTCTTCCATTTCTTTTGCTGGGTGGTAGACGTGGTGCTGCTTGAAGTGGCAGTAGTGTAAACGGCAGCATTGGAGATATCTACTCCTGAATTTGCCGTATTGTAACTGCTTGAGGTGTCATAGAGACCGCCGTAACTGGCAGTGGCTACATTCTGCATCGCTTGTAGCACGGTATCACATGATGACAAAGAAAGACATGAGATGATGGCCAAAAGGAAATAGATAAACCTTTTCATGAGCAGGTTTCTATTTATAAGATGTGAGTGTTCCCAATCCTCCACAGTTGTGGCAGGTGTAATTGCCAATTCTACCAGCCCCGTTGCAGTTCGGGCAGAGGATGGTATAGATGCGAGGACCTTCGTTCTCCTTGTATGTGCCTGCTCCACCCGAACCAAAGAACTGGTGATGGGGTACACCTATATATAATGTTTTCGCATACCAGTTTTCGCCCTTGTGCTTGGGGTCGGACACTTCGATGGATGCAACTACCTCCCCGTTGCTATACTGTACGTCATAGTACTTTCCACCTTCATACATCGACGCAGACCCGTTGAGTGTGCCATGATCGAAGTTTGCCACCACCCACGATTTATTGTTTACGTAAGAAATCTCTATCTTACCATTCAACTGGCCGTTATCGTCAAAATAGCCGGCATACTCATCCCCATTGGACATGACAAGCCTTCCATTATAACGCTTGCCATTCTTGGTCGTGCCATAGAACGTGCCGTCGCTGTAGTGAACCACTTGGTCGCCTTTCATCCCACCGCTCAGGTCTATTGGCTTGGAGGGAGCAGCATAGGGGTTGCCCCTTTTAATGACACCCGTGGAGTTCAACAAGCTCCCACTCCTGCCAAATGGCCATTGTGCCAATACCAATGAGCATGGCAAAAAGGATAGTGCGATTGAAATGATAATCTTTTTCATGTGATGAGTTTGTTTAATTGCTTATTATTCTTTGTAGTGCATAAATAGGTATTAATATGATACCGAATTATGTGTTATATCTGATATGACCATCTTCTTGGAGATCAAAACATATAATGTAAAGTTAGTATACCACCATACATAATTGGTGAATTACCTTTGTCGTTTGAATAAGTTGCTCCCATTTTACCGAAAGGTCCGACAGAAAACCCTAAATGGTTTGAAGAATATCCTATTCCACCTTCTATCCCAAGCGTACACCCAAACTCATCAGATAGATTTTTATATTTTCTATTAACATCAGAAGTTTCGTTTACAGGAAATATTGCAATTGGACAAACCGAAAGACCAGGATAGACATACCATTTTCCACGAGTGCTTAAAGGATTAAGAGTATAACGAAGACGAATAGTGACATTGGGAATTTCAAAAAGTTTTGAGTCATGATTTGAACGAGACGACTTTTCCCATTCAGCACTATTCTTACAATAGGTAATTCCTATTCCCATTTCCCCTAACCAACGTGATTCGGGATTGTTGTTTAAAGGCATTGTTGCAACATAATTGACACTTCCCAGGATTCCATTTTTTATGGAATACTGGGTGGCTGAATAACCCATAGTTCCAATTCCTAAGCTTAACCCCATTTTTAATTTTTTCTCCTTCTTCACTTTTCCACCTCCAATAAGATCGTTTTGTGCTGACAGAGAGGCAAAATTGGTTGCGGCGATAAGCAACATAATAATCATTTTTTTCATTGTAATTAAGTTTTAATTGATTAATAGATATAGTTATATGATACATTTTCTGTTACTCCACCCTTGGTGTATTTCTGTTTGCCGATTTGCATCATAACCGTTGTCGGAATGATTTGGCTGGCATAAAAACTTTGTCCGGGACGAAAATAGCAAGAGTTCTCCGTGTTGTCTGCGTATTTTATGTATTTAATGGCATCGCCAACTTTACAGCCCATTTGCTCGGCTTTACTTCCAGAAACTATATCGGAAATGGTTGTATCTTGCATGAAATTATTGCAAAACACTCCCCATGTACTAACACTTGATGACATGACAGACTCATGAAAAGGGTATTCTAATGCCCATGAGCCTATCCATCTCTTTACCATTTCCAATAAACGAATCTCATTCGTACAATGTTCGCTATATGTCAGTTGCCAAATGACAGGGGCATTCTCATTGTTTAATTTCCGAGAGTCAAGGATTGAAAACTCCAAATAAGCATCTGCTTGAACATTAGTACGCATATAACCAACATCTTGAGTGACAGTTGTAGCATTGCCACTGCTGCCACCAACACTAAGTCCCCTTACTCCAAGGAAATTACCCATGCCAACACTTGTGCCATCTGACTCTGTAGTAGTTTTATATTGCGGAACATACATGGATTCAATTTTCTGATTGACATCTTTAGTGATATAAAGATAAATATCAGGATTATCAGTTGTTCGTTTCAGGCCTTTAGATTGAAGTCGGTCTGCGAAGACTTCCATTAGAGTTTTATCCATTAGTTGATCATCGCCGGCTAATCTGTAGTCGAAAGTATTGATGGCGAAGAAATCCACATCCATATCAGACAGCAGAGAAATCGTTGCAGGCATTTCTGTAGGAGGAGCCTTCGTTACAAGTAATTTCCCTTTGCGTTTTGTAAAATGTTTGGTAAATTGCTTGTTTTGCCCATTCGTTTTTGTCTGATAGGATAGTTCGAAAGAATTGTTGTTATCAAGAATGTTATAGAACTCAGCCTCATCCATGTCTTTTGTACTTTCGCCATTGATGGCCGTAATTACGGAGAGATACTTGAGAGTTGGAGCCTCTGGCTCAATACACATGTTGTTCCAGTTATTAGTAACTGTAAGATAGTCGGGTGCCCAGTTTGTTAAACGTTTAACTTCTAAAGCATGGTCAGCTTGAAACTGTGCTTTAATAGTCATTGAAAACAGAGCAACAATAAATAAATATAAAATTCTCATTTCTTCTATTTGTTGAAAAATTAAATAAAATTATTCATCCCAAATACTGTTTTTCCAATTTGGGGCTTGGTCGTAGCCTTCTTCTTCGTATTCAAACACATTATTACTTTTACCAAGAACCATTGATGTTGTGCCATCGCCTATTCCTATCATGACATGGTTACCAATGTATTCTGCATATTTGATGATAGGCTTTATATATAATTTTTTAGTCATAAGTAAACAATTATTTAATGATAACTTTTTTTCCGTTGTTGATATAGATTCCTTGGGAAGAAGGGATGCCGTTGATTTTTGTTCCTTGTATAGTGTACCACGATTCCATTTTTTCTTTTTCAGAGACACCCTTAACGCAAGTGGGATCCATTCCCAAATTAAGGTTTAATGCCTTGGCGTTATTAGCTGGATTTTCATATACGATGTAGGCTCTGTTTGCTGGGATGGTCGTGCCAGTAAACTCGTAGAATCCTATATATCCATTCGATCCAAGACCAAGGGTCATGATGATACCAGATTGCTGGGCATTGCCAAGAGCCTCAGTGACAGTTGTTTTCTTGGTTGTTCCACTTAACCAGTTGTTGTATTGTAGCGGGCTTTCTTGTGAGATGGTTTTGGGGAAACGGTATGTTCCAGAGTTACCTTGTACGATGACACCTGTATATGCCGGAATATAGTTTTTCAATCTTGCCAACTTAACTTCGTTGTCAACGATGTCGTATGCGTAATAAACCCCCAATAAGTCGGGTTCGTATGTGTTGTATGGGATCTCAACGGGGAAGTCGAGATAGAGTGTACTCACTCCATATTTGGAAATGGTAATGTCAAAATAATTGGGTTTTCCATCATCATACCATTTGAAGTAAGGATAGGATTCCCCCTCGTCAATGCTCCATATATTAGTAAAGTCCCATCCGAGGGCTGTGTAAGTGGACGATTGGAATAGGCTTGCTGTTTCTACTCCTATCCCATTATCTGTACCATTAGAACTGTTGCATCCATCATAAACATTGTCTCGTGGCGTGGTGCTGCCTTGGAAGTATATTTCCATAGAAGCATTTGCCCTACTTGTTGTTGAGACATAACGGTTGTTATCGTATTGGCCTATGATGCGGCCAGTCCAATTCGACCCCCATAGTTTGGTGTTTGCGGCTACACAATAACTTACATACCCAGGACTTGTTCCTCCCGTGTTGCTAAAATATCCCAGTATACCACCGACGTTGTATGAACTAAATACGGTACCTGCTGCGTAGCATTTAGTGATACCACCGAAACGATTATACCCGACGAGGCCGCCTGCGCTACATTGGCCGTTAGCATTACCTATTACACTACCATTAAAAAAGCAATTTGTGATAAATGAATGTGAGCTGCTGATTCCATCTATTGAACCGATTAAACCACCAACTGCATATTGACCTGTAATAATACCTGTAACTCCACATTCACTAATGGTGGTGCTGTAGTCAATTCTACCAGAAAGACCTCCGATGGCCGTGTTACCCGTAATATTACAGTCAGTTATCATGAGGCGATTGATGGTCGCATTTTTTATGAACCCAAATAATCCAATATAGTCAATATTTGGTCGATTGATGGTCAATCCCCCTATGTTTTTGCAATTCCCATCAAATACCCCTTGAAATGAGTTGCTTGATGTTCCAATGGGTTGCCAGCCCTCTGTAGGGCTGTTTTGTGCGATGAAAGAAGTCAGGTCGATGGAGTTCATCAACTTGAAATACACGCCTGCAGTGTTGAGGAAATTACGCACTTGGTTCAGTTCCTCGGCAGTTGTGATTTGGTATGGGTCTGATTGTGTTCCTGAACCATTGCCACTAAATTGGGCAAATGTTAAAAGTGAGCATAGTAACAATGCTACGGTTAATAATTTTCTTTTCATATTGTCTCTGTTTTTTAAGTTGAAAAACGAATTTATAATTGATTTTGTGTGGGCAAAGTTAGGTAAAAGAATATTCCCGTGCAAGTGGGTTTTTGCGCGTTTGTGGTCGTTTGCCCGTTCTGGCGTGGTCATTTGGTTAATTTTCGTGGTCGTTTAGTTGATAATAATTTTCTCCTATTGTTCCTGAAAGACAATTGGGCTTATCAAACTGTCATCTTTTTCTATTATTTGATAAAAATCAGATGTTGGGATGTATAATGATGGGCATAATAAAAGAGGGAATGCCCAACGATGGCATTCCCTCTTTTATGATTATGATAGGAATAAGATTCGCTTATTTCACGACGATCTTCTTACCGTTCTTGATGACGATGCCCTTGGTGGTGTTGGTCACCTTCATGCCCATGAGGTTATAGATAGCGTTGTCGCTACCGTCTTCATTGTTGACGGAGGTGATGCCAAGGTCAATCTTGGAGGCACTAATCAAGACGTTGCCACAATACTCATACATAACAGCACTCTCGGTGTCAATCTCGCCAGCGGCTGAGTTAGTCACAAACTTATCCTCGGCATTGACATCGCCGATGATGCGGACATAGACGGTCTCTTGGTTGTTAGCCTCTGCGGGCAGTGTGCCAACGAGTTCGTTCCAACCATAGAGTTGTCCTGCTGTGCCACTGAAGTCAGCATCGCGCTTCTCCAACTCTACGCTTGCGAAGTTGGTCCATGTGTTGCCGTCGAGCGAGTAGTCAGCCAGTTGCTTCTTATAGCCGAAGTTGTCTGTTCCCACGAATGCGGAGAAGGTGACATCTTGCAACTCCTTGGTGGAGACGGTGAAGATGAAGAAGTCGGGCTTGCCAGCAGCACGTGCTGCAGCAGAGCTCTTGCGTGAGATGACAGCCATGTGTGTGTCAGCAGGATCCTCGCCAAACTTAGTGGGGCGATAGTTGAAACGGTTTTCCGTTCCGTCAACAGCTTGGTAAGCGTCGCCAATGCCAATCACGTTACCCTCCTCGTCGGTCACATTGGGAACAATCATCTGTGAGACAGAAGCCTGATAGCCCTCTGCGAAGATGTCAGCATCGTATGATACGAGCTTGTTCTGTCCTGCGCTGGGAACGGTTGGGAAGGTGAAAGCGGAAACGAGACCCGAGGTGGCGTCCTCGTAGGTTGCGGTCAACTCGACTGCTCCGTCCAATGTCACGACACGTGGGTTGTCCATGTTGCCGTCGTTCCATCCCTTAAAGGTGTTGAATGTGCGATACTTGGAGTTGTGGTCGTTGATGGTGATGGTCACCACGTCGCCCACCTCATAGTTCTCCTTATTTGGTGAAAGGGTGTAGTCGATATAAGATGGTCCTTCCACGCTGACGCTCAAGGAAGCCTTTACTGGGAACTTGTCAACGTACATGATGCTCGGGCCGATGTTCTGTGCAAAGAGTGCATGGCTCTTCTCCAAACGGAAGTCAGCAGATTGTGCATCGTAGAAGTCTGTCCAAGCCAAGCCAGCGGTAGCCATGTCTATGCGACCCTCGCCACCATCTTCTGCTTGTGCCTCAGAACCCACGGGACCGATAATCCATGTGCGGTTTCCTTCCTCATCCTTATTATTACCTGCAGACCAAGCGGCATAGCCTTCAATCACGTTGTTGGCAGCAGAAACCAAGCCACCCGTACAACCGAGAATCTTTGACTCTTGAGCCTCAACAAGGCGGATAGTACCCTTCTGTGATACATTTCCCCAAGCTGTATAGTCAACGCCCACCTCTGGGGTGAGGATGATGTTGTTGTTGATTTGATAGTCAGCCATTACGCCAAGATAGCCACCCACGTCAATCATGGTGAAATTACCCTGTGCCTCATTGCCGTCGAAGCCAGCCCATGTACCCTTTGAGGCAACGACAAGGTTGTTCTCGAAGGCGATGTGGCAGTTGGCTCCCGTAGCATCACAATAGTTCCAAGTGAGGATTTGCTTGGCGTAGGGAATGTTGTAGAACATATTGTTCCGGATAATGATTTCGTCAGTTTGCGTGGCGAAATAGATGAGAGGCCAAGCATTGCCAGAGATGAGATCCATATTGTGAACCTTACATCCTTCCATCACAAACCTTCCAAGGGTGTTGTCAGAATTGTATACTCCGTCAGTCTGAGGGGGAACGGTACGGATGATGGAACGAGGAACGTTGGTCAGTTGGCAGTTGCGGAAGATGATGGAGTCTGCATGGCAGTCCTTCTTGTTCCAATAAACTATCTGACCAGAGCTTGCCAAGTTACCCGCACGGTACTCAAACGACACGTTCTCAATCACCAATGAGAAGTGGCTACCGGTAGCCTGAGAGTCCATATTGATGCCAATGGGCACGTGTGGCAGGTTGTCGATGTCCGTCTGGTTACTGGTGATGATGATGGTACCATCGGCACAAGCGGTAGCTTCCGGTGTGAAGTTGCCGACGTTGAGTGTGAATTCGCTGGTGGCTTGGGCGTATGTGCCGTCGTCGTTCTTGCCAGCTGCAATGATGATCTTCGTCACGCTACCCGGTGTTCCGGGGTGTGCGTTGAAAGCAGTCGTAAACTCAGCCTTCGTTGTCACGTAGACCTCTGTTTCTTGGGCACTCATGTTGAGGGCGAACAACATGGATGCCACTACAAAAAGCGTAAATCTTTTCTTCATACGTAGTTTGTTTAAATTAATAAAATGAATAATGGTTATAATATGGTGCAAAGTTACTAATTTATCGGTTATTATCGAAACGTTTTGGGAGAAAAATATCTTTGTCCTATTAAAATAATTGCATGATGAAATGGAAAGGTAGAATATGTTAAAAGTTGGTGAATCGATAACTGGTAGTTTCATGTACTGAAACTGTGTGTTTCATATAGTGAAACGGAGTGTTTCACATGCTGAAACTGAAATCGAGGTTATTATCTATTTTGGCTATATGTTACCCTGCTATCAAACAAAGATAAAGAATGGAGATGAAGGGCTGTGAAACTCACAGGCATTTCCTTCATCTCCATTCTCAAAAAAGAGCTACATTCAATCGCTTAGTCTTTCAAGTCCCACTGGATGAAATACCCACTGCCGCTGATGCTGCCACGCACTTTCTGCTGGGCGGCGGGAGATGTGTACTTGGGTATGATACGCTTGATGACGCTGTCACGGGCTGCCGTCTGGTCGCCACGTCCGCCATTGGAATAACGTTCCGCCATCTTGCAGAGGTAGCTGTACGACTTTCCCTCTGCCACATACTCCTTCAAATGCTCGTCGGCAATTGCCCAGTCGTAGATTTGCTTGCGCTCAGCTTCCGTGAGGGAATAGTTGGGGTCGGTGGGTTTGGGTAGTTTGTGAACCTTGCCTGCCGCTGCACCCACGATGCCCGCATTGCCATAGCCTCCGCGTGGTGCAAACCAACTGGCATAGTATGGACACCACGTGCTGTCGCTGAGGGTGTTAGACGGGAAGCGGCTGGTGATACCCTGGTTGAGGATGGTCTCTGCCTGGTCCCAATTGCCCAAATGGTTCTCCGCCTCTGCCAGCAGGAAGTGGAAGTCATGCCCACGGAAGGTGATGATGCTTGGCTGTATCTCGAAGATGTTGGAACGCAGATACTGATAGTTTCGTGTCGTCCCATCGTAATACATATAGTATTTCGTCATGCACGGCTGGCCGTTAATCCTGTCCATCACCATGCGCTGGGTGATGCCGCGAATATCCTCCTCGTTGTATAGGTCTTGCCCATATTGCGACGGACGGAGGTAGAAAGCGTCGTTGCCAGGATATGCGGGGCAAAGATATTGCACGAGGCGGTTGCGCTGGTGGTTGGTATAATCATAGAGAATGGCACTGACTACTTGTGACTTGTTGCCAATCTCCTCTGACGAGAAGAGCGTGGTGTACGAGTGGGCAAGGTCAAAGCGCAGCCACAGGTTGGTCTGGAAGATCATGGCAAGCTCGCCCTGTTCGTCCGTTGTGTTGTAGTTGGGGATGGGTAGTTCCGTCCCTGCCTCAGCCATGTGGATGTCATAGAGGAACTTCATCAGGTTATCGCGAATCCACAACCAGTCGGCTTGTGCCGCTTCCTCACCCTCATAGTTGCACCTCCACGACACCAATTCGGCTCGCAGAAGGAGGGCTGGCGGCACAAGGTATTCCCATTGCACGTATGCACTGGCATCCTCCGTCTCGGGGTTGAGCCACGATGCCCAGTTGACTTTCAGGTCAGAGGGGATGGCGAGACCGTCGATGGTCATGCCTCGGTCTAACAGGTTGATGCACTTCTCGACAAGCTGTTGCATGTCACAGAGAGTGAACACGCTCGCATCGGACAGTTCTTTCATGTCGGTAAGAGGGTCGTCAAACCAATATGCCTTTCCATAGATGCGTCCCAACGTCCAATACGCCCACACCTTGAAACGAATGGCTGATGAGAGGAGAGCCTTAAAGTTGTTCTCGGTTGCCTCACTCATGCCCCCCACAGTCTTATGGTATTCTTCCATCTTGTGGAAGAAGTCGTTACAGGCAATGATGATGGCATAATAACAGGTGGGGTCTGCATACTCGTTGCCATTGGTGGGGTCAAAATTATAGATGGCCTTCAAGGCATCGGGGGCGTTGTCGGTTGTTTCCAACACGCTGGCGCGTGTGTCTGTGAGCCATATCGCCTGGTCGCCAGCCTCTTGCATACGGTTCATGATGCCCAGCATTCCCTTGTAAATCTCGTCTTCCTTGTCGATGTATTCATCGTCGTTGATGATATTGTCTGGGTTGGTGTCAAGCAGGTCGCTGCAAGCAGTGAACCCATAGACGAGGCAACATGCACAAATGAATTGATATATTCTTTTCATAATTGATAGTTCTCGTTCCTGTTTTGAATTAGAAGTTCAGGTTGAATCCCAGTTTGACGGTAACGGGCAAGCCCACTTTGGCGTAGTCAAACCCACGCATCCTCTCGTCGTAAGAATAGGCAAATTCGGGATCACTACCCAAGTAGTTGGTGAGAGAGAAGAGGTTCTCGGCAGCGATAAACACATTGCCCGAGCGTACAAACGACCACAGCTTGTTGAAGTTGTAGGTCAACCGCAAGGAGCGGAGTTTCAAGAAATCGCCATCTTCTATCCATCGGTCGCTGAAATCGTTGTTGCGCAGAGGGTCGCCATAGTTGGCACGGGGCAAGGAAGCGACCTGCCCCTCCACCTGCCAGCGGTCAAGGACAGCCGTCGACTGGTTGTAGAACGACGACATGGACTCCACTTGCCTACGTGTGGCATTATAGACTTGCGCCCCAAGGGTATAGCCAAAGTTGGCATCGAGGGTGAAACTCTTGTAACGGAGCATGAGGTTGATGCCTCCGAAGGCGGATGGCAACGAACAACCTAACGTCGTCTTGTCGTACTCGTTGATGACACCATCGGGAGTGCCATTGGGACCGCTGATGTCTACAAACCTGACATCACCCGCTTGGAAAGCGTCACCGTTGCTGTTGACCAAGCCATCGGCTTTCGCCTCTGCGGTGGTGGCATAGATGCCATTGGTCTTGTACCCATAGAATTGGTAGGGCTTCTGGTCCACTGCCATCAACATCTGCGCATCATCATCATTGTAGCCCGTGTAGCTGATGACGCTCTGCTGGTCGCCACCGAGCGACTTGATGGTACTCTTCAAGGTGCTGATGTTGGCAGCCACAACCAAGTCAAAGTCCTTGGTGTGGATTGGGTTGGCACGGAATGCTACCTCCAAGCCGCGCCCAGAGATCTTGCCTGTATTGTCATAGAACACTTTGGAGCCATAGACGGCAGAGATGTCGCGACTGAGCAAGAGGTCATAAGACTCGTTCAGGTAAGCATTGACGCTGAGGTTGATCCTATTGTGCAGCAAGGCGGTTTCCACGCCGAAGTCCAATTGGCGTTTCTTCTCCCATGTCAGTTTCCTGTTAGGAACATTCGAGCGGATGATAGAGCCGATGTTGAAGAAATTGCCACTCATGTAATAGCTCTTACCATAGTTGCTGGAGAAACGGCTGTTGCCAGAGAGGCTTCCCTCAACGGTGAAGTTCAACTTGTCAATGGCATTGGGAAGGATGCCCATATTCGCCATCATGAACGTGGCACCAACGGACGGGAAGAAACCCATGCGTGTGGCATCTGCCCCCGTGACACTGCTACCGTCTACCACCAAGTTGGCAGTACCTTTGAGAATCTTGTTCCAAGTGTAATCGCCATGGAGGGTGAAACCAAAGTGTTTCCAATCCACATTGTCGCCCGTAGTCAGTTTCTCGCTATTGGTGTTGCCCAACGTCTTGTAATAGTCATTCGGCGTGTTGAAGCCCTCAGACATGTCATATTCCAAGCTACGGGTAATGTAGCGGGCTTGTGCCAAGCCGTTGACCTCATGAATCTTGTTGAACGTGCGATTGTAATTGGCACTAAGTTGGTAGGTATTCAAATGCTGGCGGATAACGCCTTCCGCTACCTTGTTCTCGCCAATGCCATACACTTGTGGCATGATGGCATGGCTGGTAACACCAGGGATGAACATCGTCTCCTCCGTATAGTTATAATAGAGGTTGACGAGGGCGGAGAGCTTGAGGTAGTCGTTCCATTTGTAGTTGAGTCCCAATCCCGCATTGGCATCATAAATCTTGTCGCCCGCCTCAACCGTCTCCACGATTGCCATGGGGTTGCTCACGTTATCGTAAGGGATGGTGGGAATGTCATTGGTGTTCCAAGCATAGTAGCGAGCCCAGTTGGGAAGCAGGGAGCCATCATCTTGTTTGGCGTGGGCATTGATGAGCGGCATGGAATGGTATGCGGCAAGGATGGGGTTGGTCTCCATCTGCATACCCGTGTTTTGTAGGTCGCTCGTGATATATGCCAAACCAACGTTAGCTGTGATGTCCACCTTGCGGCTCACCATCACGTCGGAGCTGATGAGCGTGTGGTAACGGTTGGTTCCCGTTCCCCTCAAAGTTCCTGTATTGTTGGTATAGCCAAAGGAAATGTTGTATTTCGCGATAGCGTCGCCTCCCTCCACACGGAAGATGTTTTCGGTCATGAATCCCTTACGCTGGATATCCTTCATCCAGTTGGTGTTCTCATTAAAGAGATAGGAATAGATGTTAGGGCTATTCTGCAAGAAGGGATAGTCCTCGGTAAGGGCAGCCATGGAGGGATATGCTGTCATGCCCAAATCCATAAGATAGCCACGGTATTCTGTAGAGTTCATCATGGGAATGGATGAGTTCTTGAAATTGATACCATATTGGCCGCTAAATGAGATGCGGGTATCGAGGTTATCACTCGTCGCCTGCTGCGTCTCAATCAATATGACCCCATTGCTGCCTAACGAGCCGTACATGGCGGCATCGGCACCTTTCAGGACGGTAACGCTGCGGATGTCCTTGGGGGAATAGGCAAAGAGGAGATCGCGACTGTAACCGTTGATGACATCAGAGATGCCTTGGTTGCCAAAGTAAGGAACGCCATTGATGACAATAAGCGGATTGTTCTCGGCAACGAAAGTATGGATTCCACGGAGGTTCATGTATGTCCCCTCGCCAGGCATTCCGCTCTTCTCTACCACTTGAAGCCCGGCGATACCATCGCGTGTGGCAGCCCCGAGGGAGAGTTTATCGCTGAAGTCCTTGTTCTCGATGCCCGTGGTGACCCCAGACTTCACGTCGTCTGCCAACGTCGCATAGCCTGTGACTGCTTTCCCGTTATACAGGGTCTCATTCTCGGGAGTCAGCGTGATGACGAAACCAGCGACACCTTGTTTCTTGGAAAGAAGCCTCAATGGCAGGGAACGCTCATAATATCCCTCTGCCTTGATGGTGACAAGGGCCTCGTGGTCATTGGCATTCAACACGAAGAATCCATCATTGTCAGACAATGTAGAGATGCTGTCGCCGATGATGGAAATGATGGCACCCTTGATGGGTTCGCCATTCGTACCCTTGACCTGCGACTTGACCTTGGTGGCCTGTGCCATGACAGATGCAGCGATGCTACATGCTGCAAGGAAAAAATATAGTCGTTTCATTGTTCGCACGTGTATTAATAGTTATTGTGAGTGGGACGCAGACACCAATGGTACATCATGAGCTGGGTCACGTTATTCTTGTTGCGGCCAGCCGAAGCATTGTAGAGATAGCTGTTGTCGTATGAATCCACCGTGATGGTGAAGTTTCCACTCTGTTTGAGGTTGACAACACCGACGGTGTATCCATCCGTGTCGTATGCGATAGCTTTAGGGTCTAACTCAATCCAGTCGTCAGGGTCGAATCCTTCGCCATAGGCAATGCCATCCTGGCCATAGTGTGGCACCTCGCTGGCTGCTCCACGGTCAAAGTGGAAATTAGAACCTTGGGCGTAAAGCACCATGTCCTTCACCAACAAGGAGTCGTTGAAGAAGATGCTGACCGAATAGGTAAGACTATGCTTGAAGCCCATGCGCAGATAATATTCACCAGCGGGCATGTAAGCCTTCGACACCGTGTTGGTCGCCTCGTCATAGAGCAACGCATCGTAATTGACGCTGCAATGGAGGGAGTCGGCAATGGCCTCCTCGTCGGGTACTGCCGTCAGCACATGGTAATACATCGTGGGGAGGGTGCTTGACAAGGTGAACTCGCCCTGTGCGTCGTTGATAATCATCTGGTCTGTCCAGTGGTTCCAACGGAAGTAGGTTTCCTTCTCTGCCTCGGTCATGGCGTTCCACAACTCATAGAAACGAGCCTTGACACGATAGATGACCACATGGTTGGGGATTTTCAGGTTTGTGCAATAATATGCTACGCCATTACTCAAGTTGACTTTGCTTGACACGTCAACAGTTTGCACCCTGGGTCTCCACCAAGCGGCATCGCCATCCTTGTATTTCGTCACGTCTGCCTGGGTGTCGATGACCTTCATGTAACCATCCACGCAACGGAAGTCGGGAGCAGATGCACTCACTTCATCCTCGCCCAGTTCGCTATTCACGAAACAAGCCTTGACAATCCATTTCTCAAACTTCTCCAAGTCGGCATCGGTAGCGGGACGATTCAACCAAACGGGGATGCTATCCATAGCGTTGTTGATGGCATTATCTATCTGCTCATTGTTGGGGATAAACATAGTTGTCTTGTAACTCTCCGAGCGCATATCCCAATAATTCACACCCTCGGCAGTATAACGATCCATCAACGTGTTGCGTACAGTAATGATGGAGTCATATACCGTCATACCTGCATCGTTCACGCCAATGGCGGCACTATGCTCGCGGTCGAAGAAAGGTTCCTCGAACTTGGCGACCAACTCACGGAAACGGGAATAGTTCTCGCCCAACGAATTGAGGTATTCATAAACGGAGTTACGGATGGGGAGTACGCCTCTGATGTAATAGACGTAACCATTGTTGGTCTTGACGACCTTCTCGATGCCATACTGGTCAAACCGAAAGGCATCGTTGTCGCCATACACCCACACGTTCTTACCCGAGCGGGTCAACAAGCCATAGCCATCCTTCAACGTGCTGGGTGCCACCGCCATGTCGCAGACGGAGTATTGAGCGAAGGTCTTGCGGTTGGTGATGTTGCCCTCGCCCGTCTTGAAGATGTCGTTGCTGCATACGATGAATGTATAGTCATTGTCTGCGAAGGTGCTGTCGTAAACACCCGCTTCTTGCAAGAGGTTGGAGAACTGGCTGACATCGGCTGTGCCTTTCATGTAACTAACGATGTCCCCATTATATATGCTAACCTTATCGGTGCTGATACCGCTCTCGTCAAAGTGGTCGCTCCATTCCGAACAAGCAGTCAAGATTGTTGCGGACAAAGCCGTCAGCGCCATGTAATAACTGATTCTTTTCATATTCATGTCTGTTTTTAGTCGATGGGAATGAACTCTATGTAATCGTACATCTGGTGATAAAGGTTGTCAGTCTTCGCATTGATGTCCATCATCGTTACCTTAAAGTTGTGGGGACTGGAGGTGTCGAACTCCATGGTTTCCCACAAGGTCAGGTCAACGGAACCGTACAACACCCTTGCCCTCGCAGAGATGATATCCCCCAAACCTTTATATATATATAGGTTGGTGGTCTTGTCATCCATCTCAAACTTGGTAAGGCTTCCCGATGTGAAGAATTTCATGATTGAAATGTCAGCACAATAATGCAACACCACCTTGTACTTGCCGGCAATGATGGAGGGTGTGGTGAATTGAATCCAACCCGCATACCCCAAATTGAGCATCAAGTAATTGTTCATGTATGTGCCGTAACGGGGTGTGGTCTTCGCTGATGTCGATGCCCATTGCTCCTTGATGAATCCCACCACGGGATATTGGGTAGCAGAAGCGCGGCTATCGGTGTTCTTATACGTGAACGATGTCAACGTGCCATAGTCACCATTGCGTCGTGCGTCAGAGAGATCCACCTTGCGCTCCGCCGTGGTGAGGTCGGACGTGAAGAGGCTTCCGAATCCATTGTCCGCTCCGTATGCGTTGACGAAGGAGATGATGTCTGCCGAGTTTAGGAAGTCCCATCTCACGGTGACAGGTGTGGGATGATAGACGGGCATGACATTGTTGACTTTATGGATTAAGCCATTTCGTGCTTGGATGTCGCTCCGCAAAATTTGGATCGACTTGTTGATGGTGCGTATACCTTCATCCTCATTGGTGATGATGGCTTGCCCTGGCATCTTCGTTTCGAAAATCAAAGTCTGTCCTTCCGTTTGGAAATTGTAAAGCTCATTGGTATCATATTCCCTCAAGAGGAAATGGTATTGCACGTAATTGACCAAAGCTGTTTCTCCATTTGTCTCCTCGCCATTGCTATTGTTGACAAGCCATGACTTCAAACTACTCACGTCAGAGATACCAGCCTTCTGGTAGATCTCATCAGGTACGGCAAAGCAAGTGTAGTTATAAGTATTGACCACATAGCCACCACCCACGACGTATGTTGTATCGCGCATCTTATTGGCTATCGAGTCGTAGCCCGTATCGTGGATGGCTTGCGCGAAGATGGAATAGTTGCCTTCCAGTTCCAACTTCTCGATAATGGTCTCTGTCAATGGCGTGATGACCGTCCCCATGCTATAGATGACACCATTTGCACAAGTAATGCCCGTGAACTTGTCGAGGCGAGCCTGGTTGTTGATGAAGATGGAGTCGGGGGTGTAGATGGTCTCCGTTCGCTCTGCATCATCCACGTCGGTAATGGTGAACCCGTATTTCAAGGTCAGGTAAGAGCCAAAGAGGTTTTGCGTGGGAATGTACGTGGCATTCTCCGCATAGTTGTTTAACGTTGTCTCCGTGATGGTGGTGTTGGCAATGATGTGTGCCTGGGCGACAGAACGGGCATACTCCCGTGGTAAGTCCCTGACAGACGACACCCCGCGCTCGGCAATGAACGCCGTTATCGCCGCATTGTTTGGGCAGAAGATGGTTGCCTCTGACGATGCGTCCTTCAATGCGTTGTAGTAGTCGGCATGTTTCAGGAAGTCAATCCACATCGAATAGTCTGCATCTCTCTCCAAGACATCAATGATAGACATTTCTGACTCCAAGTCGGAAGGCTTGACAAACATCTCGCCTTCGTTGGGGTCGTCACAGCCCGTCATCAGCATGGCGAATCCTAATGAGATAAAAAACAATATCTTTTTCATGTCCATATTCGTTTTGTGATTATTCGTAATAAGGGTTTTGTTCCAAAAGCGGATTCACCGTAATCTCATTGTAATAGACGGGAAGATACCAGGCGTTCTCGTCGCTCAACACGGAGGTGATCCATGTCTCACGAGCCTGTTGGTCATACTTGGTGACATTCTCGATCAAGAAGTCTTTCACAAAGTTGATGGTTCCTGATGGATCCTTATAGCGACCCAAGCGCAACAGGTCATACCATGCCTTGCCCTCGCCGACCAATTCCATCAATCGCTCATAAAGCACGTAATCCATCAACGTCTTGAAGTCGATGTCCTCAAAGAACTCCCGTTCCTCAAGGTTGGAACGCTTGCGCACCTCGTTCACCAATTTCATCGCCTCCTCATTGTCGCTATTATCCGTTCCCAAATGCCGCATGAGCAAAGCCTCGGCCTTGAGGAGCATGATGTCCGCTACACGATAAAGGATGAAATTGGGGTCGTAATAGGTTGATGTGCGCTTATCAGACAAGGATGTGCCACCGACATACTTCCACACATAACCCGCACGGGCTCCAGTATAGGCAGCGGCAGACGCTCCCACGAAATATCCGCCAAACATGGTACGCACCGCCATGTCACCCGCTTCTTCACCATATTCCAATATGATGTTGCGATATTCGGAATTGAAGTTTTGCAGCATTTGTTGTGATAATTCGTAGACGCGGCTATCGTTGGTGTTGTCGAACAAGATGGGGAGTTTGTTGGTCTGCAAGGTCGTACCCTCATACTTCTCGTGGCTCCATTGCAGCTCAAAGATAGACTCGTTGCTGTTGCCAGGGTTGAAGATGGTGAACCAACTGCTATGCGTTGCCGTCTTCATGAAACGCGGGGCATCAGCTGCCGTGGCGTTCAGGATGAGGTTGGCATAATTGATGGCTTGGTCGAAATCGGAGTTCCACAAGCATACATCAGTCATCAAGGCATAGATTGCCCAAATGGTAGCCCGTCCCTTGGTCTCCCAAGTGGTGTTGAAACTGGTCTTGGCAGCACCTAACCGAATCGCCTCTTCTAAGTCCGCCTTGATTTGCGCGATGATTTCCTTCTCTGAAGACTTACCGACATTGTATGAAACATCGTCTGTCTCGAAAGGCTCCGTGAACAAAGGAGCATCGCGCCAATTGCGCACGATATAGAAATAGGCTAAAGCCCTCAGCCAATATGCCTCGCATCGATGGGAGTTCATCTCCTCTTGGGTGTAGGTGGCATCATTGTTACGAGCCGTCTCTGCATTCTTCAACACCAAGTTGGCAGAATTGATAATCTGGTACATCGGCGACCAAGTGGCGATATTCGTCGTTGACTTGATCTGGAAGTTTTGCAAGGGCGACCCATTGCGGTTATAGATACATCCGGCACGGAGTTCTCCCCACGGAATGAGGTATGTCTCCACGGAATTGCGTAGATACCAATATCCTGCTGTGATTGTCGCTTCCACATCGGCCTTTGATGCCCAATAGAGATCTGTCGGCTCTACGTTTTCCTCGTATACTTCCAAATAATCGTTGCATGAAGTGAAGCCCATGAGCAACACTACCGACATGATGATATATTTTATTGTCTTCATATTCGTTATATCTTTTTGCTCGTTAGAAATTCAAAGTCAAACCAACGGAGAAACGCTTCGAGCGAGGGGTCTGCGAGGAGTCCATAGCCAAGTCGGTAATGCCGCTCGGAAGAGTCACCTCGGGATCCTGACCCGTGTAGCTGCTAAAGGTAAAGAGGTCATAACCTGTCACAAACATGCTGATGCTGTTCATGCCTACAGCCTTGCACCAAGTCTTGGGGAAGCTATAACTAAGAGAGAGGGTCTTCAGGCGGACGAAGGAACAGTTTTCCACGAATCGGTCACTACCCAAGTAATTGAATCCCCAACCCCACAGGGCGCGTGGGATGTCCGTGTCATCACCCTCGTTGCGCCAACGACGCAAGACGGCAGTACTCTGGTTGTCAGAGCCACGCATAGACTCGGCATTCATGCGGGCGGAGTTGATAATCTTCTGGCCTAAGCGATAGTGCATAAACACCGTCATGGTCAGTTTCTTGTATTTCAGGGTAAAGCCACCACCACCACTAATGATGGGGTTGCTGTTACCTAAATAAACAATGTCATTCTTGTCAATCTTGCCGTCGTGGTTGATGTCCTCATACTTGGCATCGCCTGGATAGCAAACGTATGTGCCATTGGTCATCACGATGGGCTTGCCTTGCAAGTCATACATCACACCACCCTCGGCATCTTTGGCGTAGGTGTCCTCAGTGTTTTGGTACACGCCTTTGTATCTGTAACCGAAGAAAGAGCCAACTGCCGTTCCTGCGATGATGCGCTTGGCATATTCGCCATTGTTGAAGGTGTATTCCTCGGTACTCTGGTTCTCTGGCAACTCGACAATGGTGTTGATGTTACGGTTGAAGTTCCAATTGACAGAGAAATCCCAGTCTTTCATTTTCAAGACATTGTAATCAATACGGAACTCCCATCCCTTATTCTCCAAGCGACCTGAATTGAAATAATTGAGTTTCACCACGCCGCTGGATGGATTGTAACCTGTATAGCTCGGCACGGAATAGTTCCTCTGGAGAAGGTCTTTGGTCTTTTTGTGGTAGTAGTCGAAAGTAGCCCTCAACTTGCCATCCCACAAAGAAATGTCGGTACCGATGTCAAATTCCGTGGATGTCTCCCATTTGAGCTTGTTCAATTGCATCTTGTTGGCAGTAATGGCACTGGCATCCATATACGTACCGATGGAGGCATACGTTCCCACATAGGGCGACGTTCCCGATGGCGCATTTCCACTCATACCATAGCTGGAGCGAATCTTAAATTCGGATAGCCATTCCTTGCTCCATTTCATGAAAGGCTCATCGGCGAATTGCCAACTCACACCGATAGATGGGAAGAAACCCCAACGGTTGTCCTTGCCCAATGACGACTTGCCTTCATAGTTGGCTGTACCATTGATGGTGTAACGGTCAAGGAATGTGTAGACGATGGAGGCGATACCCGATAGGGTACGTCCCTCCGATGTGCCAGAGCCTTGTGAGAGCAAGGCACCTCCACCCGAACCTGGGTCAGAAATAGACGATGAAGCCACGTTGTAGCGGGTAGCAGAATAATTGGAGCTACGGTTTTGCGACGTGCGCCACAATGCTGTTGCCGTCAATTGATGCTTTTTGTCCATCCACTCGTTGGTATACATCAACTTGTTCTCCGTCTGGAGGGAGAAGGTGTTGGTATAGGCATCGCTGGCTTGATTGGCGTAGGTGTTGTCGGTTGTCACACCCGTTGCCGACTGCGGAAGGAATTTGTTGGTCTTGTTCGTTGTGAATCGCATAGAGACATAACCACGATAGGTGAGATGCTCCGTGGCGTAATAGGCGGCACGGACAGTCATCTTCTGCTCCTTGGAATGCAACTTACTGAAGCTCTCCTCAGCCATGATGATGGGATGGAAATTCTTTGAACCATTGAAAGCACCCTGAAACTCTTCGGAGTTTTGGCGAGTGAAATAAGTGCTTGTCATTTCTCCCGTAGCGTCATCGATATAATAAGGACTCTTATTAGGCATCTTGCGCATCGCCTCGGCCCGTACCCTGTCTACCCATAGGGCATCTTTCTTGGTGTCGGTATACGAATACTCGGCATTCACGCGCAATTTCTCAGAGAACTTATAGCCAATGTCAAGCGAGGTGGTCAGACGCCCCAAGCCCGTTCCCTTGGTGGTACCGCCCTCATTGGTGTATGCGAGAGAATAACGATAAGTGGCTCGTTCACCACCTCCAGACATCGCAAACGAATTGTCGGTGGTAAAGGCATTCTTTGTGATATAGTCGAGCCAGTCCACGTTTTGGTTGTACTCGTCAAAATAACGCCACTCTTGGTTGTAATTGATTTCGGGCGTGTCAAACAGATACTCCAACAAAGCACTCTGCCCTGCCAAACCACGGGCATTAGCGGCATTCCAAATAGCATCTTGGATAAATGCCACATATTCGTTACCATTGAGCATCGGCATCGATTTCGGCTCAATCTTCAAGGAATTCTTGGTAGAGAAAGTGAAGTTGGTCTTACCCATCACACCCTTCTTCTTGGTGATGAGCAATACGCCATTGGCACCTGCCGTACCATAGACAGCGGTAGAGGCGGCATCCTTTAATACTTCTATCGACTCAATGTCATTGGGGTTCAGATTCAACATCTGCGCAAAATCTTCTTGTGATGCGGTGTTGAAGTCGAAAGAGTCGTCGATGTCCGTGTTATAAGGCACACCGTCAATAACGATGAGTGGGTCGGCATTGGAGTTCAACGTGGCAGTACCACGAATGCGAATGCTACTCTTGGCACCAGGGTCGCCAGCGGCGATGATGTCCACACCACCCAATTGACCTTGCAAAGCCTCCTCAATGGAGGTGACAGGGGTCGTTGCCGTGATGGCGTTCATGTCAATCTTCTGCGTGGCGAAAGCCAACTGGCGCGAAGTGACACCCATGTCGTTGCGGTCGCCGCCACGACGGGCTTTCACCTCCACCTCTTGTATTTGTCGGGCATCGTTTTCCATCGTCACGTCGAGCGTGGTTTGCCCTGTATACTTAAATCGCTGGGTCTTCATACCGATATACGAGAACACCAACTGAAGGTCTTTCTCGCCCTCTGGCACTTTCAATGAGTATTTACCGTTGAAGTCTGTCGTGACACCTGTCACAATACGGTTCTGGCTGTTCTGGAAGGTAACATTTACGCCGATACAGGGTTCCTCTGCCCCCGCAAACATCTCGTACACCGTACCCGTCACCGTGTTTTGCGCCAAGGCAGACAAGGCGAACAGACAGGACATCAGGCTTAAATATATCTTGTGTTTCATGTCTTTTGAGTTTATGGGGATTTAGAAAATGTCTTCAATAAAATGGGCTGCCCCATCCTCATAGACGAAGGGGAAATAATCGTAGTCGGCAGTCACGTACACCCGCTTGCTGGTAGTACCCGTCTGGTGGTCTGTAGTAGAGACGCTCAGGCGTGAACCGTCATCATAGACATTGAGGCGTGACGAGAGAATATTGAAACTCGCGTCTTGCGACTGCTGGTAAGTAATAAGACCTCCCTGTGTCTCGGTGTTCTCACCCCACCCAACGTATGGATAGTTGGTGATGACAGCCGTTGACAGGGGAACGAAATATTGCGAGAGGTAATATTGCAACTTCTCGGCATCGGTAACGGTTACATGGTCAAAGAAATCCTCACTCCCCACGGTGGCTCCCTCTGCCATGATGCCAGGGATGCGACCATTGACGATTCCTTGTTCCACGGCGTTGGTGACAGGGATAAACATGAGGCTGCTCTCTGCCATGATGCTGATGGTTTGCGAGGCGGTAACAAACATACCCGCCTTATTCAAGAGGTTAATCCATCCGTAGAAGTCGGTACTGGTGTCATTGCGCAACCCCCACATCTGGCGTATCAGATAATTGTCGTTGACATTATTGAAATTACCCTCCAAGAGCAAGTTCTCATAACTATACGCATGACCGTTGCTCCATCCATTCACGTCGCCACGATAATCAAGCGGCGAGAACTTGGCAAACACATCGTCTTCGGTGGTGGTGTTAGCCGCATATTTCAACAGCTCGTTGTGCTTGATGCAATTGGTGATACGACCATCCTTCACATACCAATACATACTCATGTCAGGAGAGAGGGCGCGGAATACCGCCTTGCCGCTCGTGGGCAACACGGTGTTGCCATCGGTGGGTGCCACCACGTGGGTGTAGATATAGCTCTGGGTATTGGATCCCGACATGCCGTTGGGCTGCGCCATGGAAACGAGACGGCCATTCTCGTTGATGGTGATACCCGCGTTGTTCATCAATTGGTCATTGTCAGGGTACAACATGATGTAACTCACGGCATCCTGGCACAATGTCGATTGCATTCCCGAATTGGAAAGCATCGTTTGGAACGTGCTATATTTCTTGTATTGGTAGGCTGGTCCCGTCACGGAATTGAACATAGCGGGCGGAGTCAGCACGGAACACCCGTACAATACGCCATTGGAACAAATCACACGGTCTTCCTGTGGCACTTCGTTGGTGTTGAATTTTATCGGTTGCTCTTCGGAATCAAGGATGGTGCCATTCTCTATCTCGTCAGGGAACACGATGCTCTCCCCGTAGATGCAATGGCGGAGCAAGGTGGAAACCAATGTCGGCGAAACGGAATCCAACACTTCATAGCCACCAACCCTCCAATAATCATTAAAGAAATCTTGCAAGGCATTATCAGTAGGTGCGAAGATGCTATAAGCGTTATAAGCCAATTCTGTCACCTGACGATAATTGCTTACTGGCCACTCGCTGGCGATAGGCGGAAGTCTCACACCCGATGACGCATCATTAAACTCCACTTGGTACAAGTCGGTACCGTTACCATAGTTCAACGTGAGGTCATCATCCTTGGTGTATGTGCGGAAGGAGTCATAGAATGACAGGAAATTCTTGTATTTCCCCGCACTCTTCATTTCGCTATAAAGGGTCTCCAACGGGCGCAACACGCGATCCACCTTATATATATATCCATTCTTGGCAATCGTCTCATATTCCGTCACCGAGGCATTGGAGACATTGAAACCGCCATCGCCCTTCCATCCCGTCTCAGGATAGAAGTATTCGTAGTTGCTCTTTGCGTCTATGCCCTTCGTGCGGAACATCAGATAGGAATACACGGGCAGGTAACGCTCCAAGTGATAGACATTCACCGTGTACGTGGCAGAGTCCGTCACGTTCTCCTCCACGCTGATAGGGTCTTGGCTCTTCGTGCGGAACTTGTAATACAAGCCAGCATTGACAAGCTTCTCGTCCTCCGTGGCACCATCGCCCTCCTTGGGTCGGAAATTCATCAACTTGTTCTTGTCAAACGAGTAATAGAGGATGTGGAAGCCGATTAGCTTCTTGACTTCCTCCGTCGAGAGTTCCTCTATAGAGGACTTGCCGTAGGTCTGGCTGATGTACGAAGTCATCGCGTCGTCGGTCGGTGCCATGACGGTGAGAATGGACTTGCCGTTCAGGATGGGCTGGAAACCTGCCAAGTCCACACCCTTCAGGAAGATGCCATAGTTGCCGTCTGCCGCCAACTCCTCATAGATGGAACCCCTGATCCAGTCAGGAGTCTCGAAATACTCGTCCATGTCGGAGCAAGACGACAAGGCAAATGAACACGCCAATAGCGCGGCCATGGTCTTTTTTGAAAGTCTTGGTCTTCTCATATAATGTTTAAAAATTTGTTGTTTAGTCAACAATTGTAGTAGATACGAGATGCTTCTCGCCTTTAAGAGTTTGTAAAATTATGCAAAATTACTAAAATATCACCTACCTATAAATATCTATAGGGAAAAATTATATAATTATAACATTTTTAACAGATACCATCCAGAATGTTCCTCCATTTGTCCACCTTCGGACAAAAGAAAAAGGGTCGTACCGATGAAAGGCACGACCCTTGTTGCGTTTGTTTACCCATTCTCCAACTAATGAAACTCAAATTGTGGATGGCATCAGCATGACGGCACCTCATTCTTATTGGCAAATGCAAGCCACTTACGATTCTTTTACATTGTAATATACTATTTAGTCTTCTCCTTATACAACTTGAACAACTCAGCGACGCATTGGCTCTCAGTAAATGAAGACCTGACAGGGAAACCGTATGCTTGCATCACGGCGCGGTCGTTGTCCTGATGGGCACGGCGCAGTTCTACGGGCATCGTCAGCTCGTCGTAGAGGTCGGCCAATGAGGAGTCGGGATATTTGGCACGGGCATCGAGAATGGCCTGAGCCGTTTGCTCAATCTTAGCCTTTTGTTCGTCTGTAGGAGAAGGCCAAGGGAAGTTGTTGTAAACAATATCCTTCGAGTAACGGTAACGCATTTCAAGCCTACCACATACAGCTCGCATCCAAGCCATGTGAACATTGCTTTCGAGAATGCCAAAGTGATAGAGAGTGGCATCGGGGATGATAAGCACAAGGTTTGTGGGAATTGTATCCGATGTCAAAAAGCCCATTGGCACATAACGTCGTCGTTCAGAAGAAACAGACGGAACAACTATATATGTATCAGGGTTATTCGTCTCGCGAAATAAATGAGGGAAGTCTGCAAGTCGTCTTGTTGCAGGATCACTACTTGCCTCACGCATCTTACGTACACCTTCCATACGTTCCATAACAGCAGGCATTTGTCTCAGTTCGGCTGGTGTTGCATTTTTTAACCATAGGCAATAGCGAGGCTTGTTGTTGATATACTCTTTTGAGCCGATAAGCCGTTTGATAAACCTCTCTGCTTTTGGCTCTCGAATTAAAAATGCATTTCGTTCTGCAGCCTCGATAATAAGATTACCGCCATCTGTCGGTTGATTGCCTTTGCGAATTGCAGGCACATCGCACAAAGGTTTGTTTCGATTCTCAATGAAAACGTTGGGAGCATCCATGAGATATGCGTTAATGTTTGTGGCTTTGCGCTCTATATCGTTGTCGATAATCTTCTTGGGCAATTTGTTGTCTGCTCGACTAAACCCGACAATGACACAATGAACATGTGCTTTAAGTGAAGCCTCGCTATCCCAGCGGAATGTACGATGAGCGAAATCAATGTGTATTCCATATTGCTCAAAGAGTGGTTTCCATAGATTAGCCACCTGTTCCCCTTGTGTAATGCTATTTGTTGAGACTAGGGCAGCTTTGACATTTGAATTTCTCATTAGAAAAGCAGCCTTTTTATACCAACCCGTCACATAATCCATCTCTCCAATGTTCTTCCATTTCATGCCAAAGATATACCTAAGGTCTCTTCGTTGTTCATCGCTCATCATGTTTGCTCCCACAAATGGCGGGTTACCAACGATGTAATCGAAATGAACTTGGCGGGTCATTGGCTCTTTGGGCTTGGTGCTTGTAACAACCTTGTCAGCATAAAGGTCGATTCTCTCAAAGCTTAACATAGGCTCACTTGCCATCATAGACTCTTCTTTCTTTTTGGGATAGACGTATGCCTCCTCTGTTACAATGGTCGGATTATTCTCGTAAACCTCCCATTCGACCCATGACATCCTAAGTGCATTACCTTCTTTGATATTAGTGTAACTCTTCAAAGGCAGGAAGTCTATGTCACGATGAATGATCTTTTCAGTCTCGCGGAGCATCTGCGCCTCGGAAATCCAAAGGGCTGTTGTGGCTACTGTTACGGCGAAATCGTTAATCTCAATACCATAGAACTGCTGGATGCTTACCTTAATTGGATTCAAGAATTCGCCCATCATCGTTTGTCCGTGATACAT
This sequence comes from Prevotella sp., assembly GCA_017548525.1. Taxonomy (GTDB): domain Bacteria; phylum Bacteroidota; class Bacteroidia; order Bacteroidales; family Bacteroidaceae; genus Prevotella. The sequence continues at coordinate 59,499 of JAFYZV010000230.1, forward strand.
CTCTCGGATAGCTTCGTTTTCCAGTCGGCGCAAGCTCAAATAGGTTTCCGTTAAGAAATTGCCCGAGCCACAAGCAGGGTCAAGAAAGGTCAGCGAGGATAGTTTCTGTTGATATTCGCCCAGTTTTCGCTTGCGCTGCTTTTCTACCTTTTCTTCCAGAATTTCATCTAACTCATGGCGCAAATCATTAAGGAACAATGGGTCTATAACCTTATGGATGTTCTCGATGCTGGTATAGTGCATACCGCCACTGCGACGGGTTTCAGGGTTCAGGGTCGATTCAAAGACAGCTCCGAAGATAGTGGGTGAAATCTCGCTCCAGTCAAAGTCAAGGCTGGCATTCTGCAACAGCGTCTGCTTCAACTCTTCAGTAAACTGCGGGATTTCTATCTCCTCTTCGAACAGTCCGCCATTGGTATAAGGGAAGGTCTTCAAATCGTCTTTTAAATAACGGCTACGCTTTTCTGTCGGGGTGTTCAACACTTCAAACAAATCACGTAAAGCACGGCGCATGTCTTCTGCTTCGTAACGAACGAGAAAGTCATGGAACTGGTCGTGAGTAAACACGCCAGCATCCTCAGCATATAGACAGAATACTAAACGAACGCAAAGGATGTTCAACCAGCGCAGGGCTTCAGGTGAATTGTCATCATATTGTTTCAACAATGCCTCGTAAATCTTACCAACAATCTCGCCAGCTTGCATGGATACTTCCATCTCCTTGCTTAGATGTTCGCTCTTTTCATCCACTAAAAACTTCAGACGGTAATACTCTTTGCCCAGATTCTCCAACAAGATCTGCTCAGGCTCACCGTTGGGCAGCTCCATGTCATAAACCAGAAACTCCGAGAAATTACACGTTACAATCCAGCGCGGATGCTCGGAGACAGGAAGACTGACCACATATCGACGGGCTTGCTGGAATGGATTCAATAAGGAACCATCACTCTGACGTATGCCTGCCCGCAAATCCTTACCCAAAGATTTCTGCTCAATCAGGACTTTAGTTGAACGGATGCGCCCATCAATGAAGTTTGAAGCGTCCACCATACGATGGTCTTCAAAGGTGATAAATCCATCCGATGGCGTTTCTATACCAAAGACATTGCTCAACAAGTCAATCCAAAAAGGTTGTGATTCACCGCGCTCGTATCCTCTGCCTTTCCATCGCTCTGCGAATTCCGCTGCGGAGATAGCTATTTGTTTCTCGTTTTTCATAATGACAATTGTTTCTGCAAAGATAATAAATAGTTTTGATAAACGAACAAAATGATAAGAAACCATAACAAATATTGTTTCCAAGTGATTTGCGCCTTCTAATGATTATCGTTTCTTGGTAGCCAACAATATGTTTCATAGTACACATAGATAGTAAGCTGCGCCAAATATACAAATACTTCTATTTCATACTGAGAATTATAAATTATTGTTGCAACGTTGCCACACCTCTCTTAACTTATTGATAAACAACTCATTGGGCTGTGGCATTAAGGTGGCATTGGTGGCAACAAATGATGAATTTAACAAAATATTAACACAAAATAGCCACAAAGATGCAACGAAATAGTTGCAAATTTGGGTGATATTTTGTAACTTTGCCATTGTGAACGGTCTACCCAAATGATTAACAAGAGCATATTACCAGAATCGCTACCAGTGCTTGGTAATGCCGTTACCAACGTGTGGTAGCACCATTACCAGCATGTGGTAACGTCATTACCAGCATGTGGTAACGTCATTACCAGTATGTGGTAACGTCATTACCGCTATATGGTGAATGTAGTACCATGTTGCGGTAGCTGCCCCAAATGACACCTTTTTTCACTCAAAATCGATACGAAAATAGTCGTTTTATTGAGATTGTTGCCACCATGCCACCTTAATGCCACACTTTAAAACGTTGTCTTTCAGCAAATTATGTGAGGTGTGGCATTGTTGCAACAATTATTTTATTTTCCAGGGACAAAGGATAACTCATAATAAAACGTGTAACGATTCCCTTCTTTTAAGTTGTGCCAAGTCGTTTTCAATGGTTCTGTCTGAAATAGTAAATATTTCCGAAGTCTTTTCGACATGTACGGTTGAAATATTTCTCCTTATGTATGATTTATTTCATGCCTTATTTCATTGTCTTGTATATTATTGTTAGATGTTTGGTGAAATGAACAAAAAAGCCTAATTTTGCAACCTCAAAGATATTTATTCACGAGATAGGTCTCCGATAGGAGAAAAGGGTAAAAAGGAGCAAATTATGATATGGTCAATACTACAAACCACAATTCTTATTATCAATGAGTTGATGGCATCCAACGTGGGAACGGCGATGAGTCCTGCGACAAATTTTGATAGTTGGATAGAGATATACAATCCGTCTGAACAACCTGTAGACTTGTCAGGCTGCTTTTTGAGTGACGATGCCAACAACCTCATGCGTTGGTGTATGCCCAATAACATCGGGAGCGTACCAGCCAAGGGATTCAAGGTGATTTGGCTTGGCTCCAACGACATCAAGAACAACCAAGCACCTTTCAAACTGGATTGTGACGGGGGAACCATTTACCTCAGCGACAAGGACGGGCAACTCATCGTCAAGCAAGATTATCCCGAAGCCATGAGCCGCACGTCGTATGCGCGAAAGACAGATGGCACGGGCGACTGGGGATGGACAGCGGATGCGACACCTGGAGCCACCAATGCCACCGCCACGTTTGCCGATAAGCGATTAGACCCTCCCGTGGTGGACCAAGACAGTAAGCTTTTTAATGGAATGATGACGGTGAACGTCAACATACCCGAGGGAACCACATTGGTTTACACCACCGACGGAAGTGTTCCCCTTGCTCCTCATGGCAGCGTCGTGACCCCTGGATGGCAAGACCTCATCGTGAATGGTAATTGTGAAGGCGACAATGTGACTTGCCTTGTGGGGAAAGATGGCGATGGCGGTGGAGAGCTTGTAACCCATATCCTCGAAGGCGTTGGTTATAATGGCTCGCGTGGCATCAAGGTACATGCCATTGCCAATCCATCCCAAGACTGGGATACGCAGTTCTTCGTCTATACGCCCAATCATGTGTGGAATGCAGGCGACAAGTTTCGCTTTACGATGAAAGTTCGTGCCGACAAGAATGCGCACATTTCCGTACAATCCCATGCTGAGCCTTCCAACTACATTCATTGGACGATGTTGGATGGCGGGTATAACGTCACGACCACTTGGCAAGAAATCTCCTACGAAGGAAATATCTCTGACCAACAAGCAGGATTCTCGGGAATGCAAACCATCGCTTTCAACCTTAACGAGTTGAGAACGTATGATAACAATTTCTATTTCGATGACATTTCATGGGAATGCTATAACTCATCGGATGGAGGAGTGGTAGGCAATATCAGTGAGACAGGCACTTTTAATATCGTCAATACCACCAATCTCTGTTTCCGTCTGTTCAAGGAGGGATGGTTGCCAAGCGTTCCCGTTACAAGGTCGTATATCAAGACAACCAACGAATATACCATTCCCGTCATCTCCATTGTTGGAAACAAGAAATACTTCACCGACAATCAATGGGGTATTGACACGAGAGGAACCAATGGTAAAACAGGAAACGGACAATCCTCGAAATGCAATTGGAATATGCCTTGGGAACGTCCAGTCAACTTCTCGTTCATCACGCCAGAAGGAGTGATGGCTTACAACCAAGACGTGGAAATCTCCGTATCGGGCGGTTGGACTCGTTCCGCCTCGCCTCGCTCGTTCAAGTTGAAGTCAGGGAAGGAGTTTGATGGGAAAAACACCCTCGATTATCCTTTCTTCCCGCAGAAGCCCTATTTAAGGAACAAGACCATCCTGTTGCGCAATGGCGGAAATGACGTTTGGGATCACAACGGCAGTAGATTCATGGATCCCGCCTTGCAAACCATTATCCAACGTGCTGACATCAATCTCGACTTGCAGTCATACGTTCCTATTATAGAGTATGTGAACGGGGAGTTTCGTGGTGTTCTCAACATGCGCGAGCCCAACAACAAGAAATTCGTGGAGGCAAACTTCGGATATGATGACGACAAGATAGACATGTTTGAGATGAGTGCCGACTCGAATGTAGTATTCATGGTGGGAACAAAAGACGTTTTGGAACGCATCTATGAATTAGGCGAACATGCCACCGATGCTGGCGCATACGAGGAACTCAAGCAAATACTCGACATTGATGAGTTTACCAATTACATGGCTGTGGAACTCTATATTGGCTCTACCGACTGGCCACACAACAACATCAAGGGATTCAGAAGCCAAGAGGATGGTCGCTATCGCTTTGTGACATTCGACCTCGACTTTGCATTCCAAAACAGCAACCCGTTCACGGCATTTGCCAATGACCAGTGGCATAAGTTCAATCTCATTTATGACACCAACGAGGAAAGATACGAGGAAATCAAGTTGGTGACGTTTTTCCTCAATTTGCTCAGCAACGACGAGTTCCGAAAGAAGTTCATAGATACATTCTGCCTCATTGGTGGAAGTGTGTTTGAGAAAGAACGTGCTACAGCTATCGTCAACGAATTGGCTGACCGCGTGAGACCCATGATGCAATTAGACAATTGGCGGAGTCCCGATACATCAGCCAACCTGATTATCTCGAAGTTGAACACGTTGACGGAATCCATGACCACTTGTATGCAAAACTTCAAGTACATGAAGCTTTCTGGCGTGAAGAAACAAAGCGTGCAACTAAGCACAGATACGGAAGGTGCAAACCTATACGTGAACGGCATAGAGGTACCGTATGCGGACTTCAATGGTTATCTCTTCGCACCTGTTCAATTGGAAGCCAAAGCTCCTGCTGGCTATTCTTTCACGGGATGGAAGAAATCCGTCTCGGCAACCAATGAACTATTCGGACTGAACAGCACATGGAAATACTATGACAAAGGAGCCATGAGCAGCACCGTATGGCGCACTCCAGGTTACAGCGATACTTCATGGTCATCGGGAGAAAGCCCCCTCGGCTATAAGACACCTGGCATCAAGACGACGGTTAGCTATGGCTCGAATGCCAATCAAAAGAATCCTACGACCTATTTCCGCAAGACGGTCAACCTCAGTAAAGCCCCATCCAACAATGACGTTTTCATTTTGGATTATCAAGTGGATGATGGTTTTGTTCTTTATGTCAACGGAACGGAAGTGGAACGGGTGAATATGCCTTCGGGAACCATCACCTTCAATACCTATTCTTCCACATACGCAGGGGATGACCCCATCACGGGAAGCATCAACATCCCTGCAAGGCTTTTCCATCAAGGAGACAACTTGATAGCTGTTGAGGTGCATAACAATAGCGCGACATCAAGCGATTTGTTCTGGGCAGCCCGTCTCAACACATCGGTAGGTGCAACTGGCGATGAGTTTGTTTCCACAGAAGCTATCATCGACCTGCCCTCTGACAATTTCGTTAGCTTAACGGCTTGTTTCTCTCCCATACCAGAGGAAGAACGATTGGCACAAGGCATTACGCCTGTTCGCATCAACGAGGTGAGTGCCGCCAACAATATTTATGTGAATGAATATTGGAAACGCAACGATTGGGTGGAGTTGTACAACACCACCGACCAACCCATTGACGTTGAAGGGATGTATCTCACCACCAATAAAGCCAAGTCATCGGCTACTTACAAAATCAGTAAAGATGAGAGTGGGGCAGAAACCATCATCCAACCTCATGGCTACCTTGTTATCTGGTGTGACAAACTGACTCCTGTTAGTCAACTCCATGCCTCTTTCAAACTCGATGCCGATGGTGCTGATGTGGTTCTTACTTCCGCTGATGGCTCATGGAGTGATCGTTTGGTCTATCCTGAACATCAAGAAGACGAGTCAGTTGGCCGTTATCCTGATGGCAACAACAATGTGTTTGTCATGAATGTTCCCACCATCGCAAAGGCGAATATCACGACAAGTTACCAAGTGGGAGTGGAGCAGCCAGACCCAACGGGAATCCGCCAATTGATGGCAGAACAAACAACCCCGCTCACGGTGCGCTATGTATTGGGTAGCTTGGTTGCCAGAGGCAATGCGAATGAGAGGATTCACGTGAACATCTACAACTTAGCGGGACAATTCGTCGCACAAAAAGAGGCTCAGATGAATGCTGGCTATGTGGAAGTGCCTGTCGGAGATTTGTCTACTGGATGTTACCTTGCCCGTATTAGTGGGGTTCATGGAAACCAGACAACCTGCAAGTTTATCCAAAAGTAAAGGAAAAGAGTAGGTCACGGTATGTGCCTACTCCCTCCTTTAGTGGTTAATCTACGTTTGGGACATTTTTTACTCCTATTTTCTTTTCTGAGTTAAATGTAAGTTATGTAGATTTGCATTGGTGCAAAGGTATGAAAAAGTTTCATATCTTGCAAATGGCAAAATCCACGGAAATGGTCAAATGGCCTGTTTCCGTGGATAAGTGTATGAAAAACGTGGTTATTTGAATTATTTTTTTGAGATTGGCTAAAACACCCGACCTACAATTCTGAATGAGATGGCGGGGCAGACGGTTACCTTGCTCATGGCTTTTAAGAACTTGCCGTCGTCTCCGTCAAAGTCTTGCTCGCTGAGTTTGTGGTCCCGCACATAGACAGAGGGAGTCCCCCAGAATTGCACACCCATGTCGAAACAACAGGCGAAACGATGCTTTTCTGGAATGGCTCTTCCGAAGCCGATTCCTAAGTACGGACGGAACTTCTTCACTTGGATGTTGGCGTTCACCTGACCGTTCTGGTCTGGCTCTAAGAAATAGTCGCCCAGTTCCGCACCAATCTTTTCCCTTCCATCGATGAGGACTCCAACGTTTCCGCCCATGTTATCTGGAAGACCTGTGTATATGCCTTGTCGCTCGTTGAAGAGGTAGATCTGTTGGAGTATTGCCTTGTTCTCGTCATCCTTGTTGTAGGCTTCCGTGACGATGTCGCTGCCAAAATATCCACCTGTCGTGAAGTGGAATCCACTGCGTTTGAATGGATAGAGGTCTAAAAGGAAGTGGCCTGTGGATAGGTTGGTTTTTGCTTCCACCTTAATTTTCTCGGGTAGGTTACTGATGTATGATGCCGCTCCGCTTCTATAATTGATATCCAAGTCTGTGTTGATGGCAATCTTCGGGAAGAAGTTATAGCCGGCACGGATGGCGGCATAGCGTGTGATGGGTAAGGCAAGTTCGATGGTTCCGCCATTGAGGATGCCTAAACCCACACCGATGGAGGCGTGGTTTACCACTTGGTAAAAGTCTTCTATTTCTGCTTGACGTTGTGCCTGTGCACCTGTCATGACAAGGAGCAGGAGGCTGGTGATGATGGTTTTTCTCATAATTTTATGGGTTTTAATAGGTTTCGTAGGTTTATAGGTGTTGTAGGTTTTGCAAATATCAGAAAAATATTTGGATTATGCAAGGAAAACCACCAAAAACTTACGCACACAAACTCCCTATCTGATAAACCGCCGCAGAAACGACCCACGCCAATGCCGTGGTATAGACGGCGGTGAAAGTAGCCCATTTCCACGAACCTGTCTCCCCTTTGATGGCGGCGATGGTCGCTATACATGGGAAGTAGAGCAACACGAAGAGCAAGAAGCAATAGGCGGTGAGCGGTGTGATGCCGTCAGCTTCCATCTGCTTCCGCAACCGTGTGTATTTCTCGTTATTCTCGCTATACGTGTCATCGTCGGCGAAACTGTCGTTATCGGCATATAGCACACCGAGGGTCGATGCCACGATTTCTTTCGCCCCCACGCCAGAAATCAATCCCACGTCTAATTTCCAGTCGAAGCCTTGTGGACGGAACACGGGTTCAATGGCCTTTCCCATCCGTCCGATGAAACTTTGTTCTTGGTGTTCCTGTGGCGATAGTCCTTCATGGTGTGGGAAATAGCCCAACGCCCACACGATGATGCTTGCCACGAGGATGATGCCTCCCATCTTCTTGAGGTATTGCTTGCCTTTCTCCCATGTGTGGCGAAGCATGGCTTTCCACGTGGGGAAGCGGTAGGGTGGCAGTTCCATCACGAAGGGTGTATCTTCGCCTTTCACCACCAAGCGGCTAAACAACCGGCAAATCAGTACTGCCATCAAGATACCAATGATGTAGAGTGAGAACATCACGTTTTGACGTTGCCCTTGGGCAAAGAACGTACCGATAATCATTATATAAATAGGTACACGTGCGGAACAGCTTATCAGTGGCAATACCATCATGGTCAACAATCGGGAGCGTCGGCTCTCAATGGTACGTGTTGCCATAACAGCTGGCACGTTGCATCCGAAACCCATGATGAGGGGGATGAACGATTTGCCATGTAGTCCCATCTTGTGCATCAGTTTATCCATGATGAATGCCGCTCGCGCCATATACCCCGAGTCTTCCATGAATGAGATGAACGCATAGAGAATCAAGATTTGCGGTAAGAAGACGATGACGGCACCCACGCCACCAATCACACCCTCCACGAGCATGTCTTTCAAGGGACCGTCGGGCATGTTTGCGCTGACAAATTTTCCTAACCATGCCACCCCTGCCTCAATCCAGTCCATGGGATATTGTCCGAGGGAGAATGTCACCTCAAACATCAACCATATCAGGAAGAGGAAGATGGGAAATCCCACATAGCGGTTGGTGATGATTTTGTCGAGCAAGTGGGTCATGCGGTAGGTATCATGGTTGTCGCCTTCCTCGTAACCAGCTTCTTTCAATGCACCTCGAATAAAGGCATATTTAGCGTCCATGATGGCGGTCTCGCTGTCCTCCTTGGTCTCTCTCATGATTTTGTTGGCGGCCTTGTCACGGGTCTCGATGATTTTTTGTCCGTTGGGAAGGCTCTTTGCCATCTGCTCGGTTTCCTTATCCATCTCCAAGAGTTTGATGGAAAGGTATCGTGTGGAATATTTATGTCGGATATGCTCGTCGTTTTGCAACTCCGCCTTGATAGCCTCAATTCCCTCCTCGATGTATTTGCCGTGGTAGAGGTGGATATGCCTAAACACACTTTTGTTGGGACGGTCTCCATGTCCAAAGTCTTCTCCATGGTTTCCTCCGTGGTGGTTCTCGTAGTTCTTGTGCCATTCTTGTAAGTCTCTTGCCACGTCGGGGTTGATGATGCCCTCGTCATTGAGGAAGTCCACACCCTCGTAAATGTTGATGATGATATGGAATAATAGGTCTACGCCGCGTCCCGTGGTAAACACGGTGGGTATCATCGGTACGCCGAAGAGTTGTCCTAAGGTGCCAATGTCTAATAGGTCTCCACGGTTCTCAAACTCATCGTACATGTTGAGGGCGCACACCATGCGCAGGTGCATGTCCACTAATTGTGTCGTCAGATACAGGTTGCGCTCGATGTTGCTGGCATCGATGACGTTGATGACAATGTCGGGGGTGTTGTCGATGATTTGCCTACGCACATATAATTCCTCGGGCGAGTAGGCGGAGAGAGAATAAGTACCAGGCAAGTCTACCAAGTTGAAGCGATACCCCTCAAACTCGGCATATCCCTCCTTGGCATCGACCGTCACGCCAGAGTAGTTTCCCACGCGCTCATGTGCCCCAGAGGCGAAGTTGAAGAGTGAGGTCTTGCCGCAATTGGGATTGCCCACTAAAGCCACGTTGATGGTGCGGCGTTTCTTCATGGCGGCATCATGCAGTTGCTTGGCTGTCAGGGGTTGCTCGTCGATGTCATCCGATGCCACCATTTCCCTTCCCTCGTTGTCTGCATTCTGCTCGTCAAAGTTGATTCTTCGCGCTTCTTCTTCTGAGATGATCTCTATCATTTGTGCCTCGGCATGGCGAAGGCTTACCTCGTAACCGATTATCTTGTATTTCACAGGGTCTTGGAGCGGGGCGTTGAGCAACACTTCCACCACTTTTCCCTTGATGAATCCCATTTCAACAATACGTTTGCGGAAGCCACCGTGTCCCAATACTTTCACGATGACTCCGCGCTCTCCTGTGTGTAAGTCTGATAGTCTCATGATGTTTTGATTTTGTGCGAAATTACACAAAAAATATTGCAACTGGGTTGCAAACCGCCTCTTTCTACTTCAAAATACCTACAAATGATGATGGTAAAATAGGTTGTCCTTACAAATGAAGCTCCTTTTTGAGGAATTTTGGCGTATAGCCCTCATCGGAGAGAGCCACCTCCTCGGGCGTTCCCGTGGAAAGTATCTTGCCCCCGTTACGTCCCCCCTCGGGTCCCATGTCAATGATATGGTCTGCCAATTTGATGACATCCAGGTTGTGCTCAATGATAACCACCGTATTGCCTTTGTCTACCAACCGTTCCAATACCTGCATCAGGCACTTGATGTCGTCGAAATGCAACCCCGTGGTTGGCTCGTCGAGGATATATAGGGTTTTGCCCGTGTCCTTTTTGGATAGCTCGGTAGCGAGTTTCACGCGCTGGCTCTCACCACCGCTGAGGGTGGTGGAAGGCTGTCCGAGTTTAACGTACCCCAAGCCGACATCTTGGATGGTCTTGATCTTATGGAGAATATTGGGTACATTCTCAAAGAACTCCACCGCTTGGTTGATGGTCATGTCGAGTACGTCGGCTATCGACTTGCCCTTGTATCTCACCTCTAAGGTCTCGCGGTTGTATCGCTTGCCGTGGCACACCTCGCAAGGCACCATCACGTCGGGGAGGAAATTCATCTCGATGGTCTTGTAACCGTTGCCGCTACAGGTCTCGCATCGACCACCTTTCACATTGAAAGAGAAACGCCCTGGCTTATATCCACGGATTCGTGCCTCGGGCAAACCGACGAACATTGTGCGTATGTCGCTGAACACACCCGTATAGGTGGCGGGATTGGAGCGTGGCGTGCGACCGAGTGGACTCTGGTCAACGTTCACCACCTTATCTATATATTCGATACCCTCGATGCTGTCGTAAGGCATAGGATTCTTCAATGAGCGGTAAAACTTCTTGGACAGGATGGGTTGGAGCGTTTCATTGACGAGCGTAGACTTGCCTGACCCTGACACGCCAGTCACGACTATCAACTTGCCCAATGGAAATTCCACGTCAATGTTTTTGAGGTTGTTGCCTCGTGCACCACGAATCCAGAGCGATTTTCCATTGCCTTTGCGCCTCTCTGTTGGCACGGCAATCTCTTGTTCGCCACGGAGGTATTGCGAAGTGAGCGTATGAACATTTTTGCTTAACATCGCCTCGGGCTTACCTTGGAACACCACTTCGCCTCCTTTGCGTCCCGCCCGTGGCCCGATGTCGATGAGATAGTCGGCGTGGAGCATCATGTCCTTGTCATGTTCCACCACGATGACGGTGTTCCCAATGTCTCTCAACTGTTTGAGAGAGGCGATGAGCCGTTGGTTGTCGCGTTGGTGGAGGCCGATGGACGGCTCGTCCAAGATGTAAAGGACGTTGACCAATTGCGACCCAATCTGTGTGGCAAGGCGGATGCGTTGACTCTCGCCGCCCGAAAGGCTTGCCGATTGGCGGTTGAGGGAGAGGTAATCGAGTCCCACTTCCAATAAGAACTTCACTCGCGACCGTAACTCCTTGACAATCTCCGTGGCAATCTTTTGTTGCTTGGAATCGAGATGCTCCTCCACGTGAAGGAGCCATTCGCGTAGGTCGTTGATGTCGAGGTTGGCGACCTCGGAGATGTTCTTGTCCCAGATGCGGTACGAGAGCGACTCACGTTTCAACCGTTGGCCATTGCATTCGGGGCAGGGACACATGGCAAGGAACTGGTCTGCCCATTTCTGTCCCGCTGCCGACTCGTCGTTGTCCATCACACTACGCAGGTATTTTATCACGCCGTCGAAGGCTATGTAATAATCGCTTGACGTGTGTACCAACTTTTGGTCGATGCGTACCGACTCCAATGAGCCGTAAAGGATTTCCTGTAATGCCTCCTGTGGGATTTGTTCCACAGGGGTTTTCATGTCGCAATCGTATTTGTGGAGTATGGCATCAATCTGCCAAAAGATCATTTGGCTCCTATATCTTCCCAATGGTGTGATGGCTCCCTCGTATATGCTCAAAGACCTATTGGGAATCACTTTGTTGAGGTCTATCTGGTTGATGACACCTAATCCCTTGCAATGGGGACAGGCTCCCTCGGGGGAGTTGAACGAGAACACGTTGGGTGCCGGCTCTCCATACGACAGCCCCGTGACGGGATCCATGAGTCGTTTGGAGAAATTGCGTATTGCTTGGGTGTCCTTATCCATGATCATGATGATGCCCTCGCCTTGCTTCATGGCGATTTGCACACTATTCTTCAGTCGCTCGTCATCTTTGCCCTGCACCCTCAGCTTGTCTATGACTACCTCGATGTTGTGGTTCTTGTAACGGTCCACCTTCATGCCGCGAGTGATTTCCACGATGTCTCCATCGACGCGCATATAGAGATAACCTTTTTTGCGCATACTCTCAAACAATTCGCGGTAATGTCCCTTGCGCTGCCTGACCAAGGGGGCAAGGATGTAAATGGGCTTGCCGATGTATTCATTGAGGATCATCTCAATGACTTGCTCCTCGGTATATTTCACCATCTTCTCACCCGTCATGTAACTATATGCCGTGGCGGCACGGGCATAGAGCAAACGGAGGTAGTCGTAGATTTCCGTCGTCGTGCCAACGGTGGAGCGGGGATTCTTGTTGGTGGTCTTCTGCTCGATGCTGATAACAGGACTTAACCCCGTAATCTTGTCAACATCAGGACGTTCCATGCCCCCGAGGAAATTGCGGGCGTAGGCGGAGAACGTCTCGATGTAACGCCGCTGCCCCTCGGCAAAGATGGTATCGAAGGCCAACGACGACTTGCCCGAGCCAGAAAGACCCGTGATGACCGTCAGCGAGTCGCGTGGAATCTCCACGTCGATGTTCTTCAGGTTATGGACGCGTGCGCCCCAGACATTGATTTTCTCGTCTTCTCTTTGCATAGATGGTGAGGGGAGTAGGGAGGATAAGTGGAGTAGGGGGGCTATTGGTCGGTAGACGAGGAGCTGGCTTTCTCGGTGTAGCCGCGTAAGAGGTTCACGTCCTTGCGGAAATTGAACTTCCTGCCGTCTGCCCCCTTGGCTTTCACCAAGCAGAAGTACACGCCCTCTTTCACCTCCTTGCCTTTATAGGTGCCGTCCCAGCCTTCAGCGGGATTGTCCCACTCAAAGAGTTTCTGCCCCCAGCGGTTGAAGATGTAAGCATGAAATTCCACGATAGATTGGAATTCCTTGGCGCGGTAGATGTCGTTCTTGCCGTCTCCATTGTTGGGGGAGAAGGCATTGGGAAACACCAACTTGCTCTCGTAGATGGTGACGGTGAAGTACTCCTTGCCGTCTCTCACCGTGTCGTTGCCGTTGATGAAAGTGGCATAACAGGCGATGCGATGTGAGCCGGCCGTGGTGAAGGTGTAATCGGTGTCTTCCTCATATCTCACCAAGTAGGGTTCTTCCTCCCTCTCCAAGTAGAATCTCCACTCGTAGGTGGCATGGTAAGCACCCACATTCGATGGGTTTGCGTAAAACCTCGCCTCCAAGGGCGCAGAGTCGGAATAGCTTGTAGTGTCTACCTCCTCGCCTTGGATGTTGATGAATGTGGCGGTGGGGGCAATGGTAGGACCTTCGCCTTGGGCGTGAAGGGCTACATGAGTGAGGACAAAGGCCATCAATGTAAGGGCAAATCTCTTTTTCCTCATGATGTGGTAAAGTCAATTGATAAAAGGAATCGCAAGATGAAAATTAACTTTCACTTGCGACTCTCTCTCTTTCTTGCTTAATAAAAAATGTTTTGTACACCCTTAGGGGCTCGAACCCTAGACCCACTGATTAAGAGTCAGTTGCTCTACCAACTGAGCTAAGGGTGCATCGCCTTTTCCTTTAGCGGTTGCAAAAGTACGCATTATTTTTGTTCCCACCAAATTTTTTTGATGTTTTTTATTTATTTATTCCCTGCGAAGGTAGTTTTTG
>JAFYZV010000231.1 GCA_017548525.1 Prevotella sp.
ATCATTTCAAAGATCCAAAACAACGCAGACGGCGCGAAGGCCGAAAGCGGGTGCAAAGGTACCACTAACATACCAAACGGCAAAACTTTACAACGAAAAAATGACAAAAACAAGAAAAGTTTTCGACTTTCTTGACAAAAATAGGGCATTTAACGGCGGGAGGAGAGCTGAATAGGGAGGAAATACGCACTACGAAGAGGGAGTCCGCACGGACTCAACCGCGCAAACAATGGCAACGGAAGGGTGGCAGAAACGGGCAAGAGCGGGCGACTGGCAGCTGAAAGATGTTGAAAAAAAGAGGGGAGGGAAAAGCGAGAAATAGAATTGTCATGGGCGGAAGGATGATCAGGAGACTCGTTTTGCAATAAAAAACTGTCAAATATACCATAGATTTTTTCTTAATGTGCTTCTCGTTGGTCCAACACGTTATCAACAACACTCACGGGCAATTTCTGGAGGGAGCATCACTGCTGCCTCCAGAATCACCATGGTACCACTGATTTTCTTATTATTATTCCAAAGCTTAGTTCAATCTGTATGTTACTGGGACGGTGTACCTCACTCGCACAACCTTGCCCCGTTGCTTGCCAGGAATCCATTGAGGCATGGCTTTGACCACACGCAAGGCCTCATCTTTCAATGCTTGTACGCCAGCGTTGTGGGTCTCAGCATCCTGTCGCTCCTTATCTTTTCCATAGTCCTTGACAGTTACCAAGATAGTCTCGCTCGTATCTTGAGAGCTTTCCACAACCCTGGGGTTGGTTATGCTACCATCTTTCTCAATGACGAACTGAACTTTCACACGACCCTGAACTCCATTTTCTTGAGCCACTTTGGGATACTTGATGTTCCTGGCAATGAACTGCATCATCTCCGCTTCGCCCCCAGGGAAATGAGGCAATTGCTCACAGACATCGAATATGTGGTCTTCATGTTGCTCTTTTTCAACTGCCGACTGTTCAATCGCGGTTTCCTTTGTATTGCCTGTCACAGGCAAGCGGGAATGTATGAGAGTCCTATTGCCTCGGACACTGGCGGGAATCGTGATGGGTGTAGTGATGAGGTTCACCGTGGTGTGTTTTCCTTTAACCATGAGATCAGTTCCATGAGAATCTCCCTCGACAATGGTATTCTCTGCCGTTTTGATTTCCATCTTTTTGAGTTCATTACAGGTCAACTTTGGCAGACTGTTCTGGTCGAAGTGTACACCGTTGAGCATCATCGTAGCCTTATTCATCAGGTTCTTATGGCGGCTGTTATCAAAGGCGTAGTTGAAGTACAGCTCCTCAATGTACGAATCTCTGCCGCTTTCTATCCATACGCCCTTAGGGAGGTGGACAATGTAATAGTCGCGGTAGCCTTTGCCCCACTTCTGGTGTGCCTTGTACTCCACTAACGGTTTGTCTTCAACCTTACTGTCATTAGTCTTGACGGCATCTTGCTGAACTTCACCTTCTTTCATTTCAGGTGTGGCAAAGGCCACAATGGCCAGTACGGCGACGGGGATGGCGAACATGGCACGCAGCATGCGCCATCGGTTTGATTTCGTTTGTTGCATCATGTTGATTCTTGTTTTAAGTGAACCGCGATTCAGGGTGTTGGCAAACAGCTGCAGACGGTTACCTACTGCCTTGATCACGAGAAGTTGTTGATATTGTTTTGCATCGATGCCTTGACAAATGACAGCCTCATCAGCCTCATATTCATGAATGGCTTTCAGCTCACGGGACAAAAGCCACGCAAAAGGATTGAACCATTGTACCACCTGCATCATCTCGAGCATCAGCACATCCCACGAATGCCCCAAACGAGCATGAGCCTGCTCATGGGTGAGTATGCTACATTGATGTTGCTCATAGTCGTTGACGCTGATGACGATATAGTGCATGAAACTAAACGGTGGAAACTCTCCGCCCTTGACGATAATGGTGTTACCCAGTTCGTCACGCAGTCGCAATCCACCCCGTAAACTATAAGCCAACAGGAAACCACGACGGATGAAACGTATGAGGACGACAATTACACCTATTATATATATTATATCCCAAAAGTCATTGCCCTTGTAGGGAGTTTGCCGGATGGTAGGTTGTTGCGGGGTATAATAATCCTCATCTATAGCTACCACCACATCCTTATCATCGGCTGTAATTACTTCCTTCGTCTGCCAATACCGCTCCAACATTATCGGTAAGAGGTCGTTTGACGAAATATGCACGGCAGGAAGTACGAGCGACAGCAGCACAATACCGATTAGCACCATGCGATTGAAACGGTGAAACGTCTCACGACTGAGCAATATAGAAAACCCACCGTAGAGCAACGTCAGTAGCAGGGCAGACTTCAAGACATAGGGCATCATAACGTCTGGTTATTAGTGCCGTTAATCATATTGAGAATTTCGCGCAGTTCCTCATCGCTGATTTCCTCATTCTGCACGAAGAACGATAGCATCTTCTTCACAGAACTGCCAAACATCGTGTCTTTTACATCACGCAACACACAGGTGACATACCGTTCACGAGTAAGCAGTGGCGAGTAGATGAACGTCCGTCCCGTACCGTCAAGTCGTCGATGCTCCACGTAGCCCTTCGCTTCCAATATCTTCAAGAACGTCGCCACCGTGGTGCGGGCGGGTTGGGGCTCTGGGTAAAGTGCCACGAGGTCATTGATGCTTATGCCCTGGAGCTGGTTCCAAAGCAGGTTCATCAGTTCCGCTTCGGCTCGTGTCAGCGGTTTCATGGAATGATTCTCTGTCATAGTTTCCGTGATTATGATTCTTATTGCAAAGTTAGTTGAAAGCAAAAGCACTTTCAAATTATATTCCAATCATTTCCTCTCCATCCCCTGTTATTTAACATTTATGTTTAGTCAATGCCCTTCCTATTTTTAGTTTTTAACCAAAAACCCTTTCTTTCTAACGGTTTGTTGTATCTATACAAGCAGAATGGCATGGTGGATTTCTACTTCAAAAACATCGTTGTTTCATATAAAATAATTACCTTTGCCCATGCAATCATATATTTGGCATTGTTTTTGCGTTAAACAAAAATGTAAACAAAACATCTAACTATTAAACTCGATAAGAAATGGAGATTCAAGATTTAGAGAAAATGATTCGCGAAAAGGAAGGTTATGTCTCACTTGCCTTCCCCGCCCTGATGCGCAAAGTGTACCTTTGGATGACGCTTGCGCTTGTCATCACCGCCATCACCTCCTACGGTGTGGCAACCTCTCCCACCCTGCTGAACATAATTTATTCCAGCAAACTGACATTCTTCGGACTCATCATCGCCGAACTGGCATTGGTGTTCTGGGTTTCCGCCCGCATCGACAAGCTGTCTCTCACCAAAGCCACGATGCTTTTCATCCTCTATGCCGTTATCAACGGCGCGACGATGGCTTCCATCTTCTTCCTCTATTCCCCCACCGTCATCACCAAAGTATTCTTCATCACGGCAGGAACTTTCGGGGCGATGGCTGCATACGGCTACTTCACCAAATCAGACCTCAGTTCCTGGGGGAAGGTTCTCATCATGGCTGTTGTTGGCTTAATCATTGCCATGCTGGTAAACATGTTTCTTAGAAGCAGTATGATGGACCTCATTGTGTCAGGTATTGGCGTATTGGTATTCACTGGACTCACCGCTTACGACTCCCAAAAAATCAAACAGATGCTCGCCATGCAAGCAGACATGGGAGAAGGCGCGCAGAAGATAGCCCTCCTCGGTGCATTGAGCCTGTACCTCGACTTCATCAACCTCTTCCTCTACCTATTGAGATTCTTTGGAAGGGGCAACAACTAATACTCACGCACAGGTAATCATCACATCTTTTCAAACAATAAAGACATGAAAAAGACAATTCTTGCCACAGCGACATTCTGCCTCACTTTGACAGGTTGCGGTGTTTTAGGAACAGGAACGACGGGTAACAATGGTGGTGACATCC
>JAFYZV010000232.1 GCA_017548525.1 Prevotella sp.
ATCAGGTAAGTCCTCTTCGATGACAAGATTGTCGATAATGAAGTTTTGGCGTTCCATGGTGTTTTTGCCCATATAGTATTCCAAGAGTTTCGCCACTTGGTCATTCTTATGAAGCGTGACTTGTTCAAGGCGCATATCAGGACCGATGAAATGCACAAACTCATCGGGTGAAATCTCTCCTAACCCTTTGAAACGGGTAATTTCGGGGTCGGGTCCTAACTCCTTGATAGCTTGCAAACGCTCCTCCTCGCTATAACAATAATGCGTAATAAAGTCGCCCTTGCGCTCTCTGCCCTCACGTTTGGCATCTGCTTCCTCGATGATTTTCTTGTTCTTGATGCGTGTGCGGCGATTGCGAACACGGAACAAAGGAGTTTGCAACACATAGACGTGTCCTTTCTTGATTAGCTCAGGGAAGAACTGTAAGAAGAATGTAATAATCAAAAGACGAATGTGCATCCCATCGACATCGGCATCTGTCGCCACAATCACTTTGTTATATCGCAATGAGTCAAGCCCGTCCTCAATGTCGAGAGCGGCCTGAAGGAGGTTGAACTCCTCATTCTCATATACCACCTTCTTGGTCAAGCCATACGAATTGAGAGGCTTTCCGCGAAGGGAGAATACCGCTTGCGTATTGACATCGCGACTCTTTGTAATGCTGCCGCTGGCAGAGTCGCCCTCTGTGATGAAGATGCTACTCTCCTCCTTACGCTCATTTTTCACGTCGCTATAATGGATGCGGCAGTCACGTAGTTTCTTATTATGCAGGTTGGCTTTCTTGGCTCGTTCCCTTGCCAACTTAGTTACCCCCGCAATGGCTTTGCGCTCCCGCTCACTCTCGGTAATCTTTCCCTGCATGGCCTCTGCCACATCGGGGTGCATATGTAAGTAGTTATCCACTTGTTGCTTGATGAAGTCGCCTACATACTTATTGACCGACTCGCCGTTGGGTGACATGGTTGTGGAACCAAGCTTAATCTTCGTCTGGCTCTCAAATACAGGCTCCTCCACATTGATAGCGATAGCCGCAACAAGTCCATTGCGGATGTCTCCATACTCATAATTCTTGCCGAAAAACTCCTTGATGGTCTTGGCAATATGCTCCTTGAATGCACTTTGATGGGTGCCACCCTGCGTGGTATGTTGCCCATTCACAAACGAATGGTATTCTTCTCCGTATTGGTTGGCATGGGTAAAAGCAATCTCGATATCCTCTCCTTTCATGTGGATGATGGGATAGAGTCCGTCATTGGTCATGTTGTCATTGAGCAAATCCTTCAACCCATTGCGGCTCAGGATGCGGCGACCATTGTACATGATGGTCAGCCCCGAGTTCAAATACGTGTAATTACGCAGCATCGTTTCCACGATGTCGTCATGGAAACGATAGTTATGAAACAAAGTGGCATCGGGTTCAAAGGCTATGAACGTGCCGTTCTCATCTTGGCTGTCCTTGGTATTGTCACTCACCAACTGCCCACATTCAAACGCCAGCTCTCGTACCTTACCCTCGCGGAAAGATTTTACCTCAAAGTGGGCACTCAAGGCATTGACAGCCTTCACGCCCACACCATTAAGACCTACGCTCTTCTTGAATGCCTTGGAATCGTACTTGCCGCCTGTGTTCAACACGCTGACAGCCTCCACGAGCTTGCCTTGCGGAATGCCGCGGCCATAGTCACGCACGCTGACACGTAGATTATCCGTAATGTCAATTTCTATCCGCTTGCCCGCATTCATCTTGAACTCGTCGATGGAATTATCAATAACTTCCTTCAATAAGACATAGATGCCGTCTTCGGGAAGGTTTCCATCGCCAAGCCGCCCGATATACATGCCTGGGCGTGTACGTACATGCTCCATATCGGATAGATGGCGGATGTTGTCGTCGTTGTATTCTGGTGATAGGGGGTCTTGTAAGTTTATATATTCTTCAGACATGATGTTTTTCTTACTTTACTTCATAATTGCTTCACGTAGCATCTGCGGCGTTTGTGCATCTCTGTATGGAAATACTGCCATTGGCTTTGCACGTGCTCATTGGTTTCCATCTCCACCTGGCTCTCGCCCCATTCGATGCCATATTCATTGTACCATGGTATCAAGTCATAGAACATCAAGGCATTAACACCCTTGTTGCGGTATTCGGGTAACACGCCAATCATCATCAAGTCTACGATGTTAGTCTTATGGAACTTCAATGCACGGAGAATATGCCACCAGCCTAAAGGCCATAGTCGCCCACGCCAACACTTCTGCAATGCCTTGGAGAGGGAGGGGATGGTGATGCCCACACCCACCAATTTATGCTCATCGGTACTCCAATCCTCGATGACAGGAATGAGGTTAAGGTCTGCCAAGGGGAAATACATCTTCACATATTGGTCTATCTGGCGGTCGGAGAGTTTGGAGAATCCATACAAGTCCTTAAATGTTTCGTTGATAAGGTGAAAAATCTGATGGCCGAATTTCTCTTCTATTACTTCTTTCCGTGTCAACTTGCGGATATGAAGATTGTAACGTTTCATGATAAGCTCGGAAATCTTTTTCATCTTCTCAGGCACCTCCTTCGGTACAAAGATCTTAAACTCCAAGTAGTCGTTATCTTTCTCAAAACCGCCTAATTGCTCGATATGCTCGGGATAATAGGGATAATTGTAGATAGTTGCCATCGTTCCCAACTGGTCAAAGCCCCAAGTAAGCATCCCCTCGGGATCAAAATCGGTGAAGCCCAACGGTCCAATAATCTCCGTCATGCCCTTGCTACGACCGAATTTCTCTACAGCTTGCAACAGGGCGCGGCTCACGTCAATGTCGTCGATAAAGTCTATCCACCCGAAACGCACACTCTTGCGTTCCCATTTCTCATTGGCGCGATGGTTGATGATGGCAGCCACACGCCCGACTACTTTCCCTTCCTTGTAGGCAAGATAATACTCCGCCTCGCAGAACTCGAAGGCGGCGTTCTTCTCCTTGCTCAAAGTATTCAAGTCGTCACTATATAGATTTGGAACGTCGTATTTGTTCCCTTTATACAAATCATAATGGAACTCGATGAAAGCCTTGAGGTCCTTCTTCGATTCCACTTTCTTAATCTCGATAGATGACATTCAGTTATTTCGCTTTTATAAATAATCATGCAAATATACGCATTTTTCAATAAAATGCCCCGATGTTGGCACAAATAATAAACATTTTTCCCTTTTATCGGAGGTATTTTGATAAAAAATGGCAAATTTAATTGGTTTTGTGATTTATTTTGTTTTTCTTTGCAGTTGAAAACAATATATAACTATTAGTATAACATTATGAGAACCAAAAGACTACTAACTGCCATCGTAATGATGATGACGGTTTGTGCCGTTTCGGCACAGGACATCCTCAAGTCCTATTCATTCGTTGAAGCACAGGGCGGGGTGCAACTCACATCTACCAATGCACCCATGGATAAGCTCATTACACCTACCGCCGCTTTCTCCATCGGCCATTATTTCTCGCCCGCTGTGGGTCTTCGTCTCCATGCCAATGGATGGCAGTCGAAGAGCGGATTCAAGGACATCGACCAGTACTATAAGTGGAAATACATTACAACAGACTTGGACTTGTTGGTGAACTTGACCAATCTCTTCAGCAAGAAGCACAACTATTCACACCCGTTGAATGTTATCCTTTTGGGAGGATTCGGACTTACCAACGCTTGGGACAATAACGAGCTGAAGAACTTGATGGCTGCACAGAACATCGATATGCCACTCGTTTGGGATGGTAACCGCCTTAGCCATAACATTCGCGCTGGCTTGCGTTTAGAAACCAATGTCACCAAGCCATTGGGCGTGTCATTGGAAGTAAATGCCAATAGCTTGACCGATCGTTTCAACTCAAAACTCAACAACAGCGACGATTGGATGTTCACCGCCATGTTGGGTCTCACCTATCGTTTTGGTTATAAGTACAAGAAGTGCGAATGTAAGAAACCCACGCCTGTTGTGGCACCTGAGCCCGTTGTGGAGCCAGAACCTGTCGTCGTACCAGAGCCTGCACCTGTCGTGGAGCCGCCAAAGCCAGAACCCAAACCCGTTGTCGTGAAAGAGAAACTCCATGAGGAAATCTTCTATGTCATCTGCAAGAGCGATCCCGAGGTGGGCAAAGCACAGATGCAAAAGGTAGCCAACTTCATGAAGCGCAACCCAGATGCCAAGGTTACCATCGTGGGATATGCTGACAAGGGTACAGGAACCCCAAGGGGCAATATTGGTTATTCCAAGAAGCGTGCCGAGAATTGCGCCAAGGAACTTATCGAGACTTACGGATGCGATGCCTCCAGAATCACTATCGATTACAAGGGTGACACCGTACAGCCATTCGATGAGAACGACAAGAACCGTTGCGTCATCATCGACGGTAGCGGTAGCCATGAGGAGCTGAAGTAATCTTTTCAAGCCATTGAGGTGGCAGTGGAGAAATAGAACAGTATCGGTTCTATTTCGTATATGCCCCATATACCAATCGTATAAGTATCATATACGAGTCGTATATGGGGCATATACCATTTTTAGATGCCCTATTTACCGTTTGCAAATGAGTAGGATGTGTTCGCCCAAGGAATTGGTTGTTGCGAACAAATAGATATCCCCTCCGTCTTTTAATGCCAATCGCTTGCGCAAGTCCTTTGCGGACAAGGGGAAGTTGCGGGTGGTGATGTTTGCATGAGTGATGCCTTGGAGATGGCGGCGCAACTCTTTCTTGTTCATCGAGGTGATGGCTTTCACTTGGAATTTCCTCCCTGGGAAGTCAATAATGTTGTCTTCCGAAACAAAAAGATGGGAATTTGTACCAATTGCATCCACGCCATAGCGGTGGCAGAGAATGCCAAAACACCCCATTTTCATGATGGAGGCATTAGGTTCGTATAGATACATGTTTGGACAAAGATGTGGGGCGAGGGTGACGGGATGTTCTTCTTGCCCATCCAATGACAAAACCTCCCCGTCGTTCACACAATGATAGTGGGTGGCATCTCCCTCTTTAGACAATACTATCAATAACTCCTTGCATTCGTTGGCGACGGAAACGACATGCACCTCTCGCACATTCTCCCTGCCCAATGCCTCCACCGTGGCAGAAATGTCGAGCATAGGAGATAGTTTCAAGATGACGTAGGCGGCTTTTTGGAGTAGTTCTTCCTCAATGGATAGCACGTCGGGGGTACAGTCGGCAATGGCAAAGGTACGTCCGCCATGGACATCGCGCCGTGCAGGGTCGATGAAAACAAGAGAAGCAGTGGGCATCGCATGTAAATATTCCACCCCATCGGCACATAGAACCTCGGCATTGTTCAAGCCTAATCGCTGAAAGTTCTGTTTGGCAATGGTGCATAACGTCTCTTGCCGTTCCACGTACACACACTTGGAAACAATCCCTTGCAAAGCCTTTGCCATAAACGCAAAGTCTACACCGAATCCTCCCGTCAAGTCTATCAAGATATTTTCGGTAGGGTCTTTTCCCAAGGAAAGCACAAGATGCTTGGCAATGTCCGCCTTGTATACGGCTGTCGCTTCAGAGGAACATTGTTCCAAAGACAGGTGGGGTGGGTAAATAATTCCTTTGGTAGCCGCCCAAGATGGTAGTTTCTGCCGTGCCGTCTGCCAACCGCTGATTTGTTCAAGGACGAATGGAATGTCTACGTTGGGGAACTTAGCCCTTTGTAAGGCTAAGTCCCGCACGTCTTCGTGAAGATGTTCTTGGATAAAGTCTTCTGTACTCATCGCTAACTATTGTCTTCATTGCGCTGACAAAGATAGCGATTTTCTGCGTATTAGCCCAACAACCCTCCACTTTTTGTGGTGGGTCAGTCGTCCCACACGTTGACAGAAGTCACGACATCTTCTACTTCATCATCGAGAAATCCCCATCGGGAGAGCTGGTCGTCATCACTTATCTGGTCATTCTTGGAAAGGCATACCATGTCACAAGGCCTCCACTCTATATATTTGGTGGAGGGTTTCATGTATTTCTTCATGTTTTTAAGGCTATCGAATGACCACCTTTCTTCCATTCACGATATAAATGCCTTTCGTAACTTGTGTGCCTTCCACACGCTGACCGACAAGATTGTATGTTTCGGTGGCTTTTGCATCGGCTGATGGAACCATATCGACGGAATGAATGTCTGTCGTCTCATCAAATACAAACCCCTTGGCATTGACAGAGAAGGGAACCATTAGGTATGCTTTATGTGCCTTGCTGACAAAGGGACCACCATCCTCTGCCGCCCAGTAAAACCCGATGTTCTTGCCTTGGTAGGTGGAGAGCTTGTAGAACAGGCCGTCGCCCTCGGTCATCGCATCCACGTCAGACCCTTTCAGGAGGTTGGCGTCATCACGTTCTCCTGTCTCGGAGGTGACGACAAGCTGATAGCTACCTTGCGCTCCCTTGAAGACAACGCCCATATCGGCGGGGATTACCTCACCCGCAACGTATGTCTTGCTGATGAAGAGTCTGTTGTGTATGACCTTATAAGTCTGTGCTACCAACCCGTTAGCCACACGTAAAGCCTTGTCGCTGTAATACAATGACGCATACCCCGTGCTACCAATGGTCAGAGAGACTGTTTCGGAAGGAGTAGAAGAGGTGGTTTTCTTGTAAAGTGAAATAGGGTCTTGGTAGTCGTCACGATAACATGAGAAGACATTATTATCGTTATTGTATTGGAGATGGCTACGATAAGAACTGCCACCTTGGAATTTAACAACCATTGTCCCATTGGAAATCGTTATGCTCGCCTTAGAGTAATTGCCTTGTGTACTGGTGCTTGTCTGCAAATTGTTGGCATTTGTACTTTTGGCATAAAGGTATCCAGAAGTAGATTTGAGATACCATAATTTCGCTGTTTTCTCTAAAGTTACTAACTCCACATCGTCTGGAAGGTTGTTGATGGAGCCATCAGAGATGGTAATATCAACACTTTTTCGGTTGTTTGTACCTGTCTTCGACATCGCTTTTCCAGCCTCCTCATTCACAATAATCACCACATCTCCGTCTTGTAAGTCAGAGACATCCGTCACCTTGACGTACGCAACACCATCATCTGATGCGTTCAAGTCCGTCATTCCCAACTCTCCATCATTGCCCGCTTGTGCAGACACGACATGTGCCATTGATACGAATAGCAACAAAAATAATAAATGAATTTGTCTCATAGTATATAAAATTAAAAAACAACTTTCGGTTAAAAAGCCTTCAAAAGTAGGTATAAACACCCAAGAATTATTGACTGTTGTCAATAATTTGTTATTTTTGCCATCATTTCTTGATAAATGTCAAGGATTAAGTTACGTCAAAGAAGTAGTAATAGGGCATTACCACCCCAACACATATCGTGCATCGGAATACTTGCCAATCAATTCAGCATCCTTGACTGGGTGCAGTTGCTTGACGTAAGGATGACGATTCGACGTGTCAATAGGTTGTCCTTGTGTATCGTGGCTGTTAAATTCCAGCAACTTGGCGGTCTTGGCAGTGTCGTCAATGGGACCAAAGCCTACTTCGGGGATGCCGTCAAGGGTGCAATTGAGCATCACCACCTCAGCATGGGGATAGTTGTAACCCTTGTTGTCGGGCAGACGGGCGATGACCGCATCCCTGCCTAAGCCATGGAATGTGCAGTCCACGAAGATGTTGCCATGGTTCTCCTCGGTGTTGCGAATCCACATAAATGCCCCATACGAGGAGATGGTACAATGGTTGAAATATGAGGGACCGCGACCGAGGATGGTATCGCCTCCACCATCGATGGTGCAATTCTGCCAATAACAACTGCCATTGACTTGCAAGGCATCGCCCGATCCTATCACATGCACATTCTCGCAATAGTTGTAATCTCCCATCAAGAGGAATCCTTCTGCCTGGCCGAAGCAATCTGTCTTCAGCGTGAGGTTTTTAAACACCATGTGTTCACAGTTGTCGGCGGCAAAGGCGGCGCGGCGCGAAGGGAACGTTCCTTTCCACTCATTGGTCTTGAGGTCAATGGTATGGGGGTTAAAGACCTCGTTATTGGGATAGTGAATCAACACTCCTTCTTGTGATTCCCCTTCGATGGTGACATATCGTTTGTTGCGGAAATAGACCAATTCCTCATAGTCGCCATTCCTCACAAATACCGTCACACGTTCCTTTTCCGATGGAAGGAAGTTGGGGATGAAGTCCATCGCCCCTTGCACAGTAGAGAAATCCCCCGTGCCATCAGCTGCCACAATGAGTCGTTTTGCGTCAGAGGAGGGTGCTTTCTCCTTGGTTCTGAATCGCCAGGCTTTCTTCCCCTTGACGCCGTCAAAGCCCTCTATCACGCCCTTGTCAATGGTCACCGCATATTGATGACCATATTCCAATAGGTTGTTATGCAAGTATATCGTTGCTTGGTGTCCATGTATAATGATAGGATAGAAATGGAAAGCATCGCTGAAGCCGCCGATGATGTTCCACTGATAGTTGCCCGTCGCCCGCTGGGCGGCACCCGAGGGTGTGCCAGGAACGGTATTCCTATTGGTGATATGTTCGTCTTTATATATATAAGGTGTAGGGGTATAGATGGCATCGGGATTCTTGGGCTGTCCCACAGTGGGACCTGCGGGGATGCTGAGGTCGAGTTTGTCCACCAACTTGCCCGTGGCGCAGTCGTAGACCTTGACACATCCCTTCGTTCCTACGACGACATCGTATGGGAAAACCAATTTCAACTGGGTGTCCACATTCACCTCTCTTGCCCCGTTGGCGGGGAAAAGGCTGATTGACTCTTGTGCCAATATCGGGTTGGAAAAGGCATAAACCCATACCAACAAGGCACCAACTCGCATCTTCATGGTATGATTCGTTATGGTCTTATTCATGGCATTTGTATTTGTCAGAAATATTTATCTGCTACAAAAATAGAAAAATATCTGGAATAATGTGTATTTTTGCAAACAAATGTTCCATAATTCTTACAATATGAAAGCAAAAACCATTTTCTTTTCCTTAGCCCTGTTCCTATCTACTCATGGTATGGCACAGGCAACATTCTGGCTCGGGGCAGATATTAGCGGTACAACGGAGATGGAAAGTCGCGGAGTCAAACTCTATAACACCCAAGGGGAGGAGCGAGAATGCACAGCCCTGATGAAGGAATACGGCATGAATGCCATCCGCCTGCGTGTGTGGGTGAATCCCAAGAATGGTTTTTCCAGCAAGGAGGATGTACTCGTGATGGCACGTCGGGCAAAGGCTCTCGGTATGGCGGTGATGGTGGACTTCCATTACAGTGACTGGTGGGCAGACCCTGGCAAGCAGAATATTCCCGAGGCGTGGCGGTCTTTCAATTACAAACAGATGAAGAAAGCTCTCGCCAAACACACCCGCGAGACGTTGCAATTGTTGAAGAAAAACGACATCGACGTGCGCTGGGTACAGGTGGGCAACGAGACCACCCATGGTTTTCTATGGGACATGGGACGTGCGGAAACCAACATGGCGCAATATGCGGGACTCACGCAAGCGGGCTACAAAGCAGTGAAAAAGGTGTTTCCCAAGGCACAGGTCATCGTCCATTTGGATGGAGGATGCGACCCCAAACGGTACGACTTCATCTTTGATGGCCTTAAGCTGCACCATGCCCAATGGGACATGATAGGCTTGAGTGTCTATCCCTATTGGGACAAGGAGGCGAAACTCACCAACTCTGACATGGAGACGCTCCGCAAGTGCATCGCCAACATCAACCGCCTCTATGAGAAATTTGGCACGGAGACGATGATCGTGGAGACGGGCGTGGAGGCAAAGAAACCTGAAAAGGGACTCAAATTCATGAAGGCTCTCATCCAAGCAGCCCGCAACGAGACCAACGGCCATTGCCACGGCGTGTTCTATTGGGCTCCAGAGTTGGAGGGACATTATCCCCTTGGAGCCTTCGACCGCCACCGCCCCACCATTATCATGGATGCCTTCAAGTGAAAAAGGGCAACCAAGACATGCCTTAATGGCTCATGGTCTTGGTTGCCCACGCTGGGACATTATAATAAGTATGTTTACTGTTTTATCTGTGGATATACTTCTTACCTCCTTGGATGTACAGCCCGCCTCGCTGGGGAGTCAGCACCCTGCGGCCATGCAGGTCATAGATGGTTTCTATATCGTTCGACCTGTCACTTGTATCCGTGGCAATTTTATTGAAGCCCACGTCCACCGTGTACTCGAAATAAGAGTCGATTAATTGGAACCTATTATCTATCCATTCCTCTATGCGCTCCATGCTATCCACGTACCCCAACCGCACGTAAGGCTTTACGCCCTTATTGTCAGCTGTTGCCACCCACTCGCACATGTCAAGGCGACATATATCCCCCTTCTTGTAGATAGCCGAAGGATCCCAGTCGGGTAACTGATGATAGTTGACCCATTCGTCCACGGGCTCCCAGCACCATGCGTATTGTGGCTCACGGATGCACTTGCTATCCTTCCAGCGATTCCATTCCTCGGCGTAGTTGCGCTCGCCAACCCTCCCGTACCAATCGTGGATAAACCCTTTCACCATCTCACTTCCTATCACGCCGTCACGTCTCAACTGGCAGTAGCGATCCCTAATGTCATCCTCGAAATAACGGGACAGCCAGTTCTTGGGAACTTCTGTGTAAAGCACCCAATACGGGTCAAGTCCCGTCTGGGTGGCAGGCATCAATACATCCCCCGTATCAACATTCCCGAAAGTGCAGTCAAGGTCGTAAGGCGCAACGAACCACTTTACGCCGTCGTACGTGAACCACTGCCAGTTCTTGGCAAAGCCGTCATAGTTGGCAACAAGATGGTGAAGGCAGGCATAGTCCACGAGACTCGTCACGTCGAACAC
>JAFYZV010000233.1 GCA_017548525.1 Prevotella sp.
CCGCACTAATAACCTCGGATTCAATAAATATCGTACCATCAACCTGAATAATTATCTTTATTGGTATAAAAAACTGCCTTGGGGAGATAACATCTCCTTGACGTTTTCCATTGGTTATAATCGTAGCAAACCATCTGAATCGTTCAGCCAAAGCCTTACAGAATACATACAGACAGGAAATAGTGACTTCCGTGACCGTTATGTCGATAGCCATTCCGATAGCTATTCCTACACTCTTCAAGGTGGCTACACCATTGCTTTGCTCAATGGATGGCATATTGAACCCCGCTTGGCTTATCGCCAGACTTATAGTTCATCTCATAACATGAATTATCGACTTGACTGGTTATCAGGCTTGAATGGAGGAAATAATGATACTGATGATGGAACAACAACACAAAATCCCCATCCTACTACCAATCCCATTGGTTGGCTTCCTTCCAACGACTTACTTCTTAAAGTCCTTGATCCTGACAACTCCGACACCCACACCCACTTTGAACGCACGTATCAAACTGGTCTTGAATTCACCAAACAATTGGGTAACGATGACGGATGGTTGTCTTTTAGTTTCCCATTGGCGAAAGTTGATGAGCGAATGCACTACAATGATGGTGTTCTTGATACCATCGCCCATCGTACTAACGTGGTTTTTGATCCTTCGTTCTCTTATTATAGTTGGGGCAAGAATTTCAAGATGGTCTCATATAATATGTCGGTGAATAGACCCGATTTTGCATCTCTCATGCCTACCGACGACACTACCAACCCACTTGTCCATTCTTTCAACAACCCAAATTTGAAGAACCGAACAGACCATAATTTCTATACGCAATTCAATTTCCGCAATGACTCTACGGCTCGTCGCATCACGCTATATGCCAATGTATCTCTGACACAGAATGCTTGGGGAACACGCACTACATACGATAGTAAGACGGGTGCCTATACTTACATGCAGGATAATGTCAATGGCAACTGGAACGCTTCTGCCAGTATTGCTTACGAACGTCCGTTAGGTAAGGCTCGTCTTTTCAACATAGAGAACAGAATCGGAGTTACTTATACTCATAGTGTTGATTTTGACGTTCTCTCGAATGTAATGACAACCTCGCAAGTTTCCGATGAAATCGCCATTTCTTCTTCACCTCTTTCTAAGGTTAACACCACTTACACCAACGAAGAATTACATTTGAAATTCCAGAAAGACAAACTCACGTTGCAGGTAGGAGGCGAAGTGAGTTGGAGAAATAGCAAGGGAACGAGTGATAATTTCCAAACCATCAATGCTTGGGATTATAACTATGGTGTCACCGCAAAATATACGATCCCATGGATGAACGTTGACCTTGCCTCCGACTTAAAGATGTTCTCGCGCCGAGGCTACAATTCTGAGATGATGAATACTGATGACCTTGTATGGAATGCCTCATTGTCTCGTTCGTTGTTCAAGGGGAAAGTTACGGCGAAACTCATGGCTTTTGACATCTTACATCAACTCTCTTCCACACAATACAATGTGAATGCGCAGGGAAGAACAGAGACTTGGCACAACTGCATCCCACGTTATGCCTTGCTCACATTATCGTATAAGTTCCAGAAAATGCCTAAGAATAAAGGAAAGAAATAAAAATGATAAGTGTTGGGTGCATTCAAAAAACACTCAACACTTAACATGAAACGCTCAATATTGTATTATAGAACCACAGCCGTGCCGCTCACAGCTACCATGAGCATGGAGTTTCCTTGACCGATGGTCTCATAGTCGATGTCAATGCCTACCACGGCATTTGCCCCCATTGCGGCGGCTCGTTCCTCCATCTCCTTCATGGACGAGTCTTTTGCCTCGCGTAAAACTTTCTCGTAAGCGCCACTGCGTCCGCCCACGATGTCGCGGATACCTGCCATAAAGTCCTTAAAGAAGTTGGCACCAATAATGGTTTCGCCTGTCACTACGCCCTTATAATCACGAATGGGCCGTCCTTCGATGGTCGGTGTTGTTGTCAGAATCATAATTGTAAGTTGATTGGTTTACATATATAAGACGAATGAAATGGTGCGAAAGTTGCACATTCCGCTTTTTACCTGCATGATTCCCGATGTTTCATATACATGCTTCATCAGTCAGATGGTGATTTCTCCCGAACCGAAACAACGGTGGAATTCCTTGTCGTAAATGACGCAGAACTGTCCTGGAGCTACTCCTTGCACCCATCTATCGGTATGTACGATATAGTTGCCTTCTCCCGTTTCTTCCAATATTCCATCGAAATAATCGGGTGTATGTCTGATTTTGAATGTTACTTCTTTGGGCAATTTTCCTCCCTCGGGTGTGAGATAGTGGAAGTCTTTGATAGGAAACTCCTTTCGATGTGCCTTGATGGGTTCGTAGCCTTTAATGACATAGAGGATGTTCTTTTCAATGTCTTTCTTCACCACATTCCAAGGACCACCTCCTAATCTCAGACCTTTTCTTTGCCCGATAGTATGAAACCAATGTCCTTTATGTTTTCCCAGTACCTTTCCCGTTTCCATATCGATGATGTCTCCTTCCCATTCACCGAGATAACGGCGCAGGTAATCATTATAATTTATCTTTCCAAGAAAGCAAATACCTTGTGAATCCTTGCGTTTCGCATTCACCAAATGCTCGCGTTCGGCAATCTCTCGCACTTCCTCTTTTCTGTAATGACCGATGGGGAAGAGGGCTTTCTTTAATTGCCAATCATAGATTTGAGCTAAGAAATCGGTCTGGTCTTTCACGAGGTCGGGACTGGTGGTGAGCCATTTGAGCCCGTCTATCCATTCCGTCTGTGCATAGTGTCCCGTGGCGATAAGGTCGTATTCATGTCCGCGTTTCTCATCGAATGCGCCAAACTTGATGAGGCGATTGCACATCACGTCGGGATTAGGGGTCTCGCCAGCACGAACTTTCTCCATCGTATAACGTGTCACGTTGTCCCAATATTCCTTATGGCAGTCAACCACCTCCAACTTACATCCAAAGCGGGCTGCAACGGCACTCGCCATCTCCATGTCCTCCTCGCTCGAACAGTCCCATTCCTCTTCTTCCTCGGGACCGATCTTGATGTAGAAGCAATCGGGATGAAGCCCCTTTCTCGCCAGTTCGTACAACACCACGCTACTATCCACACCCCCAGATAATAGCACGGCAATCCGCTTGTCTCGTATCTCAATGTCGTTCATTGGCTGCAATATTTCCCACAAAAATAGACAAACTTCGACAAATGGACAAATTTGTGGGTATAAACTTTGGTATATGGTTGTATTTTATGATGAGTCTGAAAAATATATAACATTTTCAGACTTTTTGTTTCACATGCTGAAACAAACAGTTTCATGTACTGAAACAGACTGTTTCAGCATGTGAAACGATTTGCCTACCATGTATTTGTCATGACGACAGATATTTTTCCCGCATTTCTTTGCGTAACTTGCGAATTTTCCCTATATTTGCAATCGGTATCGGGAGATAAATCCCATACCGTTGATGCATAAGCTTATTATTTCGCACTTAACCGAAGAAGCCCAGGAAACTTATTTGGAATAGTTCGATTTAATAACATGGGGAAGCCTTTAATGGCCATCTCTACCATGAGCTTTAAGCTATGCACACGCCTTTCGGCGTGGAGCATTCTTATATCATGGTAGGGGTTCCATTCCTGGGCTCGCCCCTTAGGTTAAGTGCATAAGAGTGGCCACGCCATTTTCATGCCCTTACCGTTTGTGTCAGCTTGGCGAAAGACTATTTTTATCAATCGAATTATTCACAAGAAGTTGCGCACGACACGGATGAAGTGTAGTTAGTCATGAGAAAAATAACATTAACTTTTATCGTTTTCATGCTCTGCATGATGAATGCGGTGGCACAAAGGCAAGTGGCAGTACTTAGCCATGAGGGAGAAATCAAGGCTTTCTATGGAGAAAAAGCCTATCAGCAAGCCATGTCAGAGGCTGATCACGGCGATGTGATAACATTGTCGAGTGGCATCTTTGATGCAGCATGGATTAATAAAGCTGTTACCATTAGAGGGGCGGGTATGGAAAACGACCCAGTTACAGGAAGAGGTGCGACAATTGTAAATGGCGATTATGGCGTGGGTATTGATTATGTTGAAAAGAAACTAATCATAGAGGGAATTTGTTTCAATGGTTCAATGCATGTATTCACAGATGATGCTTTGGATTACGTGTTATTCAATAAATGTAAGTTCACAAGGGATGAGTGGCAAGGAGCTTTATATACCGCAGATTCCGTGACCGTTAAATGTGTTCTCACTAATTGCAAAACGTACAGAATAACAAACAATCAACCTTCTTTGGAAGCATATAATAGCTATATCGGTCGAGCTGTTCAAGGACATTTTTATAATTGTGTCTTGGAATTTGGAGGCTCTGGAAATATTGACTTCGAAAATTGTCATGTTTACAATAGTGTAGCACTTGTTTGGGGTCATGTTTATTTTCTTGAAAAATATAATGTCTCATTCAGCAATTCAATAATAGCTGGTACGTATGATTTTGATGGTGATGGTAATGGGGATAGCACTGCTTATTTTCATTTCGACTGTCCGTCAAATGGTGTGAAGCTTGTTGAGGAGCAGCATAATAATTTGTTTAATATCTCATTGGACGATTGGAATAAAAAGAAAAGAATCGACTTTGACTTTGTTTTAGCTGATAAGTATAATAACAATGATATTGGGATGTATGGCGGCGTGACCCCTTATTCGCCCATACTAAATGTTCCTACCATAACGAGTTTCAAAGTGGAAAGAGAGTCGGATGAGAAAGGCATGTTGGGCGTTGAGGTTGAAGTGAGTGGCGTGAGATAATTAAAAACGTACAGACATGAAACGACTGATTATATTACCGTTATTGCTTAGCTTGGCGATGATGGTACGTGGGCAAAGCGAATGCCGATATTGGTTTGATGAGGATTTGGGAACTATGAAGAGTGGGATTGTCAATTTTGGCAGTAGCCATCTTGATGCCGATGTTTCCAATTTGATTAATGGTATACATGTTATTTACTATGTCATCAAAGGTTATGATGGTGTCACGAGCATCAAGGGCAAGGCTTTTATCAAGACCGAGTTGGGTGGTTATACTGATTGTACACTTCGTTATTGGTTTGATGAAGATAGTCTGGTAACGACCTCTCCCCTTCGTGCGGCTGAAAATGTTCATCATCTATTAGACGTGAGCCATTTGCAAGTGGGGGCAGTTCATTCTGTCAAGATGGTGGCTATGAAGGAGAAAGCCTTGTTGTCTTCTCCAGTAACGCAATTGTTCTATATTCCTAACGACCCGAGGTTTAATAGTGTGAATGCGCAATTGTTTTATTGGTTGGATGAAAACTCAGACAGCATCAGTAAAGGAACGCTGGTGGACAATGGCACATTCTTTTTCGATATTGATGTAAGTGCTTTGGAGAATGGAGAGCATACCATTAGTTTCTTCCTTGCAGATGGTCAATATACATCGGAAATAAAGCAAGCCACTTTCATCAAAGTTGAGGCAACGGGAATACATCTTATTCAGCCTGATTCCGAAGCAGCACAACAGGTTGCTTATGACCTAAAGGGTTATCGCATAGATAATCCTAAACGGAATGGATTATACATAGTGAACGGAAAGAAGGTCTATATGAAATAATTGGGTAAGTCCTAATTGTGGGAACAACCATAGTCAATGGCAAGGATGACAGTTCCCAAAGCATGAAAATTTGTTGATACGTTCCAAGAACTTAAAAAATTGTATGTTCATGGAACGGTATCAACAGATTTTTATTATCTTTGCCCTTGCAATGAAAAAAGGTGAAAAGGTAAAGAAGTAAAAAGGTAAAAAACACATGTGTTGCGCCTTTTTAAACTTTTAAACTTTTAAACTTTAAATTTTTATACAACACCTAATAACGTTATGATGATGAAAAAGATGTTGCTAATTATGACTTGTATCATGGCGGCATGTCATGTCCATGCGCAAGCGAATGAACGTATATCCCGTGCCGAGGACATTACGACGGGATGGTATCAAGTGAAGTGTACGGTGGCGGCGGCAAGCGAGGCGGCTTACGTGGGATGCTTTTGGTTGAATGCCGAGAAAGAGTACGAGCAGAACAGCAGTTCCCATTATCCGATATTGTTGCAGATGTCGCCCTCCCAACCTGCCAATGATGATGCCCTGTATTACATTCGGATAGAGAAGGATGGAACGTCAACCTACGTTCAGTCCACCAATGGGCATTACGTGGAGAATCATGTGTTCTCAACTATTACACCATACAATGTCACGTTCAGCTACAACGACAATGGTTTTGCTATTGGCCCGGGATGGCGCAATTGGCCAACTTTGGGAAACATCATTGGCCTACAAGCCGCCTCTGTGGGCAAGTACCTTTATGACATTTATCCTATTGACCCCACCGACGCAGGTCTTGATGTGTGGCAAGTGTCAATGACGGGAATCACGGAGAGTTCCTCTCAAGCTTACGACCATACGCAAGTTATTTGCACAACGGCAGGAGCAAAGGGGTTGACAAAGGTTTATAACAAAGGTTATCTATTCTTCCCACATGGCACAGTGCCATTGCCAACCGATTTTACCGTCAGCAATGAAGAACCCGAAGTGACTGTTAATGCTGAGGAAAAGACCATCACGCTTTCTTTCACCGCAAGCGACGATGAACCCGTGAAGGAGTTTACCGCTTATCGCATTGTCAACGCCAATGGCAGGGGAGCCATCTATTACAGCCCCGACCATTCGTCAGAGTTTGTTTGGTCAACAGGAAAGAATGATTCCAACACTGATGCGGAGAATTACCAATGGGTGTTCGTGAAGTCGGAAGATGGCGACTATTACTTATATAATATAGGTAGGCGTGCGTATATGGAGCCTACTTCTGAGATGGGAAACTTCTCTGGACAGACGTGGGTATTCACACAAAACAAGGTGGGCATAACGTTGACATCGATGGGAGGAAGCAACTATTCGTTGTGTACCACGCAGGGTAATGTCTATATGTCGGTAAGCAACAGTTATACGGGACCGCTCATCTCCTATTATGCCGCTGGTGACGGAGGAGTTCCTTTCTATTTCGTGAAGGGAGACCCCGTAGGTGACGAGGTGAGAGACAACATCATCAATGGCAATCATTCGTTGTTACCACGGGATGTAAGCGTCAAGCAAGGTTATCAGACGGTGGGAAGAAACAATGACAAGGCTTTGCTGTTGCGCATTGGAATCCCAGGCAACTTGCCAGGAGCGGCATTGGATAAAATGACGGTTACGCTCAAGGATAATACTTTGGCAAATATAGCATCGTTAAAGGTTTATCAAACCAACAACCAAGAGTTTTATGCGGAATCCAATCCTATGATGTTGGGTGAGATGACTCCAAAGGATAATGTGGCGGAGATATCGCTCAATGGCTATGTCTTGCATAATGGTTCCAATTATCTATGGTTGACGGCTTCCATGAAGGCTCATGCTACGTTGGGCGACTTTGTGGATGCGATGCTCACACAAATAACTTATACCTTTGAGGGAACGTCCCAAACGCTTGACATTCCCACGACGACAGGCGACCCTAACGGCAAGGCACAGATATTCAACGTACAGAGTTTCGCTTACGTTCCCACGACCGATGACTGCCGTTTCTATCGTATTCCCGCCATGATTCTCGACAAGGAAGGGAATATCGTTGTGGCAAGCGATAGGCGTTACGGTAGTAATTCCGACTTAGGCAACCACAAGATTGACGTGAGCATTCGTCGTAGTGAAGACGGAGGCAAGACTTGGAGCAAGCAAAACATCATTGCCGTGGGCGATGGGAAGACCGTCTCCGACTATGGTTATGGTGACCCAGCCTTGGCACGTACCAAGAACGGACGACTGATTTGCGTGATGGCGGCTGGTTCCACGATGTATTGGAACGGTATGCGTAATGCCGCTATCTGCCTGAGTGATGATAATGGCTTTACTTGGACGAAACCCCGCCAATTATATACCTCCAATTTCACGGATGCGGTGAATGGCAAGACCAATGAGTTTGGCTTCTATGGCAACTTCATTTCATCGGGTAAGGGACTTACTACCTTTGATGGAACTGTCATGTTTACCAATAATTGCCTCACGTATGAAAACAAGACTTCCCCACAATGCTACATTCTCAGTTCGAAGGATGAAGGTGAGAGTTGGACGATAGGTCCTTCCAATGCGTACAAGGGATGTGATGAGTCGAAGTTGGAACAACTTAATGACGGAAGGTTGATGGTTTCTGTTCGTCAGAGTGGCGATAGAGGCTTTAATACGGGATCAGCCGACGCTTCCCAATGGAGTTCGCAATGGCGCAATAGTCAGATTACGGGCAATGCTTGCAATGCTGATATTCTCTATTTTAGTCGTGCTACGGAAGGCAAGATGGACATTCTGCTTCATACATATATTAAGTCCAGTTCGCGTGAAAACCTTACACTCGCCATGAGTATCGACCAAGGATTGACATGGAACGACGTATTGAATATCCAACCAGGTGGCTCATGCTATTCAACAATGGTGAAGCTTGCCAATGACGACTTGGCAATTCTTTACGAAGACGAGTCTTATTCTGTGGGAAATGGATATGCTATCAATTTCGTAACCATCACCCACGAACAGATAGAATCGTTAGCCCGCCAGTTAGGAGCGGAAGATGGAAGCGATGCTTACCAACGAGCCATGCAATCCTTGCAAGATGGTGGGGTTTATATGATTTCCACTTCCTTTCTGAATGATCAAAAGATAGACGGTTCGCTTTATCTGAAAGCTGATGGAACGCTGACAGAGGATGAGAGCGAAGCAAAGTATTTCACTTTTCAATGCAAGTCTATCGCCAATGGTTTTAAGGCGGCAGGATGGAAAAGTGGACAGTTCACCAATCCCGTAAATATCTCCACGAACACACAATATATCCGCACAGATGCGCAAAACAGAAATAATTGGGAAGCACAGGTTATCTTGCAAGACAGGGAAACGGAACTTTATGCCATTCGCGCCACCAATGCACCAACGGAAAACACATGGGGAGCCAATGCGTTTTGGACAACCGATGCCGAGGGACATGCTACTTACGACTTGAATGGTGGCGAACATTATATCTGGAAGATTGTCAAGGTGGGGGAAACCCCTACCTTTGACGAGACGCAAACCTATCGCATACGGAGTTGTGAGCAAGGTGGTTATTTGATGATTCATGATGGTGGTGGTATAGGTGCGTATTACTCTGGTTTGGATGACTATGCACAAGACTTCACTATCCAACCCGTGGCAAATGAGTTGGGAGCATTCACCATTAAAGATGCGAATGCCAACCGATACATCGGAACCCCTCATGCCAATGGTGAATGGAGTATGAGTACTTCTGCCGCAACATGTCGAATCCAAAGAATAGAAGTTGATGGAAAGAATATCTATTATATCCAAGCCCCTTTTTCATACGGGTATGCTAATGCCTCGTTGCGCTGCCTGGCATACCCACGTGAAGACATAGCAGGAGATTTTGGTATGGTGAGCTATGCGAAGAATGGCAAGGAATGCCATTGGGACATTCTCACCACGGAGGAAGCTCTTGCATTGAAGGTGCAAAAGATTGAGGATTCTGATTTGGTACAACCTCCTACTATATATTCCGTGGGTGGCATTCTCCGTTCACAAGAGCAGCGTGGCATCAATATTATCCGCCATGCTGACGGGCATGTTACCAAGAGCGTAAATCGTTGACACATGAAGAATAATCTTGACAACAATATTTAAACACTTAATAAAATTACAATGACACAATTATCAGAACAAAAAGGCTTTTACAAGCTATCGTGGCTTCAGCGCATTGGTTTTGGTGCTGGTGACTTGGCACAAAACCTCATCTACCAAACCATTTGCATGTATCTACTCTTCTTCTACACCGATGTCTATGTGCTCGGTGGAGATGCTGCAAAGTCGGCAGGGTTAGCAGGAACGATGTTCCTCGTGGTAAGGTTGGTTGATGTGCTGTGGGATCCTCTCGTGGGAACGTTTGTTGACAAGCACAATCCCGTATGGGGAAAATACCGCTCTTATTTGGTGATGGGTGGTATCCCTCTTACCATCTTGGCCATCCTCTGTTTCTGGGATGGTTTCAAGCCCTCTATCCTCTATGCCTATATAACCTACGTGGGTATGTCGATGCTCTACACGCTGATTAACGTTCCTTATGGTGCGTTGAACTCATCGTTGACACGTGACACCGATGAGATTACCATTCTCACATCTACCCGTATGTTCATGGCAAATGTCGGAGGACTCTGCGTTTCGGCTGGTGTTCCTTTGCTCGTTGCCACTCTCGCTGGTGCAGACTTGCCTATAGAGATGGCTCTCTTCATGGGCTTGGGTTCACTTCCCTCGTTCATCTTCATGCCCTTGGTTCCTGCCATTAAGAAGAAGGTGGGTAAGAAGAACATGTTTTATATTTTCCTCTCTGTCGCAATCTTTGGTATGGCATTGCTTTACATCATCAGTAGGATAGGTACAGTTCAGGAAAACATCGTGTGGGTCTATATCGCCCAGTTTATCAAGTCAACGGGTGTCATCGTGGCAACGGGCTATATGTGGG
The DNA here is from genome assembly GCA_017548525.1 of Prevotella sp. Lineage (GTDB taxonomy): Bacteria > Bacteroidota > Bacteroidia > Bacteroidales > Bacteroidaceae > Prevotella. The sequence continues at coordinate 10,652 of JAFYZV010000233.1, forward strand.
CACTTATTCCCGAGGTTATTTCATATGGTGAGTACACTACTGGACGTCGTATATCGGGTATCGTGAATGCCCTGACGGGTATCTTCTTTAAGGCTGGTATGGCATTGGGTGGCGTTGTTCCTGGTTTCGTGTTGTGGTTAGTCAATTATAAGCCTGTTGACTCTGAGGCAAGTAGCTTGCCCAACGATTCCCATGCTTGGTTCCTTACCATGCTCATCTTTGCACTGGTAGGTCTTGCCTTGCTCATTTTCTGTTTCTCCCAGACGAAGGAACGGGTGGTCATGGATGAGAGCGAGACCAAAAACGTGAAGGTTTCAGACCTCTGGACCGAGTTCATGCGCAACCGTCCCCTGCGTGTCATCGCCCTGTTCTTTATCACCGCTTTTGCCATGATGTCAGTTGGTAATGCAGCAGGTGCCTATTTCATGAACAACATGGAGACGCTACCGTCATTGGCACAAGAAGGTATCCGTTGGTTAGTTTGCGTCATCCCAGCCCTATTGCTCATTCTGGCTATGTATATCATCTCGAAGTATGAGTTGAGCGATGAGGTTATCGATGACATCAACAAGAAAATAGAGGAACGTGCTGCACAATAAACGATCATACACCGAAGACATGAGTAAACATCACGGAATCAAGGCGTTAGCCATATTAATTGCCATTTGTCTTTTATCTTCTACCAACGTAGCGGCTCAAGGACTGAAGGATGCCATGGGCAAATATTGCCTGATTGGTGCGGCTATTAACCAATGGCAAAGCGACGGACAGGTGCCAGAGGGCGATGCCATTGTAGATAAGCATTTCAATTGCGCCGTGGCAGAGAACTGCATGAAACCTGAGACGTTGGCTCCCGCTGAGGGCATCTTTGACTTCCGTGTTGCCGACAAGTTCGTTAACTATTGCCAACAACATAACCTCAAGGTGTTGGGACATTGCCTCGTATGGCACTCACAGGCTCCCGATTGGTGGTTTACCAACGGCTATTGTGCCGCCCCCGCATCGAAGGAAGTGGTGAAGGAACGGCTTATCAAACACATCAAGACCGTTGTGGGGCACTACAAGGGACAGGTTCATGGATGGGATGTGGTGAATGAGGCCATTGAGGACGATGGCTCTTTCCGTAAGTCGCCGTTCTTCAACCTACTTGGTGAGGAGTTCATAGAGATTGCCTTTCGTACCGCCCATGAGGCAGACCCCGATGCCGAGCTGTATTACAATGACTACTCCATGTCGGGACAGGCAAAGCGCGAAGCTGTTTGCCGATTGGTGAAAAATTTAAAGGCAAAGGGACTTCGTATTGATGGCGTAGGTATGCAGAGCCATAATGGCATGGACTATCCTGACCTTGCTGAATACGAGAAGTCGATAGATGCTTTTGCCGCCTGTGGCGTAAAGGTCATGATTACTGAGTTGGACCTGAACGTCCTTCCCAATCCTGAAGGCTTTGGCGGTGCCGCCGTGGAGCAGAGCTATGAGTTCCAGCAGAAGATGAATCCATACGCCAATGGACTTCCCAAGGAGAAGGCCAAAGAAATACAAAAGCGTTACATGGACTTTTTCAATATCTATTATAAGCATCGCGACCAAATATCTCGCATCAACATTTGGGGCGTTGCCGACCACAACTCATGGCTCAATGGCTGGCCCATCAAGGGGCGTACCAATTATCCCCTCCTCTTTGACCGCCAATACCAGGCAAAGCCTATCGTGCAAGACATCATCAACCTCTATTCCCATTAATTCCCCGTTCTGTTTGTTGTGGCATTGCCGCAACAAACAGAACCCCATAATCCCAATAAAAACCAAAATAACACATAGAAAATGAAAGCAAAGTATTTATTTCCCCAGGATTATATGGCTGACCCATCAGCCAACGTGTTCAATAACCGTTTGTATGTCTATCCCTCCCATGACCGTGAAAGCGGCGAGGCCTTCGATGATGATGGCGGTCATTTCCAGATGCGTGACTATCACGTGCTGTCATTCGATGACGTGGAGAACGACGCTGCCACCGACCACGGTGTCATTCTTGATGTAGACCAAGTGCCTTGGGCAGAAAAGCAGATGTGGGACAATGACGTGGTGGAGAAGGATGGTAAGTATTTTCTCATCTTCTCTGCCAAAGATTATAGTGGCGTGTTCCACCTTGGCGTGGCGGTTGCTGACCGTCCAGAAGGTCCTTTCATCCCCCAGCCTCATCCCATCCGTGGCTCCTTCTCTATTGACCCATGTGTTTTCAAGGATGACGATGGGCAAATCTATTGCTATTTCGGAGGTCTCTGGGGCGGACAGTTACAATGGTGGAGACCTATCCCCAATGGTCAAGCCCCCATTGCTGGTAAGTATGGTGACGACAACGGCCTCATAGACTTGGGACCTGCTCCCGACCGTAAGACTCAGCTCTTTGCCAAGCCCGATGCACCCGCCCTCAATAGTGCCGTAGTGCGTATGAGTGGCGATGTGTTGCAATTTGCCGAGGCACCACGCCCCGTTATCATCCTTGACAAAGACGGTCAGCCATTGAAGGCCAGCGACCCGCATCGTTTCTTTGAGGCATCATGGATGCACAAGTATCAAGGGAAATACTATTTCAGCTATTCCACGGGCGACAGCCACTTCCTCTGTTATGCCATCGGCGACTCGCCTTACGGTCCCTTCACTTTCCAAGGGGTTATCCTTGAACCTGTTGTAGGATGGACCACCCATCATTCCATCGTTGAATATCGTGGACAATGGTATTTGTTCTATCATGATTGTGTACCTTCCAATGACATCACCCATTTACGCTCACTGAAGGTGCAACGCCTATTCTACAATGAGGACGGTACCATCCAACCCGTTATCAATGAATAATTTTCAAGCAGAAAAAAAGTTTATGAGGCAACAATGTCTGCGCAAGGCTTTGATGTTGGTGGTGTTGATGGCATCACTCACTGCCCTCCATGCCGAGGATGGCAGTCGGTTATGGTTGCGTTACCCTCAATTTGGAAAGGCAACCATTCAAGGGAAGCAGGGCAAGGCGGCACAAATCTTGCGCCAATACTATCCTGGTAAGAGCGTGACACTCGACATTGACCCCACCATGGATGACAATGATGGCTATCGCATCACGGAAGATAAAGATGGATGCTATATCATTGCCCACGGTGACATGGGGTTGTTGTATGGTGCCTTTGCCCTCCTCCGAGGCGAAACGGGTGCTGATGCGCCATTCTTCAAATATCGTATCTTGAACCATTGGGACAACTTAGATGGCTCGATAGAGCGAGGCTATGCCGGCAAGAGCATCTTTTGGAACGATGACTTGACGTATGACGCTCAGCGATTGGAACAATATGCTATCGCCAATGCCTCCATTGGTATCAACGGTACAGTGCTGAACAATGTGAATGCATCACCCAAAATGCTTTCTAACGCCTACCTACAAAAGGTTAAGGAAATGGCAGACATCTTCCGACCTTGGGGCATCCGTGTGTATCTGTCAGTCAATTTCGCCTCGCCCATGGCATTGGGTAAGTTGAAGACGGCAGACCCTTTAGACCCACAAGTGGGGAAATGGTGGAAAACCAAGGCAAATGAGATCTATCAGCTCATTCCCGATTTTGGTGGTTTCCTCGTTAAGGCGAACTCGGAGGGGCAGCCAGGTCCCTTCGACTATGGTCGCTCCCATGCCGATGGTGCCAATATGTTGGCAGATGCCCTGTCGCCCCATGGTGGGTTGGTAATGTGGCGTTCATTCGTCTATGGTGCCAAGCACAAAGGTGAGGATCGTGTCATGCAGGCGGTGAGTGAATTTGCCGAATTGGATGGTGAGTTCCGTCCCAATGTTATTTTGCAGTCCAAGAACGGGCCGCTCGATTTCCAGCCCCGCGAGCCTTACGCTCCCATCTTTGACCAGATGAAAAAGACCCCACAGATGGCGGAGTTGCAAATCACACAGGAGTATTTGGGACAATCCAAGCACCTCGTCTACCTTGCCCCAATGTGGAAAGAGTTTTTCTCATTTGTCAATCCATCACGATTGGTGGGGATAGCGGGTGTTGCCAATATCGGTAACGATACCAATTGGTGTGGGCATCATTTCTCACAAGCCAATTGGTATGCCTTTGGGCGATTAGCGTGGAATCCCACCTTGTCGTCCGAACAGATTGCGAGTGAATGGCTCTCGCTGACCTTTGGTACATCTTCGACTCCGCAAAATGGGGAGGCGGAGGCACAATCAGCCCGATGGCCGTTGGTCAAGGGACGGTTGCTCAGTGTAATGCTCCGCTCCAGGGAGGCTTGCGTGGATTACATGATGCCGCTTGGGCTGCATCATATCTTTAAGTTCGACCATCACATGGGACCCGAACCTGATGGTTTCAAGGCAAATTATCCTATTGAGTGGTGTCCCGTCTATTATCACAAGGCAGACTCCGTAGGTCTCGGCTTTGATCGCAGTAGCACGGGAACCCATGCCTCTGCACAATATCGCGACCCATATTGTCTGTTGTATGATGACATCACCACCTGTCCCGAGGAGTATCTCCTTTGGTTCCATCACGTGCCGTGGGATTATCGCATGAGCAGTGGGTTGACGTTGTGGGAGGAACTGCAACGCCATTACCAACGAGGTGTGGATGAGGTGAATGACTTCGCCCGTGTCTGGAACGAGGTCAAACCCAACATCGACCCCCAGCGATGGCAAGAAGTGAGTGAGCGGTTACAGCAACAACAACGTGATGCCCGTGAGTGGCAACAGGTATGTATCAGTTATTTCTCCACATTCCAACAAAAGAAAAACAAGAAATGAAAAGATTTTTATTGATGTCCTTGGCATTCGTCTGTGCATGGATGGCACAAGCCAAGGTGACTTTGCCACAATTGTTCCAGTCGGGAATGGTGGTACAACGCGACAAGCCTATTCCCATCTGGGGTGTAGCTGATGGGGGAGAAGAGGTGACGGTAACATTTAAGAAAAAGGTATATAAGACCGTCGCCGACGAACAGGGGCATTGGCGTATTGACATTCCCAAGCAGAAACATGGCGGACCGTTTGAGATGAAGGTCAACGACATCACCATCTCTGACATCCTCATTGGCGATGTGTGGCTCTGTTCGGGACAGTCGAACATTGATGTCACCATTGAGCGTGTCCATCCGCAATATTCCGAGGAGACCTTATCGTATGCCAATGACCAGATACGTTTGTTCCGAGTGCAGAACGATGAGAACACCCATGGTCCCAAAGGCGACATCCGTCCCACTTCATGGAAACCGTTGAACAAGCAGAATGCGTGGTATTTCTCTGCCGTGGGCTACTTCCTTGGGCGTGAGATGTATGAGAAGAAAGGCATTCCACAGGGCATCATTGTCAATAGCCGAGGCGGAACACCCATTCAGGCGTGGCTCGATGCCGATACACTCAAAAAGAAATTCCCCATGCAGTACCGTCGAACACAGTTCTATCAAGACGACGAGATGGTACGCACCATGCAACGAGCCAATCAATTGGCACTCAATCGTTGGCAAAGAACGATGGACGAGGGGGACCCAGGGTTGTCTGAAGGTTATGCCAATCGTGACTACGACGATTCAAGTTGGGCGACCAAGTACCAATATGACAACATCTCTGGGGGGCGTGGGTATCAAGGTTCGTTTTGGGCAAGGCAACAGGTTAAGGTCGATGCTGCCCATGCGGGACGGTCTGCCCGTCTATTGGTGGGTACGCTTTATGATGCCGACTATACGTTTGTCAACGGTAAGGAGGTTGGACGGACATCTTACCAATACCCGCCGCGCCGCTACACCATTCCCGCAGGGTTGCTCCAGGAGGGTAACAATGCACTCTCCATTCGTTTTGTCACACGCGGTGGCAATCCGCATTTCATCAAGGACAAGCCCTATAAACTCATCTTTGACGACGGCGTAGAGATTCCGCTCTCAACAGAATGGCGTGTGCATGAGGGGGCAAGGATGACTTATTGCCCACAGATGGATATCAATACGCCCAACCTGCCTGCAGTTCTCTACAATGCCATGCTTCATCCATTGGCACCCTATGCACTATCGGGTGTGGTATGGTATCAAGGAGAATCAAACACGGACGATGGCAACATTTATGAGCAGATGCTCACGGAACTCGTCACAGGGTGGCGACAACTATGGCAGATGCCCGACCTGCCGTTTGTCATTGTGCAATTGGCGAACTTCATGGAGGCAAGCGACAAGCCGCAAGACACAGGTTGGTCGCGCATCCGCGAGGCACAACGGCTTGCCACATGCCATATCCCCAATACCGCGTTGGCGTGTATCATCGACCTTGGCGAGGCGGTAGACATCCATCCCCTGCGCAAGCGCGAGGTGGCGCAACGTGTGGCAATGGGTTTTGACCATTTGCTATGGAACAAGAAGTTGTTGCTTTCGCCTCAGGTGGTGGCCTCACAAGCCGATGGTAATGATGTAGTCTTAACGCTCGACCAGCCCCTGCGCGATGAAGGAGAGCTGTATGAGTTTGAGGTGGCGGCGGCAGATGGTCGTTTTGTCAATGCCCAAGCCACGGCACATGGCAACCGAATCATCATCCATTCGCCCGTAGATGTCCCCAAGACCGTACGCTATGCGTGGAAGAACAATCCCGCCAAGGCAAATGCCTTCGGCAAGAATGACCTTCCGATGTCGCCGTTCCAACACGTCATTGGACAAGATTAAGGCATCTCGGATGCTATGTTTGTCATGAAATCCCGTAGCCAATAACCATCATAGGTAGGCTACGGGATAATCGTTTTTATTCTTTGGTCAGGTCTTGGTATAGCTTGAAAAGTTCAGCGACGCATTGGCTTTCACTCATTTTGACATCAGATCCGTAAGCTGCCATGACTGCGCGGTCGTTCTGTTGGTGTGCCTTACGCAACTCCACGGGCATGGTCAGGTCATCATAAAGGTCTGCCAAGGAGGCCTCGGGGTATAAGGCGCGGGCATCAAGGATAGCCTGTGCCGTCTGTTCTATCTTGTCTTTCTGTTCCTCTGTGGGATATGGCCAAGGGAAATTGTTGTAAACAATGTCCTTTGAATAACGATAATCACTCTTCAATCGTCCGCAAACAGCTCGCATCCATGCCATGTGAACATTGCTTGTGAGAACACCAAAATGATAGAGAGGCATTGGGGATGATTTGCACAGAATCATTAACGATAATATTTGGACTCACAAATCCCATGGGTACATATTTCCTGTTTTCAGAAGATACTCGTGGGACAATGATGTATTCACTTGTTGGCTGCCTGATTTCCTGAAAGAGCGTGGGTGTCTCTGCCGAGATTTGTGTTGCCATTTTGGGACTTGTCAACCTGAATTGTCTCACTTTCGCTATCCTGTCATGGATAAACGCTGAGTTATGGAGGTCAGAGGGATTGGCATTGACAAGCCAGAGGCAATACCGCTCCCTGTTGTTGATGTATTCCACCGAGCCGTAGATGCGTTTGATATACTGCCCTATCTGTGGCTCCTTGCCGATGGCAGCCCTTCGCTCGTTGGCAGTCAGGAACAAGAAGCCGCCGTCGACAGGCTTGTTTCCATACACCATTGGGGGGACATCGCAAAGCGATTTTTTCCTGCTCTCTATAAAAACATCGGGTGCGTCCATCAGATAGGCGTTGATGTTTGCCGCCTCGATGACGCGCCCGTTGTCGTAAATGTGGCGTGAGTATTCGTCTTTTTTCCCCTCCGTGGCATTTGTTGTCCCGTTTGTTGTGGCATTGCCACAACTTACTGAACTGAAGCCGATGACCACGCAATGCACATGCGCCTTTTGCGATGACTCGCTGTCCCACTGGAAAGTGCGGTGGGCGAAGTCGATACGTATGCCAAACAATTGCCGCAATGGCTTCCAGATGGCGGCTACCTGCTCGCCCTGCGTAATGCTGTTGGTGGAGACGAGGGCGGCAAGGGTGTTGGTGCTTTTCACCATTTGCGCCGCCTTGTAGTACCATCCCGCCACATAGTCGATTTTCCCTGCCGCCTTGAAGGGCTTTCCCTGCCCGTCCACAAAGACGCTGAGGGTGTCCTCCTTCTGTTCCTTGCTTTGCAGCGAGTATCCCACAAACGGCGGGTTTCCCATGATGTAGTCATATTGTATGGTCTCCCTTCTATTGGGTTTTGGTCCCCGTTGTATGTCGGTGGTGTACAGGTTGACCTCGTCATAGACATTAGGTTCGCCTACCATCCCTTTCTCCTTGTCCTCATAGACGATGTAAGTGTTCTTGGCATGGATGGCGGGTATGTCGGCAGGATATTCCATCATCCCCCAATCCATCCGTAGGGCGTTGCCCTCGCGGATGTTGACGTAGCTCTTCAGAGGCAGGAAGTCAATGTCACGGCGGATGATTTTCTCTGTCTCCGCCAGCATCTGCGCCTCGCTAATCCACAATGCCGTGGTGGCAACGGTCACGGCGAAATCGTTGATCTCGATGCCATAGAACTGCTGGATGCTCACCTTGACGGGATTCACCTCTTCAAAACCGATGAATGACTGCCCGTGGTAGCGTTCCCTAATCACCTCGTTCTCCAACCTCCGTAGCGAGAGATAGGTCTCCGTGAGGAAGTTTCCCGAGCCGCAGGCGGGGTCGAGGAATGTCAATGATGCCAGCTTGTCCTGGTATCGGTCGAGTTTACGCTGCCTGATCCGCTCCGCCTTCTCTTCCAATATTGCGTCTAACTCTTGGCGAAGGCCATCGAGGAACAAGGGGTCGATGACCTTGTGAATGTTCTCTATCGAGGTGTAGTGCATCCCTCCGCTGCGCCTTGTCACGGGGTTGAGTGTCGATTCAAACACCGCCCCGAAGATGGTGGGCGATATTTCGCTCCAGTCGAAGTCGAGCGAGGCATTCTGTAACACTATTCTCCGCAAACTGTCGGTGAACGGTGGAATCGTATTGCGCCTTGTCGCCGTGTGGACTGGGTCGCCAAACAAGCCGCCGTTGACATACGGGAACTGCGCCAAGTCTGGCTCCAAGAACGGGTCGCGCTTGTCTATCGGAGTCGCCAAAGTCTCGAAAAGACGAATGAGGGCTTGGCGCATATCTTTTGTGTTATATTGCGCCAAATAGTCGTGGAACATGTCACGCTTGCCAAACACCCCCGCATCCTCGGCATACAGGCAGAACACCAAGCGGACGCACAGCACGTTGATGTCGTGGAGCATTTCGGAAGAAATCTTCCCCCCTTGTGTTGATAGGAGAGGTCCCGTTAAAGCATCGTAGATCTTCCCTACGATTTCGCCCGCCTTCATCGACACCTGCATCTCCTTCGTCAGGTGTTCGTTCTTGTTGTCAACGAGGAATTGGAGACGGTAGTATTCCTTGCCTAATTCCTTCAGCAATATCTGTTCTGGCTCGCCGTGGGGACACTCCATGTCGTAGACGAGGAACTCCGCGAAGTTGGATGTCACGATCCACCGTGGACGTTGCGAGTAAGGCAGCTCTGCCGCATACCGTTTCGCCTGTTGGAAGGGGTTGAGCAGCGAGCCGTCGCTCTGCTGGATGCTCTTGCGCCAGTCTTTTCCCAATGACTTCTGCTCAATGAGTACCTTCGTGGAGGGGATATATGCGTCGATGAAGTTGGTGGCATCCACCATGTTTTTCACTTGCTCCTCGTATCGGATGAACGATGGTAAGTCTTCCACGCCATAGACGTTTGCCAAGAGGTCCGCCCAGAAGAGTTGGCTCTCTCCACGCTCATATCCCTTGCCTTCCCATCGTTGGGCGAAGTCGGCGGCAGCCTTAGCCATTTGTTTCTCTGTTTTCATAGAAAGATGGTTGTTTTTCTTGAATATAATAATGGCCATTATCATCATGGCAGTTATTATTTCGCAAATATACTAACATTTCTCCAAAAAACCAATAGTTAGTGAAGAAAAACCTTACTATTATCCATTTCTTTCTTCCTTGATGAAGTGAAAGATGATGAAAAGTCTTGACAAAACGAGGTTCGGGAAAAGTGATGAAATAGTAGTTAAACGGTGTTAATCGCATCGTTCTAAATCCTTCGTTTTGGCTGGATGTATGGATTTAACTATTTTTGTGTGGCATTTGTTGGTTTAGATGCCGCATTTATCCCTTGCAGATGTAGCATTTTTTGACCACAGATGCCGCCCAAAAGATGTTAAATTGAGGTATTTATGGATGGTTGATGTTAGCCTTTTTGTGTATGACGTTGGTATTCAATGGGTTACAAAATGCGAAAAAAAGGGCGTATTTTCGTCCAACGGATAGCTTGTTGGTAAAACGGGGCTGCATTTGCGCCTTGTTTTTGAAAAATATTTGACAAAATAGGGCTGCCTATCTGTCGTTGAGAGTTTGTATGCCGTGGGTGTTGACATACTCCTTGAATTGCTGATAGTTGCCGTTGAAGACATTGAGGTCGATGTTGTTTTGATGTCCGCCGATGTGTGGGGCGATGGTAAACTGCCACAACCGCCATTCCTCCACCTTGGGTTGGGGGATGGCATAGTGGGCAATCCACGTGTCGTATCGTGCGAACCGTGCGTCGATGTGGCGCAAACGGAAGTTGTGGTAGGTGTAGATGATAGGTCGGACATGGTAATGCCGCTCGATAATATCCAACCAATCAAGTGCTAATTGACGGATGCGGTCGCCCTCGCGCCTCATGATGCTGTCATGTATCTCGATGTCAAGTACGGGAGGGAGGTCGCCACGTGTCAATTTGGTATGGTCGATGAAGTTTTTCGCCTGTTCTTCGGCAGTACTCTTGCTGTTTAGGAAGTGGTAGGCACCGACAATGACACCACACCTTCTGGCATTTTCAATATTATATGAATAGGTAGGATCTTGGTAGTTGGCTCCCTCGGTTGCCTTCATGATGGCAAAGTAGACGGGCAGGAGGCAGTTGCCGTTGCTCTCCTTGGCTGGTATCTTTCCCGTCTTATCGGCTTGGAAATAAAGAGTTTCCCAGTTGATGATACCCTGGTAGCGCGACACGTCGATGCCATATACCTTATCGGAGGTGTGGTAAGCCATCTGTGTCGTGTCAATCGGGAGGATGCCCTCTTTCCATACGCCGAAAGAAACGTGGTTCTCGGCATTGTTGTACTCATAGCGTCCCAAGCCCTCCTTGCGGTTTTCCCGCCAGTTGCCGATGTAGGTATGTCCGTTTTTATAACGTGCTATGCCGAATCCATGGAGCTTCCAGTCCTTGAATTTCCCGTCGTATTCGTATTTCGACGTGGTGAGATGCCCCTTGTGGATGCCCCCGTCTTGCCATTCGCCCCGATAGACATTGCCATTGGGACAATGCACCTCGCCCTCGCCCATGGGCGTTCCCCATCGCACGAGGCCGTGCCAGATGCGCCCCGCTCCTACGTTCTTGGTGGTGGGGATATGTCCTGAAAGCAGCATGAGGTCGTAGGCTGTGAGTGCGACAAAGGCAAGCGTGGCGCAGATGATGATGGCATTCTTCATGTTCATGCCAACTTTCTTGCCAAAATCATGCCATATTTGGCATGTCAGTATATTTCTTCATGGGAGATGGGGGTATATGGGCGTTTAATTTATGTTAATAATATGCTGCAAATGATGATACATCTAAAACAATTAGATACTTTTGCTATTCAATTTGATTCGTATGAAAAAGAGCTTTTTCTTATTGATAGCGACCCTCTTACCTATGATGGCAGGGGCGCAGGGAGTGCAAGGCACTTGGCATGGAGACTTGGATTTGGGTGTCAGGAAGATACCTTTGGTGTTGCATGTGGACGGGAATAAATGCACGATGGACTCACCCAACCAAGGGGCAAAGGGCATCGAGGCACAGGTGAACACGATTACGGATGACTCGGTGAACGTGAGTTTCCCCACGATTGGCGGCAGTTATGAGGGGCATGTCATCAATGGGAAACTGTCGGGTACGTTCACGCAGATGGGGTATCGGTTGTCTTTGGTGATGGAACGGGGTGACATTGTGCGTCAACGTCCGCAAACACCCTATCCGCCTTATCCTTATCAGACGGAGGAGGTGACTTTTGTCAACGAGAAAGATACGGCGACGTTAGCGGGAACCTTGACATGGCCCGTGGGTTACAATGGGAAGAAAAAGGTTCCCGTGGTGCTGATGGTGTCAGGAAGTGGGTTGCAAAACCGCGACGAAGAGTTGTTTGACCACAAGCCGTTTGCCGTCATCGCCGACTTCTTGGCACGTCAAGGCATTGCCTCGTTGCGCTTTGATGACCGGGGAATGGGTGGCTCAACGGGCGACGTAGAACATGCTACCACCGAAAACTTCAAGGAGGATGCCGCCGCAGGGGTTGCGTTCTTGAAGGGAAAGAAGAAATTTAGCGGTGTGGGAGTGCTGGGACATAGCGAGGGAGGCATCATCGCCTTCATGCTTGCGAAGGAGAAAAAGTCCGATTTCATCGTCTCTTTGGCAGGGACAGGCTTGCGTGGAGACAGTGTGGTGACGGAACAGACCAATTTCATCTTGCGCCAACAGGGGCAGCCTGCCACCATGACCGTGAAGCAGATGCGGCTGATGATGCTCATGCAAAAGACCAACCCGTGGTATGATTACTTCATCGACCTTGACCCTGCCGATGCCATCGCCCACGTGACTTGTCCCGCGATGATCCTCAATGGCAGTAAGGACTCTCAAGTGTTGGCAGAAAGTAACCTCCCGATTATCCGACGGCTGTTGCCAAAAAATAAGAAAAACGTAATTAAGGAATATCCTGACTTAAACCATCTCTTCCAACCGTGCCAGACGGGGGCAGTAGATGAATATGGCGAAATCGAACAAACCATCTCCGAAGAGGTGCTTCGCGACATCGCCGAGTGGATAATAGGGATTCATTGATTAAGGAGGAGTTTCATGAGTTCAAGGAGTTCAGGAGTTCAGACATTCGTTTTTTCCCATGCGGTGGTAGCGTCTGAACTCCTGAACTTTTATACTCTTTTCTTTTCTAAATAGAGATAGTCTCCAAGTCGTCGGGAACAAAGACGTTTCCATCAAACACTTCCCTTGCCTCGATGGTATATGCTTGCTTACGGGTGGCTATAGTTTTGTCTTCGGTGTGATAGAGAATAAGGTTCTTAATGCCTAATTGTTTTGCCAATAAGGCGGCATCACGGGCGGTGGAGTGGTGTTTCTCGTAGGGTTTGAAGATGTCTCTGTCGGCATATTTGCAGAAAGCCTCGCTCATGAGCCAGTCCGCTCCCTCAACCAGTTCACGGTTATATTCGTTGTAAGGTTCGTCACCCAAGCAGACGAGACGTTGCCCATCGGGGAGCCAGGCGGTGAATCCGAATTGCCTCTCCTTGGTGCTGAGGATGTCGAAACATTGGAAATGGATGTTTCCCACATCGAATGTGTCGCGGTCTTCTAATAGGAGGAAAAGAACGGAGGTGCCTATTTGGGAGGACAACTTTTTAGGAAGAAGGTCATTCATCATATTTTGGAGGACACGCAACACCTTCTCGTGGCTATGGATGCGGATGACACCGTGGCATTTTCCTTTTGCTTTTTGTTGCAAAAAGAGGCGGATGACCCACAGCACACCTATGATGTGGTCGGTGTGAGCATGGGTGACAAATACGTCGTGGATGCGTGAGATGGAGATGTGGGCATCTTCCAGCTGCCGTAGGATGCCGTTGCCGCCTCCCGCATCGACGAGAAGGTCGGTCTCTTCGTTGTGAAGGAAAAAGCACGTGTTATAGCAACGTGTCACGAAAGCGTTGCCTGTGCCGAGGATGGTGATTTGTGATTTCATGATGCAAAGATAACTTGTTTTTTTGTGGTGGTGGGTGTTTTTTGTGGAAAATGTCGTATCTTTGTCACAGATTATAATATATAGGAACTATGGAAGAACTGAGAAATGAACAGTTGGCAATCAAGATTGCCGAGGTGGGTGCGGAGTTGCAGAGCATCCAAGATGCCCAAGGGAAGGAATATCTGTGGCAAGCAGACGAGAAATATTGGCCTCGCCATTCGCCTTTGCTCTTCCCGATCGTGTGCGGGTTGTGGGAAGACCGATATTATGTTGATGGCTATTCATACCAGATGACACGTCATGGCTTTGCCCGTGATATGCCCTTTACGCTCATTTCCAAAACGGAAACAAAGGTGACATACGCCATGCACGACACACCAGAGACACACCACGACTATCCATTCCATTTCAACCTTTCCGTGACATACCGATTGGAGGGCAATAAGATACATGTGACGTGGCATGTGGAGAATACCGATAAGAGTGAGATCCACTTCCAGATTGGTGGGCATCCTGCGTTCAATCTGCCCGACGTGGTGGTGGGTGAGCCGATGCACGGACTGATTAAGTTTGACAATGAGGAAGTGATAGAACGGTTGGTGGGCAATGTGGGTGGCTGCATCCGCCCTGGACGTTTTGCCCTTGATACCGAGAATGGTTATTGGGCATTCACGGAGAATAGTTTTGATGAGGATGCCATCATCATCGACAAGTGCCAAGTGAGGGAGGTGGCGTTATTGGATAAGGATCGCAAGTCCGTGGTGACCGTCCACTTCAAGGCACCTGCCGTGGGCATCTGGAGTCCCTTTGGCAAGAATGCGCCTTTTGTCTGCATTGAGCCGTGGTATGGTATACACGACAAGGTGAGCTATAGTGGCGAGTTTAAGGATAAATACCTGATGAACCACTTGCAACCTGGGGCATCCTTCATGGCGCAATATACCATCACGATTGGGTAAGGGGAAAATAAATCTGCCAAAAGTTTTGGCGGTTTGAAAAGATTATATTACCTTTGCAGCCAAATTATTGGAACGTGTTGGCGGGATAGCTCAGTTGGTTAGAGCGTCGGATTCATAATCCGGAGGTCGAGGGTTCGGGTCCCTCTCCCGCTACATCCAAGGACAAGGAGTTACGTGAAGGCGTAGCTCCTTGTCCTTTTTTGCATCCACGGTGCTGGCAGCCAAAGGTCGAAGTCAAGTTGCCAAGGGGTTGTATGTCAATTGGATGGAATGGATGGACTGTTATACCATTCTTTTTCGTATCTTTGCCACTATGAAGAAAAAAGCACATTTGTTTGTGTGTTCATGTAATAATCTTTATCTTTGCATCATCATGAGACTATCCCCTTATATTTGCGAGTTGTTGAGTCAACGCTGCAAGCGAGCCATCCGCCGATCGGCAGACTGTGAGTTTCTTACCCTTGACATCGAGACTGTCACGGGCGAACACATCGGCGTGAACACGATGAAACGGCTTCTCGGCTTTATTGAGGATGAGCGGCAGCCCCGTATGTCCACCCTCGACGTGATAGCACAATACTTAGGTTACGATCATTGGGAGACCCTGCGTGTGCATGACGAGGAGCATAGTAACTCGGATTTCGACGAGAATAGGGATGAGGTGTTGGTAAGTTCGCTGAAAGTGGGACAGCATGTTGTGGTAAGCTACCTGCCCAATCGCCGTGTGACGATGGCATATATGGGCGACAATCGCTTCCGTGTCATCGAGAGCATCAACAGCAAACTGCTCGCAGAAGATGTGCTGACACTCACCCACCTTGTCCGCAACTACCCCATGTTGGTGAGTGGCGTGGTCAGAGAGGGGCAGTCGCTTGGCGCATTCACCGCTGGCAAGGCGCAGGGTATTGATTTTGAACTTCTTTAATGATCATGGATAGTTCCTCGTTCTCAAACATTCACATCGACCTCCATGAAAAGGACTTATTGCCCGTGGGTGGTGCCACGTGCGACTGCTATCGAGTACGTCTCTATGGCAAGCAGCATTTTTTGAAGGTGCTGAAGCCCCACTTGCGGACGAACCCTCGTTATGCGGCAGCCATGCAGAAAGAGTTTGAGACGGGATTCAACTTAGACCATCCCCATCTCGTCCGTTATGTCTTTAAGACCGACGATGGCATCTTGATGGAGTATGTCGATGGACTGACGCTCAGCGAGTTTGTCAGTACACAGCCCGACTATTTCAAAAACCGAGAGAATGCCGACCGCTTCCTCCGCGAGTTGCTCGATGTGGTGGGCTATTTGCACCAACACCAGATTGTCCATCTTGACCTCAAGCCAGAGAACATCCTCATTACACGCATCGGTCATGACGTGAAACTCATCGACCTCGGCTTTTGCTATACCGATACGTACACCGACACCATGGGGCGCACGGATAAGTATGCCGCGCCCGAACAACTTAATGACAACGAGAAGGTGGACGCACGGACAGACATCTATGCCATCGGTCGCATCCTCCAGACATTGCCCTGTGCGCAAAGATATAAAAAGGTGATAGCTCGGTGCATAGTGGAGGACAAGGAAAGACGTTTTCAAAATGTGGGCGAGGTCATTGCCCTTACATCCCGTCATGGCAAGAGAATGTGGTGGATGGTGGCTGTGATGTTCCTTTTTGTGGCAGCAATGGGCTTTTTACTGATGCCAAGGCAAGGGAAAGTGGAAATGGCACAACAACCCGAGATGGTGGGAAAAGACAGCCAAGTGACACAAACGACCACTCTGCCCCCACAGGAATCCGCTCCCCCTATCATTGATCAGATAGAAGTGAACCCCTCGACACCTATGGTTTCGACCAAGCCCGATGAGCCGATTATCCCAAAGGAGGTTGAGGATTTGTTTGCCCATCAAGATACGGTCGCCCTGCGCAAGGAACTGCAAGCACTGGCAAAGCCGTATTTTGACAAGACACTTGCCGTCTATCTGGATAGTTCTTATCAGGAAACTAAGGAACGTGTGTCTAAAATATATGTAGAAGAGTTTCGTCCTACCGTCACACAACAGTATTATAAGCTGTGGGAGAAGTATCGGAAAGAAGGAACGGTGGCAGAGTCCACTTTCTTTATAGAGTGTTCGGAGACGTTGTTATTTTTTTTGTACAACCTCGAGTACAAGATGAAATTGAATGATGGTGATGATAGTTATCGAGGAAAGACCTATCAATATTACGACAGTAGGAAGAAAGGCTCAAAGTGATAATATCAAAATGTATATTGTTGGGGTATTATTATCTCATAGCAATCATAATTTATTGTGGATAAAAGCATCCGCTTTCAGCATTTTGTTCATTACTTTGAGCATTCAAACCAATGGTTTATGCAAATGAAATCAATGGTTTTGATGATTTAAACCTATGGTTTGGTTCTTCAAATGTGTGTATTCACGTTTTCATTAACACTCTTTATGAGAAATAATTCGTTTTTCTCAAATCTTTTATATATCTTTGCGTAACCTTTTTGAGAGAGGGTTCTTTGGCTTTTTGATTTGCATCCAGAGTGGTTCAGTCCACGGCAACCGGCCTTACTGTAGGCATCGGTGCCAAAAAATGATGTGAGTTAGGGTTGGGAAGACAACTAACTAAATATATATGGTAATGAATACAATTAGACTTTTTAAATTGATTGTTGTGTCGCATAGGGAATTACTCCGTGTTTTCCTATCTATCCTCTTGTGCTTGTTTGTTGGCATTTTTGCCGCCAACATGATTTTCGTTACATGTTTTAATGACATAAAGAACTACTGATTATGAGCAAAGAAAAAAAGACAGAAAAAGGTTTTGTAACAATCGAAAAGTTTGAAATGGAAGACGGAACGATCATGGAAATAGAGAGGACTAATCCTGACCCAGACACCATTGACATGCTGACAGCCATGAGCTATATCGTTGAGGCTGTCAGAGGTAATGGCCTTAGTGTAAGTGAATATGAGGATACTGTACCCTTTATCAATGGTATCATGAAACGTCAGAACCTCTCATATTTGCAGGTTATTTACATGACGATTATTGCAGAAAGGGGTGATAGTTACAATTCTTTTGTCAATGTTCAACAGATTGCCTCATACATGGGATGTAACAATCTGGAGCTTATGACGTACCTGAATGAGTTTGAAGATATGGTCAAGAGAGGCATATTGATTAAGAATAGTAATCATTACGGCAGACAGGGCTATAAACTATCAGAGCCTTTCTTTAAATCCCTCCAGAATAATGAGACCTATCAACAAGAGAGTTTGGCATGTAAGAATATGGTGGAGTTCTTCAACCATTTCTATTCGTTTACCCATCGACGTTATCTGGAAGAAATGAGTACTGGTTTAATGCTGGATAATGTGCATCGTCTCATGGAGGAGAATAAGGATTTGCCATACGTGAAAGCATTAAAGAAATATGAGTTTTCGCCAATGGTCGAGTTAATAGTATGCCATTTCTGTCGGCATTTGTTCTTAGGGGAAGAATCTGTTTTGCATTTGGATAATTTGTCTTTTTTATATGACTCGGATAGAGAAAAAAGTGAATTTGAGTGGGAAATGAGAATGGGAAATCACTATCTTTTGAAGAAGAGACTGGTGGAATATGCCTGTCAGGACGGTTTCGAGTCGAGGTTTGAATTCAAATTGGCTTTGAATGTCCGTAAAAAGTTGCTGAAAGGTTTCTCTTTGCAGGGTGAGGAGCAGGCAACATCCACCTTGATTGATTGTCACAAGATTGCCGAAAAGAAATTGTTTTTCTCTAATGATATTGACAAACGAATTGAGAATGTGAACGATATCATCAAAGAAGAGAACTATAGGAATATTTGCGTACGATTGAAAAAGAAAGGCTTGCGGCAGGGAGTCGCATGTTTGTTCTATGGCTCACCTGGCACGGGAAAGACAGAGAGCGTGTTGCAATTGGCTCGACAATCTGGACGGAATATCAGGCGTATAGCTCATTTTGCAGGATGATTTTGGGTGGTTGGTATTCTATAGCTCAAATTGCAGGATGACATTTGTTGCTGTTTCCTTGGCCATTTGCTTGGGAATTCATACCTTTGTGCCGCAGTCTGAAGATAGTGGAGCTCTGCTGGGGAGCAACTCCATGAGGAATAGGATTGTGCAAATCGACTGGAATGGGCAGAAGTCTCTATCAACGCGGCTCCTGCTTTTTCATTCCAAGAGATTCTGCCAATGCCAAGAAAAACCCAGAAATGAACCGCTTGCGGTTCTCCGTTGTCAGTCCGCTATGGTTGTTCAGGTTCTTCTTCAAGTCAGTGAACGTACCTTCAATTTTGTTGTTCGTGTTTGGCATTCCCTTACAGTTCTCCCGTTGGAAAGTGAACAGATAAGGCAGGTAGAAGTTCACACTGTTCATCGCTGCCCTTAGGCGCTGGTGCGTGTAATGCATCTTCCCGTCTTTGTGTAGGCTCTTATGGCCAATCATATCCTTCCACTTCACCTTCCAGTCCTGGTAGTTCTTCTTGAAGTCTGCCTCGTCGCATCTGTGAAGTCTGCCGACCAAATCTCTCAAATCCCTTGCAGCTAACAGCTTGGGATTCAACGTAAGATAGCGCCTGACAATCTGCTTCATGTGGAACTGGCACATCTGTATCGGGGTGTCGGAAAAGGTCTTGAACAGGCTCTGCTTGCCGTCTACAATTAATCCACGTATGGAGTAGCCACGATCCTTTATGCTGCTCACAGCATTCTCGTAGTCCTTCACCGTCTCACTCCTCACAAAGGCCATGTAAAGGGGCCTGCCAGTCTGGTTGTCCAGTGCCAGCAGGACTCCGAAGCTGCGTCCCCAGTAGGTCACGTCCAGATGGACGAATCCTCCACCTGACAAGGGCGGCTGTACCCACTCACGCTTGATGCCACGCAGCCTGCGTTTGACAGTGGCTACACTCATGCCGAAGCGAGCAGAAAGCTCTTTGATGGTCTGCTTCCCTTGTTGATAAGCATTCCACAAATCCTCTTCGCTGGTCTCCGTTCCGGCACGGAACTGGTAGCCGCATTCCTGACATTTATACAACTGTACGCCCTTGCGCACACCATTCTTCACTGTATGGGAAGAACCACATGCCTCGCATTTCTTCTTGTTCATTCTAACTTTGCATTTGGGCTTTTGAAATGCCCGCAAAGTTAGTGGTTATCGTGGATGAAGGCATGTTACATCCTGCAAAATGAGCTATAGGTCGAATATCATGCAGGTGAACTTGTCTGGGATTAGGAGCAAATGGGTTGGCGACAGCGAGAAAAACATCAAATCGGTCTTCGATAGATATAAGGAAGCTGTGCATAATTCCACGTTGGCTCCCATCTTGTTATTCAACGAGGCTGACGCTGTCCTCGGCGCAAGAAAAAAGGCTTCCAATTCCGTTGACCGAATGGAAAACTCGATACAAAATATCATCTTGCAGGAAATGGAGACATTTGAGGGGATTATGATAGCCACAACCAACTTGGAGGAAAACTTTGACAAGGCGTTTGAACGGAGGTTCCTCTATAAGGTGAAATTCGACAAGCCTTCATGTGAGCAACGAGCGCAGATTTGGCTCTCCATGCTTCCATCGATTGGCAAGGAAGTGGCAATTAGATTAGCAGAGAGGTTTGACTTCAGTGGTGGGCAGATAGAGAACATCGTTAGGCGATATGACATAGACTATATTCTTTATGGTGAGGAAAGTATGTCGGTGGAGAAATTGGTTCAGTATTGTGAGGAAGAGACTCTTCAGAAGAGAGTTCGAAGGATAGGATTTGGTATTGCATGTTGATAAAAGTATGAACATTGTTCTTAACATTCCGCATTCCTCTGTCAACGGACTTTTCGATAGGGAAATAGGGAAGTGGCAGAGGAATGCCTTGTTTATTAACGATTGTGTAAACAAGTGGACTGACTGGCATACCGACATGCTCTTTTCCACGGACAACCCGCATGTCAATCAGGTCGTCTTTCCTTACTCACGGTTTGTGTGTGATGCCGAACGACTTGTGGAAGATCCATTTGAAGAAATAGGTCAAGGCATCATCTATACGTATTATGAGGATTACAAGCGTGGGTACATAAGTGACAAAGGCAGAGAAATGCTTATGAACCTATGGCGAATGCATCAAAGTAGGCTTGTTGATTCAATGGACGGTGAAGGCTCTGTGATCATCGACTGCCATTCGTTTCCGTCTGGACTTGCCGATTGTGACATTTGTATTGGACATAACAACGACTGGTCATACGACGAGAGGCTTGTTAGCATGGTGGTAGACGAGTTTATGAAGAACGGTTATACGGTGAAAGTGAATGAGCCTTATGGCAATTCCATCACGCCCAAGGCCAGCTTTCAGTATAAGTCTCTTATGATAGAGGTAAATAAACGGGTCTATATGAGTGAGAGAAATGTGTCTCTATTGTGTAATCCGAGACTATGGAAAAGGTGGTTCGGCACCATAGAGAGAGTATACCGTAAAATTCTGAAACGCTAATTCTACTCTACATAATTTGAATAGAGGAGGGTATGTCATAATAGGCACATCCTCCTCAACAACAACATTAATATTTTTTCTATCTTTTATGATTAGAATTTATAAGCTACACCTACACTAAATACCATTTGGTCGAAGTCGCTGATTAACTGATACTTGCCCTCCACATTCAAAGAGAGCTTGTCGGTGAGGTCATATTGCAAGCCAGCACCGAGGTTTGCCCCAAACTTACTTGTTGTGGTGGAGCCACTGTCATCCGCATCATCATCAATGATGCCGTAACCTTCATATTCAACATCGACGGTGAAGTCACTCTTCCAATTCGTGAAGACAACCCCTGCCAAGGGATAGATCTTTAATTTCTCGGTTATGGGAATGAGATAGTGGACATTCAAATTGACATCCCACATCGAGAGACCATCCTTTTTGAGGAAGTAGTCGAATGCACCCTCTGCCCTGATGGCATCGGTAATGCCATACTGTCCTTTCACGCCAACGCCAAGGTTCTTGATCTCAGTTCCATACGATAGGTTTGCGCCAAATGCCGTTTCTCCTTTTTGTGCCGATGCACTGATACTGACAAGTGCCATCGCCATTGCAAACAATACTTTTCTCATGTTCTTTTGTTTTTGTTAGTTAAACTTAAAAAAATCTCGTTTGCAAATATAGCATGTGTTTGTCAATATGCAATCATCCATTTCGTCCATTTGGTTGTTTGTTTTCGTAAAAAAAGAAATCCGATGAATCGCCTAAGATTCATCAGACTTCTTTATGTAGTTGTATTGGCTTCAGTTTATCAATCTTCGCAAGTGCAACAGCTATTGGCTTTGAAATTATCGAGGTCTTCTTCCTGGAAGTTCTTGATGTATGCAGACTTGCCGAGGATGTCTTCCTCTGCCATGCGGATGTAGACGTTAGCTGACTTGGCGAAGAGTTCGGGAGCCTTGATGGCATCGCGCAAGATGAGGATAGACATCACCAACTCGCATGTCATGTCATAGAGACGGCGGGCGAGGAAGTCGAAAGCGTCTTGGTTGCCTAAACTCTTGGCATGGTTGAGAGCTTCCTCATAGATGGGGATGAGTCTCTCTATGCGCCCCTTGAGGGAGGTTAGGTTTGTGGTGGCATTGCGACAGCATACGGAACTGTCGGTGTCGAAACAGATAGAAGTGAGCATGTCCTTGATGTTATTGAGCATGGTACCATTGCTAATGTAGCGAATAGCGGCTACTACTTGCAACTGAGTTGTACCCTCATAGATAGAGAAGATGCGAGCATCACGATACAGACGTTGGCTCTTGTATTCCATAATGAAGCCAGAACCACCATGTATGCTGATTGCATCGTATGCGTTTTGGTTGGCATATTCTGAGTTCATACCTTTTGCCAATGGTGTGAATGCATCAGCCAAACGTTGGTATTTCTTCATCTCTTGCTTCTCTTCGGGAGTGAGTTTACGGTCGCGCTCAATGTCTTCAAGGCATTTGTAAACATCCACATAGCAAGCTGTTTGGTAAAGCAATGAACGACCAGCGTCAAGTTTTGCTTTCATTCGGCCCAACATATCATATACGGCTGGGAAGTTAATGATCTTTTCGCCGAATTGCTGACGCTCTTTCGCGTATGCCAATCCTTCGTTATAAGCCTCTTGAGATAATCCTACCGATTGAGCAGCAATACCGAGACGAGCACCATTCATCAATGCCATTACATATTTAATCAATCCCAAACGAGTGCTTCCACAAAGTTCTGCTTTCGCATTTTTATAGGTTAACTCACATGTTGGTGAACCGTGAATACCTAATTTGTGCTCAATATGTCGAACATTTACGCCGCCTTGGTTCTTGTCATAGATAAACATTGACAATCCACGTCCGTCTTTTGTTCCTTCTTCAGAACGAGCTAATACGAGGTGAATATCAGAATCTCCATTGGTAATGAATCGCTTCACTCCATTCAATCGCCAACAATCTTCTTTCTCATCGTATGTGGCTTTCAACATCACACGTTGCAAATCAGAACCAGCATCTGGCTCTGTCAAGTCCATTGACATGGTTTCTCCTGCACAAACACGTGGGATGTATTTCTGTCTTTGTTCTTCGGAGCCAAATTCATAGAGCGTATCAATACAACTCTGCAAGCTCCAAATATTCTGGAAACCAGCATCGGCGGCAGAGATGATTTCTGAAAGCATGGAGAATACCGCATTAGGTAAGTTCAAACCTCCGTATCTACGAGGCATAGACACTCCCCAAAGGCCAGCCTTGCGAGTAGCATCAAGGTTCTCAAACGTCTTGGAGGCGTAAATCATACGTCCGTTTTCAAGGTGTGGACCTTCCAAGTCAACACTCTCTGAATTAGGAGCTATGATATTGGCTGCTACGTCGCCAGTAATATCGAGAATCTGTTTGTAGTTCTCAATCGCATCGCCCAAGTCAACGGGAGCGTAGTCATATTCTTTCGCATCAGCGAAACCCTTTTCTCTCAGCTCAACAATACGAGCCATCAGGGGGTGGTTGAGATAGAACCCTATCTCGGGGTGATCACTATAATAGTTAGCCATAATTATTTCTTTTTTCTATTTTTTATTGCGTTCCAAACAATTGCGCCAATCATATAACCCAAGGCAGCACCGAGGGCATAACTAACTCCTTTCGGAAGTGTCAAGCGATCAACTATGATAAGAGCCAAGATAAGAGCAGCAATATACCAATAGACTTTTTTCATTTACTTACTATTCTGTTTATAATATTTTATAAGTTTCGGTACAACCTCTTCAACCGTACCAACAATCACGTAGTCGGCAATGCGATTAATAGGAGCATCGGGATCAGAGTTAACGCTAATGATAATACCAGAATCTTGCATTCCAGCGATGTGCTGAATCTGTCCAGAAATTCCACAGGCAATATAAACTTTCGGATGAACGGTAACTCCCGTTTGTCCAATCTGTCTATCGTGGTCAATCCAACCAGCATCAACGGCAGCACGAGAACCACCAACTTCTCCATGAAGCACTTTTGCCAACTTAAATAGTTGGTCAAAACCTTCCTTAGAACCAACACCATAGCCACCAGCAACCACGATGGGCGCACCCTTCAGGTTGTGCTTGGCAGCCTCTACATGGTGATCGAGTACCTTCACGACGAAAGCCTCAGGAGAAACATTGTCGGAAACGAGTGGATAAACCACTTCTTTCTTGCATTCGCCTTCATATAAAGCCTTCTGCATCACGCCACTACGCACGGTTGCCATTTGTGGACGATGGTCGGGATTGACAATCGTAGCCACGATGTTTCCACCAAAAGCTGGACGAATCTGATAGAGAAGGTTGTCATAAACCTTATTGTTCTTCTTGTCTTCATACGGTCCAATCTCCAATTCCGTACAATCTGCGGTAAGTCCACTTGTGAGAGAAGAACTGACACGAGGACCTAAATCACGACCAATTACCGTTGCTCCCATCAAGCAAATCTGTGGTTTCTCCTCTTTGAAGAGATTCACGAGAATGTCCGTATGGGGTGCGGAAGTATAAGGGAATAACCCTTCTCCGTCAAAAACAAATAGTTTGTCAACACCGTATGGAAGAATCTGCTCTTCCACCTGATCTTTAATGCCTGTACCAGCAACAACGGCATGAAGTTCTACGCCTAATTCATTGGCCAACTTACGACCTTTGGTCAGCAACTCTTGCGATACTTCTTGTACCAAAGTGCCTTCTATTTCTACATATACAAATACGTTGTTCATATTCTTTATCATTAGCCAATAATCTTCTCTTCTAATAACTCCTTAATCATTCCTTCCACGTCAGCATCAGAAGCCGTTAAGGTCTTTGACTCCTTTGCTTGGAAGACGATGTTCTTCACGGCTTTCACCTTTGTAGGCGAACCTGCCAATCCGCATTGTTGTGGGTCGCCATCAACATCTGCAACACTCCATTGATTCAATGTCAAGTAAGGACGCTCCTCATAGAGATAGTTATATTCGTTATTTTCCTCTGTACGTTCCATCGGACAAGTTGCACGCTTATACTTCATCACGAGTTTAGCGTTCTGAGGACGACAAGGAGCAGCGCTTCCATTCACGGTAATCACTACTGGAAGTGGAGCTTGCACCGTCTCAACACCACCGTCAATTACGCGTTTGATAGTGGCAATGCCGTTTTCTATCGACAATACTTCTTCTGCGTATGTCACTTGGTTAAGTCCAAGCTTTTGTGCCACCTGCGGACCCACTTGGGCAGTATCTCCGTCAATTGCTTGGCGACCGCCAATCACGATATCTACGCCACCAATCTTCTTGATAGCCGTAGCCAAAGCGTAAGAGGTAGCCAATGTATCGGCACCAGCAAACAATCGGTCGGTTAACAACCAACCTGTATCTGCGCCACGATAAAGTCCTTGACGAATGATTTCACCTGCACGGGGAGGTCCCATGGTGAGGATACCTACTGTTGAGCCTGGATGTTGTTCCTTCAAGCGAAGGGCTTGTTCCAATGCATTCAAGTCTTCTGGGTTGAAAATGGCGGGTAAAGCAGCGCGATTGACAGTACCTTCAGCGGTCATGGCATCTTTACCCACATTTCTTGTGTCTGGCACTTGCTTGGCCAACACAACAATCTTTAAAGCCATAAAAATATATTAATAATGTGTTATGATTATTAAAAAGTTGTGCAAAATTACTACTTTTCCCCTTTATGCCCAAGTAAAAGTCACAAAAAACGCACATTTGACACTCTGACGTGCACGATTTGGGCGTTTTGTGCAGTAATAAATTGGAAATAACATGACATAATATCCAAATAAAAGCCGTATCTTTGCAAACGGAAATACTAAAAAGATGAATAAAATGAGAAGAACACTTTTCCTTTTGATAATGTTGGTAGGGATGTTGCCCACAATGGCGCAAGGCTTTGACAACCTCCCTGACCCCATAGAGGATGTCAATAAGGTGGTGGACAACACGCCAGACTCCATTGCCAAGGCGTTGATGAGTCGCCCTGCACCAGGCTCTACCCGCATAGGGAAAAATCCCGTTTTGTTCTTGATAGGCAATTCCACGATGCGAAACGGCACAAAAGGAGACGGCTCCAATGGCCAGTGGGGATGGGGATATTATGCCAACCAATATTTCAATGCTAATAAGATTACGGTGGAGAATCAGGCTCTTGGGGGTATGTCTACGCGTACATTTTTCAATAAGTTATGGCCAGACATTAGGGAAGCGTTGAAACCTGGTGACTGGGTAATTGTTTCCATTGGACATAATGATAACGGACCTTTTGATGAGGGGCGTGCCCGTGCTGTCATTCCTGGCATTGGACCAGACTCTTTGAATGTGACCATTAAGGAGACAGGTGAAAAGGAGACAGTCTACACATACGGTGGATATATGCGTAGGTATGTTTCGGAAATACGTGCTAAGGGAGCTAATCCCATCTTGATGTCGCTCACTCCCCGTGATGCTTACGACGAGAAAACGGGTAAGATTGTCCGAAAGCCCCAAGGAGAGTGGTTGGAGGAACTGTCCATGGAGTTGGATGTCCCGTACATTGACCTCAATGAGATTTCGGGATCCAAGCTGGATTCTTATAGCAGATGGAAGGAAAAATACCATTTCTTTGGTGACCATATCCACACCAGTTATTTCGGGGCGCAGATGAACGCACGGAGTGCCGCAGAGGGAATCATGGCTTCGAACCATCGTAAGCTGGATGAGCTGAAGGGAATGATGATGAATGTGGGATTGAAAACGGTGGATGTCAAGCGAGAAGCGGGTAAGCCTGTTGTCTTTATTACGGGCGATTCCAC
This sequence comes from Prevotella sp., assembly GCA_017548525.1. Lineage (GTDB taxonomy): Bacteria > Bacteroidota > Bacteroidia > Bacteroidales > Bacteroidaceae > Prevotella. Next base: position 37,694 of record JAFYZV010000233.1, read on the forward strand.
GGTGAAGAACAAGGACAAAGACAAGGATGACATGTGGGGATGGGGAGCATTGGCCAACACTATCTTTAACGAAAAAAAGATTACGCCTGTCAATGTCGCCATTGCGGGGCGTTCCACTCGTTCCTATTTGCGTGAAGGACGTTGGGATGCTCTATATAATATGTTGCAACCAGGCGACTTCGTGTTGATAGAGTTTGGGCATAATGATATCTGTCCTATTACGGATCAGAAGGCTCGCGGCGTGATTCCTGGCACAAAAGACACATGCCATGTATATAAGATGGAAGCTGATGGGTCGTTTGTTGTCGTTTATTCTTTCGGTTGGTACTTAAAGAAGTTCATCGATGATGTGCGTGAGAAAGGTGCTACCCCCATCTTGGTATCGCTGACCCCACGTAACGAGTGGTCCAATGGGAAAGTGGAACGCCGCAATGACTCATATGGGAAATGGTATCGTGAGGTTGTGGAAGAGACGGGGGTTGAGTTTCTTGACCTCCATAATATCACTGCTGATTATTTAGACAAGAAGTATAAGGGCAAGGAAGATGCCATGCCCTATTTCAAGAAAGACCATACACATACCAGTTTGCTTGGCGCGACAAACAACGCCAAGTGTGTTGCCAAGGGTTTGAAGAAGATGAAAAGTCCTTTGGCTAAATACCTGAAATAGACAGATGATTGATAGGGCGACGGTAGAGAAAATCAAGGAGGCTGCCAACATCGTGGATGTGGTAGGAGAGTTTGTTACGCTGCGCAAGGCGGGGATGAACTACAAGGGATTATGTCCTTTCCATAACGAGAAGACACCGTCGTTTATCGTTTCGCCGTCGCGTGGTACTTGCCATTGTTTTGGATGTGGCAAGGGAGGCAATGCCGTAAGTTTTATCATGGAACATGAGCAGATGACCTATCCCGAAGCTTTGCGCTGGCTTGCTAATAAATACCATATCGAGATACAGGAACGCGAGTTGACCGACGAGGAGAAACGAGAGCAGAGCGAACGGGAGTCGATGTTCATTGTCAATGAGTATGCCTTGAAATACTTTGAGGAGGTACTCCATAACCATGAAGAGGGCAAAACCATTGGCATGGCATATTTCCGTAGCCGTGGCTTCCGTGATGACATTATCCAACGTTTTCAGTTGGGCTTTGACCTCAACAATCGGTATGCCTTTGCCGATGCCGCCCGTCGCAAGGGATATAAGGATGAGTTTATTGAGAAGGTAGGTATTTGTTACAAGAACGACCGTGGCGAACTAATCGATCGATATGCTGGGCGTGTCATATTCCCTTGGATTGGCGTGAGTGGCAAGGTGGTAGGTTTTGGCGGCAGAAAGTTAGATGCTGCCACGAAAGGTGTGCAACAGAAGTATGTCAATTCTCCTGATTCGGAAATCTATCATAAGGATCGCGAGCTATACGGAATTTACCAAGCGAAGAAAGCCATTGCCAAGGAAGACCGCGTATATATGGTGGAAGGCTATACCGATGTACTTGCCATGCACCAATGTGGCATAGAGAATGTGGTTGCCAACTCTGGCACGGCATTGAGTGTGCATCAAATACACATCCTGCATCGTTTTACGTCAAACATCACCTTGCTTTACGACGGTGATGCTGCGGGCATCCATGCCGCCATGCGAGGAACCGATATGTTGCTAAATGAGGGGATGAACCTAAAGGTGTTGCTGTTTCCAGATGGCGATGACCCTGATTCGTTTGCACGGAAGCATACTGCATCTGACTTCCGTCAGTTTATTGAAAACAACCAAACTGACTTCATCCAATTCAAGACAGATCTCTTGCTCAAGAATGAACGTGACCCGCTGAAACGAAGCGAGGGAATCAATTCCATTGTCCAAAGTATATCAATGGTGCAAAACCAGATTTTGCGAGATACATACTTGCATGATTGTGCACAGCGTATTGGTATCAATGAACAGACATTGATTAACCAGATGAATAAGTTTATCCGCGATGGCAAACAACAAACTGGACAGCCCACACCACAGGTTGTTTCGCCTAATCCCATCAAGCCTGTCACTCCCGTTGCCGTTCACCAACAGGATGATAGCAAGGTGGAGCAGATGTTGGTACAACTGATTGTCCGCTATGGTGATTTCACAATTTATGATAATGTGGAAGACGAGGATGGGCAGTTGCAAAACATTAGTATTGCACAATATGTGAACTTGAATCTTGCAGCCGATGGTCTTCGTTTCCGCAATGAATGGTTTAACCGCATCTTAGATGAGGCTGTTGCACATAGTGGGGATCCAGACTTCAATACCGAGGAGTTCTTCATCAATCATGATGATATTACTATCAGTAGGATAGCCTTGGATATGAGCCAAGACAAGTTTCATTTGTCTGCGAGCCAACAGGTACATGAAGACCAGGAGTCGTTGCGCAACCGCACTTTGCACTTGTTGCTCGACTTCCGCAAGGAATATTTAGACGCACGCATTAAGGAAATCAAGCACGACATGATACAATATGCCCAGGATGAAGGGCGTTTGAAGGCTCTTATGACGGAATATCAACAAAAAGTGTTATTGAGGAATGCCCTTGCCAAGAAGTTAGGGAACAATGTATTGATGAATTGAGAAGAAGGAGAAAGGAGTAAGATGGAATTATTGGGGATTTTAAAACGGAGAGGGCTGTTTTGGAAAAAGAAAACAGAAAACGATAAGGCAAAGGATATCAGGGCGATTATCAACAAAACCCTTGCAGAAATCAACTGCAAGGGAACGTGGGGAGAGGTCAAAGATGATGATTCTGTCTCTTACAAATATCAAGGTGGACATTTCCGTATTCGGTTGGAGAAAGACTCTCCATACGTGAAATTGATGTTTTTGTTCTTCTATGAGACCTCGGCAGAAAACATCCATCTCGTAAGGGAGCTATGTAACCAATGTAATCTTCATGCTGATATGGCGCACGTGGTTTACTATCTCAGCGGAGAAAGTAATACTATTTACTTGCATCTGTTGGCTTCCTTGCAGTTGGATAATGACAATGCCAAAACTACTTTGGAACAAGCGATGTTGGAGATGTTCCGTTGGCAGAATACTTTTACCCGATGGTTTGCGGAAAATAAGGAGGAGAGCCAGCGAGATGAACATCATGACTATGAGAAAAGCAATGCGGACGCAAGGCGCGAGCTTTTCCTGTTGCATGAGCAGGAACTGTTGCATCAAGACGCAGGCTCTGACTGGCGTTCGTCGTCGGATGAGTCCATTTGCCTACAGCAGTTCCTATCAACGGTTTTTAACTTGAGGGAGGTGACACCTGTCAAGATGGATGTCACGACAAGTCAGGGGCATACCGTATTGACGGAAAGGGATGCCATTTTGGACTATGACTTGTCAACGCCGTTGATTGCCAATGGTCAGTTCGTGTGCGATTCTGCCATGTTGCACGTTGTATTCACTACCGCTGAAAAGCCAGACAAGGAGCGTTCTGTCTCCATCCATTTGAATGCCGAGAGGCAAGGAGACCGTTCCTTGTATTACCGTATATCCGCCTTGGTAATACCACTTTCCCTCCAGCCATTATTTCCTTTCCGTTCGCAAGAGACGGTGCTCAAGAGCATTTCCCTCCTTGCGGCATACGATTTAGACTCGCCCAAACAACGATTGGCAGAGTTTCAGTATATGTGGAAAGAGGCTAACCGCAAGAATGATAATGGTGAGGAAGACCAATTAACAGAGGAGGAGAGTATGCTCCTTGGCTGTTTTGACCCCGACTTGGGTTACAATCTTTACCATGGAATGGTGAAATTCCGTAAGGGGAGATATTATGAGGCGTTGCGGCATTTCGTCAATGCCTATCAAGTGTATGCCCCGAGGGTGCCGAAGTTGAACTCCTCGCAGCAAGACATTTACTTCAACCTGTGCTATCACATTGGTTTCTGTTATTGTGAACTCAAACTTTATGTGGAGGCACATTATTATCTTGAGCAAACATTACCGCTTCATCGGATAACTTATACGCAGGAATACGTCAACTGCTTGGTCAATGGGAAGGACTTCCGTGCGATGCCTTTCATCGAGTCCTTGCTTGAAGAGATCAAGGGTACAATGGAAGACGATGATGATGAGAAGGACTTACAAGCGGGTGTCAAGGACTTTATCAATTTCCTTAACAGACGTACGGCGTACATCTATGTGGATCAACAGTATTATGACAAGGCGGAAAAGATGCTCAAGAAGATGCTTGACGAGCCTGAGAACATGGACTTCGCCATTGATGAATTAGCATATATACAAAAGTTAAAGGGAGGAAAGGAGTAAGAGGGCAGAGGAGTTCCTTTCGCTCTATATTGAAAAAATACCCTTCAACCCTTATTATATTTGAAATATGTATTATATAGAGAAAACATTTGAGATTTCTGCCAGCCATCGGCTCCATTTGCAATATGAGAGCAAGTGCCAGCGAATGCATGGACACAACTGGCGGATTACTGTTTATTGTAAGTCGCAAGAGCTTGATGACAATGGGATGGTGGTGGACTTTAGCGAGGTGAAGAGGAAAGTCAAGATGGTGTTGGATCACCAAGATCTCAATGAAGTGTTGCCTTTCAACCCAACGGCGGAAAACATAGCACGGTGGATTACAGAGCAAATTCCTCATTGTTACAAGACCAGTGTGCAAGAAAGCGAGGGCAACGTTGCCATTTACGAAGTGGATGAGTGATGAAAAGGTATCGTGTGAATGACATGTTTTATTCCTTGCAAGGCGAGGGACACAACACAGGAAGGGCTGCGGTGTTCATCCGCTTTGCGGGGTGCAACTTGAATTGTGCATTCTGCGATACTGATTTCACATCGTCAGAGGAGATGACGGCAGACGAAATTGTCCAACGCGCCTTGCTCTTATGTAATGAAGAATGTGGAATGATGGTTGTCATGACAGGTGGCGAGCCTACCTTGCAGGTTGACGAGGCTTTGGTGGAGATGTTCCATGATGCTGGTTTTGAGGTTGCCATGGAGAGTAACGGTACGCATTTGCCTCCCACCAATTTGGATTGGTTGACCATCTCGCCCAAGGGCAATTTTGCAGTCCATCGTTCACAATTGGCAATTCACAATTGCGATGAAGTAAAATGCGTTTTTGATGGAAAGAGTGAAGTTGATGATTTCGGTATAATAGCAAAGTATTATTATCTTCAGCCATGTGACGTGGGTGATGTTCTTCTCAACCAAGAAATCATCGACCAGTGTGTGGACTATATCAAGCGGCACCCATGGTGGCGGCTCTCTTTGCAAACCCACAAATTGGCAGGATTCAAATGAACGTATACATTAATTGGTTAGTATTGGCGATTTATGCTACCATTGTGGTGGGAGCCATGGTTGCCGTACTGATGGATAACCGACAGCCAGCCAAGACGATGGCTTGGATGTTGGTGTTGACATTCATGCCATTTGTGGGCATCATCCTTTATTTCTTTTTCGGGAAAAACACAAGGAAAGAGAAACTAATTAGCCAACGAAGCCTTGACCGACTTACCAAACGGTCAATGACGGAGTTCATAGAGCAACATGATTTACAGGTTCCTGAAAGCCATCAAGTACTCGCTCGCCTCTTTACCGAACAGAATTGGGCATTCCCTTTCAAGGACAATGAGGTGGATATTTTCACCGATGGTTATGGCTTTGTGTCGGCATTATTGGTGGAAATCAGCAAGGCAAGTCAGCACATCCACTTGGAATCGTATATCATTGGGGATGACCCTTTGGGGCGTTTGGTCGCCGATGCCTTGATAGACAAGGCAAAGGAGGGCGTGGAAGTCCGTGTTATCTATGATGATGTGGGATGTTGGAAGGTGAAAGAGTCATTCTTTGAGCGGATGAGGGAGGCAGGTATCGAGGTTCATGCCTTTATGCCTGTGCGATTCCCGATGTTCACCAGTAAGGTGAACTACCGCAACCACCGCAAGATTTGTGTCATTGACGGCACCGTTGGGTTCGTGGGTGGTATGAACATTGCCTTGAGGTATGTGAAGGGAACATCCAAGCAGCCTTGGCGCGACACACATCTTCGCGTCCGTGGCGCGTCTGTCTACGGCTTGCAAAAGGCGTTTCTCATTGACTGGTATTTTGTGGACCGCACCCTCGTTACCAGTCATAAGTATTATCCCGACTATAGTTCTACCATCAATAACCATTGCATTGCACAAGTAGTGACGAGCAGCCCCATTACCGATTGGCCCGACATCATGCAAGGATATGTGCGCATCCTCTTGGAGGCGAAACACTATGTGTATATGGAGACACCGTATTTCCTTCCCACCGAACCAGTATTCTTTGCCATGCGCACGGCGGCATTGGCGGGTGTTGATGTGCGATTGATGATTCCTTATCATGGTGATGCCAAAGTGGTGGAGTGGGCTACACGGTCGTACATCCTGCAAGCAGCCAAAGCTGGAGTGAGGATTCTGCTCTATCAGGCGGCATTCAACCACTCCAAGTTGCTTATCAGCGATGACTCGCTGTGTACATGTGGCAGTACTAACATTGATTTCCGCAGTTTTGAGAATAACTTTGAGGCAAACATCTTCATCTATGACGAACAAATGGCTTTGCGAATGAAGGACATTTTCTTACAAGACCAAGAGTCGTGTGTTGCCCTTACCGATGTTACCAGTTTAGAAAACCGACCCTTTTACAAGCGGTTGGGAGAGTCTTTCATTCGTATGCTTTCGCCACTTCTCTAACATTTCTCTGTTTCAAATTTGTCAAAATAAATCCGAAAATCAGGGCTTGTGAAGGGGCGTTTTTGCCACCAACTTTCCTTTGGGTCAAAATTGAGGGATTCTCGTGCGATGGGCTAATATGTTGGAAATCAGCATCTTCCGATTTCTTTACATATTCTAATGGGATGTAACCGTATGTAACAGGACAAATGAAGGCATGATTTGGCATGGATAAATGCGGCATTTATCGTTAATAGATGCCACATTTATGGTCGATAACTGCCGCATCCGTCACCCGCGAAGCATACATCGGGCGTTTTTGACCCATAAATGGACTAAAAAAGAAGGTGTTCCTTTTCTATTTCGTATGAAAATTCTGACAGCGTTTTGTCAATATTTTTCATAAGAAAATGGTAAATGGTCTTGTTATCGGAAAAGAGAGAAGTTCACGCTACCGTAGGTGCGCTGCTCCACGAAGTGTGGATGGTCTTGGAATTGGTGTTGCTTGCCATGCTCGAAGACAAAGATGCCGTCGTCTTCCAATAGTTCGTGTTCAAACACCAATGATGGTATCTTGGGTAATTCGGGCAGGGAATAGGGGGGGTCGGCAAAGATGAGATTGAATTTCTGGCGACATCCCTTGATGAATCGAAATACATCGCCACGAATGAGGATGTCCTTTTCTGTGCCTAACTTTTTTAGGCATTCGTTGATGAAACGGGCATGGTCGCGGTCGCTTTCCACACTGATCACCGACGAACAGCCGCGAGAGAGCAGTTCGTAGGAGATGCTACCTGTGCCAGCGAACAAATCTAAGGCATTGGCATCCTCTAAGTTTATGTAGCCATTGAGGACATTAAAGATATTCTCCTTAGCAAAGTCGGTGGTAGGGCGTGCCTTGAAAGTGCGTGGAATGTCGAAGTGTCGTCCCTTGTAAATGCCAGTGATAATCCTCATGTTTGTTCTGCGAACAGGACTTGTAAATCGAAAGGTATCTGATTATTGTCAATTGACAATTGTAGATTGTGAACAACTTTCTGAACATGGTGATGCAGGACTTCCATCATCCATTCCGTTTCGGGAACATTTCCCATAATGTGGATTTCATCGTGTTGGGCATTATAGCCTAATTGCTGCCACACATATAATATATAATAGACGGCATCGTGAGCGTTGTCGGCATCGAAACTGTTGCAAAACTTGAAGCGATTCTTGTCGAAACTGCATACTTCCATCTGTTTGTCGTGGAAATAGACGTATAGTTTCTTGCGTACCCCCGTGAAGCTGTGCCGGTGTAAATGGTTCCAGACGGGGTAGGCGAGGGGAAGATATTGTGCCTCATCGAAATGCTCATCTATTACAAGTTTTAAGTCCTTGTTGATGCAAAAGATGGCGACGGCATTCAAGTTGGGGAGTTCTTGGTACATAACCAGGTTTCCTTCCATCCCCGTGATGGTGTAATGGTATAAGGTTTCTACGTCGTCTGCATTGAATTCTTGCAGGGGAATCAAGAGGACAGGGGAGTTGATGAGCGTTGTGGCGTGTTTATAACTATACGATAATAGCTTGCCGTCTTTGAGTGCGTTTCGGAAGTTGGCTGCCATCGCAATGCCATTGTGGATGGAGTATTGCTCGTATGCCATTCTTTCCTTGGATTGCAAATCACGAGCGGCAAACGATAAGTCATTGTAACTGATGCGGATAAATAGTCTCTCCATGTCTTTCTTGTGCAGAGAGGATTCCCTAAACCCGTTCTATTTGCGGGACAATTTCAGTTTCTTGGTCCAATTATTTTTAGGACCCTCATAGCTGTCAATGCTGTTTTTGCCAGCCTCTGATAACATGTCTTTGAAACTTGTACCTTCATTAATCATGTGGAAGATTTGTCCCCATTCGGGAATGCCGCCCACATTGCGGTGGTCGATAAATACATTTGCCTTGATCTTTCGCGAGAAGTGGTTGTTCCATTCCTCTTTCTCCTCGGGGTAATCTTTGTTGACGGAATAAAACTCCACACCTCTTTCCTTACACCAACTCACGGCATCTTCAAGCAACTTGCCCTCGCGGATGGTCCAAAGGATCACACGATGTTTTTGCTTGATGAGCATCTGAAGAGTGTCGATTGCAAAAGGAATCTCCATCCCAATCTCGGGATATTTGTCCTCAACGATGGTACCGTCAAAACTTACTGCAATAATCATGCCTTATAGGAAAGACATCAGTCGAGCGCCTTAGCGCTTGACTGATGTGTCGTTCTTGTCACCATAGTGACTATTACTGTAATTGCCGTAAGAGCCATACGTGCCATAACCACCGTAAGAGCCATAGTTGCCGTATGTGCCATACTTGCCATAGCGTGAGCTGTAACGTCCATAGCGTCCATACTTGCCATAACGTCCATATCCATAGTAGTAGCCATACTTCTTCTTGGACATGTCAATACCATTGAGAACCACGGACATGTTAGGCAACTTGTTCTCGTTACTCAAGCTATTGATGAGGTTGAAACTTTCACGTGGGGTGTAGTCGGCACGGCACATGTACACAGTTGCGTCTGCCACACGACCAATCTGCAAGGTGTCAGTTACCAGACCGACAGGCGCGGTGTCTATGATGATGTAGTCATAATGTTCTTTCAAGTGATTCATAACTACTTCCAGAGATGGACGTGAAATCAACTCGGTGGGGTTTGGAGGCACAGGACCTGCCAACAGGATGTCAAGGTTGTTATTAATTCCTGATGGGAGAATTTGAGAGTTGACTTCGCTCCATGTTGGTTCATCTAACTTAAGCAATGGAGTGACACCATGGTTGTGGTCGTCAATCTCAAACAACTCTGCCAAACGGGGCTTACGGATGTCAAGACCTACGATGATGACCTTCTTGCCTAAGAGGGCGAAACTCACTGCGAGGTTTGCGGCGTTGAAGGTCTTGCCTTCACCTGATGTGGTGGATGTAAACATGATGACTTTCTCACCTTCTTTGAGCATGAACTGCAAGTTGGTACGCATGGAACGGAAGATTTCCTCCATCTGGTTGTTCTTGTTCTCATGCACAACTATGTCGGCCTTTGACTTGGCGGTCTCACTTGCCACGGCAACGTCGGCAAGTATTGGCAACTTCGTCAAGCGTGCAACATCATCATGACCCTCAATCTTATAGCGGAAGAACTTGAGAAGGAAGAAGATGACAGAGGGAACGACCAAGCCCAGAAGCAAGGCTATCAACATAATCATATTGGACTTGGGACTTACTTGACCACCGTATACAGGGTCGTCAACCAATTTACCCTTGTCTGCCGTTGCTGCCAACTCAATCGAGTTTTCCTCACGCTTTTGGAGAAGCATCAGATAAAGTCCAGACTTCACCTCTTGTTGGCGACCGATTTGGGTCAACATGTGTTCTTGTTCAGGTGTCTGGTTCACTTGTCCAGCATATTTGCTATATTGCGATGCAATGGAGTTACGTTCAATCTCCATGTTTCGTCGGCTCTGTGCCATTGCACCACTGATGCTTGCACTGAGGTCGTCGAGTTGGGAAGTCAAGGGAAGCACTGTGGGGCTATTCTCAGAAGCACTGCGGAGCAAACGATTGCGTTCCAGCACAATCTCATTATATTTATTAATAAGGTGGGAGGCACTTTGGTCACTCAATCCCACATTAGTAGGCAACGTCTGATACTTGTTCGTGGGCTGGTTCATATAATCTTGAAGACTATTAAGAAGCGCTACTTGTGTGTTTGCATCTTGTAGCTTTTGTTCGTATGCGTTTGCATTGCCTAAAGCTTGTGTGGCATTCATGTTCAATGTCACCATCTTATTTCGTTTCTTATATGATTCCAAGTCTCCTTCGGTGGAACCCAACTCGGCATTAATCTTCTCCAAACGGTCATTGATGAAAGCCTCTGTACGGAAAGCAATCTCGTTTTTGTCCTCATTGGCTTGTCTATTATAGCAAATGACAAGTTGTTGTAAATAGTCTATAGCGCGTTGGGGAATTTCATCTGCCAAGACGAGTTGGGCAATGGTCGTAGTCTTGGATGTTGGCGACACTGAGAGGGCACTTGCATATTTGCGTCCAATGGTGCTAACTGGCGATATTTTCACTTTTAGCACGGCTCCATCTTTCATCACCCTGTTTCCGTTGGCGACTATAGTAATCACCCCCGCCTTGGTAGAGATAGATGCTGGTAGCTTGTTGAACACCTTATCGATGGCAAAGGGACCTTCATCAGGTGCATCTTCCATTGGGACAAGATATGATCCAGTGACATGATAATTATTTCCCTCACGTTTGATTTGAAGGGGGATAGGTGAGGTCATTTTTTCCAAATGAGCCTCGTCAATATCGACAACAATTGGTTGGGTCTTATAAACCTTGCGGTCTTTAATCTTTCCTTCTGCGACATAAGTCACATAAAGCTTGAGGTCTTTTACTGCCTTTTCTGCAATGGAAAGGGATTTCAAAATCACCATTTCATTGTCTATACCAGTAGAGTTGGTCATCATGCCAAGATTGGCAGTCGCCATTAAGTTAGCACGACGGCTTGAACTTCCGTCTTCATCTTTAATCAACATCTTTGCGCGAGCCTCGTAAATGGGCGTTGCATAACGCAAATAGAGTGCAGCCGAACCCAGGCTGATGATCATGGCCAGCAAAAACCACTGCCAGTTGAGGATGATGGTTTTTAAAATCGATTGGAAATCAAAGGTATTTCTATCTTCTTGTTCCAACACGCTGTCTAACGTAAAATCTTTTCTTTCTTCCATTTTTTCTTATTGATTTTATTGTTCTGCTAATTGAAGTAAATATTGCCCATATTGGTTTTTTGCCATGGGTCGTGCTATTTCTTTTAATTGTTCTTTGTTAATCCACCCCTTTTTCAGGGCAATTTCCTCAAGGCAAGCCACCTTTTGTCCTTGTCTTTTCTCGATGACTTCGATAAAAGTACTTGCTTCGCTCAGACTATCATGTGTTCCCGTATCTAACCATGCAAATCCTCTTTGAAGTATTTTCACTTTCAAGTTTCCTTGTGCTAAATACTCTTGATTGACAGTTGTGATTTCCAACTCACCCCTACTGCTGGGCTTGATGTGCTTTGCTATCTCCACAACGCTATTGGGGTAGAAATACAAACCCACGACTGCATAATTGCTTTTTGGGTTCTTTGGCTTCTCTTCAATGCTCAAGCAATTGCCCTCATCGTCAATCTCGGCAACTCCATACCGCTCTGGGTCGTTTACGAAATATCCGAAGACGGATGCCTTCCCATGCTGCTCTGCATCAATGACGCTTTGGGAAAGGAGGGAAGAAAATCCCGCCCCATAGAAGATGTTGTCCCCTAAGACGAGACATGCACAATCATCGCCAATGAACTTCTCACCGATGATAAAAGCCTGAGCCAGTCCGTCGGGGCTTGGTTGCTCGGCATATTGAAACCGAACCCCAAAGTCGCTACCGTCGCCCAATAATCGCCTAAATCCTGGCAAATCATGAGGTGTGGATATAATCAAGATGTCACGAATGCCAGCAAGCATCAAAACTGAGATAGGATAATAAATCATCGGTTTATCGAAAATGGGTATGAGTTGCTTGCTGATACCCTTGGTTATGGGATAAAGACGGGTGCCAGACCCTCCTGCCAATACTATTCCTTTCATTTAATATGCGTTTTTATCATGTTTGAAAAAAGTGGTAAAGGTCAATAATATGATTTTCATATCAAGCCAAAATGACCAATTCTCAATATACCATATATCCCGACGGATACGTTCTGCCATTTGCCAAAGCTCTTTTGTCTCCCCACGAAATCCAGAGATTTGAGCCCACCCGGTAATGCCTGGCTTGCTAAAATGGCGCACCATATATTTGTCAATCAGATTTTTATAATAATCTGTGTGGTATGTCATGTGAGGGCGAGGTCCAACAACGCTCATGTCGCCAATAAGGACATTAATGAATTGGGGCAGTTCGTCGATGTTGTATCGGCGCATAAATTCACCAAAAGGATATTTTCGTGGGTCGTCCTTTGTTGCCTGATTTGTGTCGGCTTGATCGTTCACATGCATGGAGCGGAACTTATAACATATAAATTCCTTACCATTCAATCCTGTTCTTCTTTGTTTGAAAAAAATGGGACCTCGGCTTTGGCTCATGATGATGGTCGCAATAATGGGAATGAATGGCAACATGAGGATACACATAATCAAGCTGAAAACTACATCGAATGAACGCTTGATAATCTTGTTGCTCATGTAAGTAAGAGGTTCACGGAGGTTGGTGTAAAGAGTCATGTCGCCAAACTGCTCCACCTTGAGGTTAAGACGGAAGTTTCCGTACATACGCGGGACATAATGGAAATGGATGAAATGGTTGTCGCAAAAACTCATGATGCGGATGATCTCTTCTGTGTCATCATGTGAAAGGCAACAGAACATTTCGTCAATCAGGCTAAGTCTAAAGTTATTGTGTTTGGCGGTGTCTTCTTTTTCTTCATCTTCCGAGTCCATTTTATCGATTAGAGTGGCGATGTTCCCTAATTTCTTGAATTCGGGAGGGCAATCCTCAATGACGTTGTTGCTGAAGTATCCCTTAATTATGTATCCCGTCGTAGGTTCTGCATTCAAATCTTGATATAGTAATAGATTGGCTGGATCGCTGCCAACAAATACTACGCTTCTCGTGTTTCCTCCCCTTTTTCTATATATCTTCAGGATGTTTCGCTCCCCAAACCTTGAGATGACAATTAATACCAAAAGGCAAGGGGTAAATATTAGTGTGAATTGAAACAGCCGACCACTGTCAACCATCAAGCGAATACCCACAAACATCAATATTGCTTGGGTCAGCGTCAGTTTTAAAGCTCTGGACAAAATGGCGGAAAACTGAACTTTGCGGTTGACTATGATGGTGTGGAATGAGTACTCTGCAATAAGCATGGCAAAATTGGCAATGACCATTGCCTCTTTCAATGAATTTACAAAATACAGGGGAACCATGTCTGATGGCAGGTACTTCACCAAGAATAAAATAAGAGTATTGAGTAAGACAAAATCACTCAATATTACAAGAACTCGAATAATGTCATTTCCCCTTGTATTATGCCTCATCCTTGATAATGAACCAACAAATTCGTATAAACCGTTTGTAAAAAACTGTGCAAAGATACGAAAAATAAAACATACCCAAAAAAAGAAAAAGAAAAATATGCTTTTTTTAATAATATTATGCAAGAATTGACGACAATGATTGTTTATCAAATATGTTTTGACACAATAATTTTGTTAATCAAATAGTTTATTGTACTTTTGCATGTTCATTAATAATGTTAAAATAATCAATAGTTTGAATGATGAGTTTTTTTTCAAAATTATTTGGTAAGAAAACAGACAAGGATAAAGGAAATGCCATGGAGGATTATATGACGCTTGTCAGGGTATATTTTCAAGCGTCCTTGGCTGCTAATTTGGGTAATGCTACTTTGTCCATGCTGCCCGACCTAAGAATGTTTAAATCCACACTACGTATACCAACAGTAAATAACAAGCTGGGGGTAGGAGAGAAGAACCAATGCAAGAAGATGTTGAAAGAACTTTACAAAACAGATGATGGCTTTTTCAAAGAAATCGACCAAAGCATTCGTAAGAATTGCCGTAAGTTGCAAGACGTGCAGGTTTATCTCGTACAATTCCAGGCATTCACACAGGATATCATGATGCTTATAGGAAACCTCATGAAGTTTAAGTTGCGTGTACCCTCTTTCTTTAAGAAAGTGATTTACACGATGACAGAGAAAACTGTTCAAGATATTTTCAACAAGAACGACTATTCAGACCCAGCAGTCATGAAGACAGTCCTTGCTATTCGGCAGTATGACAAACGGTTGGGGTTTAGTGAAAAATGGGTTACTGATTTTGTTTATCAAATCGTGATGCTGGCAAAGAAAGAACCTAAAAAGCAAGAAAACTCTTAGTCGGACACCTCAAAGATGAGAAGGTAGCAAAATGGCATAAATGAAACAAAACCAATGAAATATTTGGTTTTATCAAATAAAACGTTTAATTTTGCACTGAAATTGCAGTTATATGGATGCAAATGAAAAAGCGTTAACTCTTTTCACTACCCGTGTGAGACAGATGATTCTCCAGTACGAAGAGAAGAAGAAAGAGGTGTCAGATTTACGGGAATTGATAAAAAAAAGCGAAGAAAGCATCAAAGTGTTGGAGAAAAAGCTGTTTCAATTGCAAAATGACTACAATAGCTTGAAGATAGCCAAGATGGTTGAAATTACAGATGGCGACATAGAAGAGGCCCAGAAAAGACTGTCGAAGCTGATTCGAGATGTTAACAAGTGTATCACGCTTTTAAGTGAAAAACAGTAAGAGTGATGGCTGGAGACAACAGAGACAAATTAAATATCAAGTTGCACGTTTACGATTCATACCTTAATGTCACAATTCAGAGGGGTGATGAGGCATTGTGTCGTATTGCCGCTAAACTTGCAACAGACACCGTAAACACCTACGCCGCCCGTTTCAAGGATAAGTATTCTGAAAAAGAAATCCTTTATATGGCACTTATAGACTTAGCCCTACGTTACGAGAAAGAGTCAAGTAGGAATGATACGGCACCATATCATGATATTCTCAACAAGTTGACTTCAGAAATAGAACAAGCTCTTGCTGACAACTAATGGAATTGAGAATATTAAATATATAGATTAATGATTAGTTTTATTATTACAGCATTGGTGGCTCTTGCCGTTGGCGGAGTGCTTGGCTATTTGGTTTTCCGATATGTAATCAAAGGAAAATATAAAGAGATGATAATGGCTGCTGAAGAGCAAGCTGAAGTTATTAAAGAAAAAAAGATGCTTGAAGTTAGGGAAAACTTCCTCAACAAGAAGAGCGAACTTGAGAAAGATGCTCAGCAACGCAACCAAAAACTCCAACAAAACGAGAACAAGTTGAAGCAACGTGAGATGACGTTGAACCAACGACAGGATGAGCTAAATCGTCGCAAGCAAGAACTCGACCAAGGTCAGCAGCGTGTAGAGAATGAGAAAAAACTCCTCAGTATCAAACAGGAGGAGTTGGAAAAGATGCAAAACCAAGAACGTGCAAAATTGGAAGAACTGTCTGGACTTAGTGCAGAGGAGGCAAAAAACCGATTAATTGAGAGTTTAAAGGATGAAGCTCGCACCGACGCAGCCAGTTATGTTAATGAAATTATTGATGAGGCCAAGCTGAATGCCAATGCCCAAGCAAAGAAAATAGTAATTCAAACCATCCAGCGTGTTGCCACAGAAACTGCGATAGAAAACTCTGTAAGTGTCTTCCACATCGATAGTGATGAGGTGAAAGGACGGATTATCGGGCGCGAGGGGCGCAATATCAGGGCACTTGAGGCTGCGGCAGGTGTAGAGATTGTTGTTGATGATACTCCTGAAGCCATCGTCATTTCTGCATTTGATCCTATCCGTAGGGAAGTTTGCCGACTTGCTTTGCACCAATTGGTGGCAGATGGACGTATCCATCCTGCTCGTATTGAAGAGGTTGTGGCGAAAGTTAAGAAACAACTTGATAATGAAATTGTTGAGACTGGAAAACGTACCACTATCGATTTAGGCATTCATGGTTTACATCCTGAACTCATTAGGATTATTGGTAAGATGAAATACCGTAGCTCATACGGACAAAATTTATTGCAGCATGCTCGCGAGACGGCGAATCTTTGTGCAGTCATGGCTTCTGAATTGGGATTGAATCCCAAGAAAGCGAAACGTGCAGGGCTTTTGCATGACATTGGCAAAGTACCCGATGAGGAGAGCGAATTACCTCACGCACTATATGGAGCGAAGATAGCAGAAAAATACAAGGAGAAACCTGACATTTGCAACGCTATTGCCTCTCACCATGATGAGGCGGAGATGAATACATTACTCGCTCCCATAGTGCAGGTTTGCGATGCTATCTCTGGTGCTCGTCCAGGTGCTCGTCGTGAGATAGTTGAAGCGTATATTAAACGATTGAACGATCTTGAGGCTATTGCCATGAGTTATCCTGGTGTTACTAAGACTTACGCTATTCAAGCTGGTCGTGAGTTGCGTGTCATCGTTGGTGCAGATAAGATGGATGACAAGGAGACAGAGGCATTGAGTGGTGAGATTGCCACAAAGATACAGAATGAGATGACATATCCTGGACAGGTGAAGATAACCGTTATCCGTGAGACTCGTTCTGTAGCATACGCAAAATAATTCTTATAAAATAGCATAATAATAGGGGATGTGACACCAATCACATCCCCTATTATTATTATCCGAAGATTAATCCTCAATGATAATAGGGCTGTATTTAGGTACAAGTGCTTTCATGATACACCAACCGATAAGGTAAGCAACTGCACAGATGCAGAATACTACCATATATGCGGCGGGCTTTCCTTCGAAACCGAAGAAAGTGAATGCAGAACCCTGTTCAGCTGCCCAGTCAAAAAAACGGCCAGAGCCAAGGTTAATAGACATGGATCCCAAACCGCCTGCCATGGTGCCAAGACCAACAATTGTTCCGATAGTAGATTTTGGGAACATGTCACCAATAGTAGAGAACAGATTGGCGGACCAAGCTTGGTGTCCTGCGCCTAAAAGACCAATGAGGATAGCGGGCCACCATGCACTATAGGCACCAAGAGGCTGTGCGAAGAGTCCTAACACAGGGAAACAAGCGAAGATAAACATTGCCTTCATTCGTCCCAAATAAGGATTCATTCCCTTTTTGTCAACAAAATATGTGGGCAGATATCCTCCTCCAATACTCAGAATCGTAACGATGGCATAAAGCGTGAAGATGAGTGCGATACCCATTGCCGAGTCAGATGTATAGCCATATTGGTCACTGAAATAGGCTGGTGCCCAGAATAAGAAGAACCACCACACGCCATCTGTCATGAACTTACCAACGAGGAACGACCAAGTCTGCTTATATTTAAAACACTTGAAGAATGGGATGGTTTTCTCCTCCTTCATGTTCTCGCGGTCTTGCGCTTCTGCCAAGTCATTGTCTTGCTCGATGTAATTCAACTCTGCTTGGTTGACACGCTTATTCTTGGCGGGTTTGTCATAGAGCCAAATCCATAGCCCCATCCAGATGAAACCTAAAGCACCGATGATGATAAATGCCATCTCCCAACCCCACGCACGAGCTAACAATGGAATGGTGGCTGGAGCTGCAAGTGCGCCTACAGATGCGCCGCTATTGAAGATGGAAGTAGAGAAGGCGCGGTCTTTCTTGGGGAAATACTCTGCTGTAGCTTTGATGGCGGCAGGGAAGTTTCCTGCTTCGCCAACAGCAAGAATCAAACGGCATGAGAGGAACAGCCATACGGAGATGGACGCAATGGCAACGGCGGCATCCGACCCAGCTTGCACCATACGCAATGCCTCAATAGAGTCATACCCCTCATATTTCATCGCAACCCAACCGCAGCCAGCGTGAAGTACGGCACCAAGTGACCATACGAAAATGGCAATCAGGTAGCCTTTTTTCGTTCCCATCCAGTCAATGAACTTTCCAGCAAAAAGGTTGGCAATTGCATAAAAGAGAGAGAACATACCAGTGATGGTACCATAGTCACCGTCTGTCCAGTGAAAC
>JAFYZV010000234.1 GCA_017548525.1 Prevotella sp.
AGGAGTGTACCAGTATGGAAACCATTGAGTTCCCCACGGGTCTCACCAGAATTGGACATTCATTATTCTATGGTTGTGTTAGTCTCAAGTCTGTCACTTTGCCCATGAGCATTGCGAGGATTGAGAAAAGCACTTTCGAGAAATGCTCCAGCCTAACCGACATCAAGATACCCAATTCCATCCAACGCATAGACGATGACGCATTCAAAGACTGTTCAAGCCTTGACAGTCTGATACTGCCCAATTCACTAAAGAACATAGGAAGCGGCATTTTGGAAGACTGTTCAAGCCTGACAAAAGCGGTCATTCCCAATGCACTTGACAAAATCCCATCAGGCATGTTCAAGAATTGTACATCTTTGGAAACCATTTCTATTCCCGCTGGTATCAAGGAAATCGGTGGCGATGCGTTCCGTGGCTGTTCAAACCTTAGAACCATCGTTTTGCCAAGTGGGTTAAAGATCATTGGCGGCAATGCTTTCGGCGACTGCGTGAACCTCATGGAAGTGAGGGCAGAAAGTGCCGCTCCTCCCAAGATGAAAAGTGATTCTTTCGCAAAAATAACATCGCGAGAGGGTACGTTAATCGTAAGAAAAGGAGCGCAAAGAAACTACGAACTCGATAAAATATGGTGTAAGTTCCTTAACATCAGCATATTTTAAAGTTGGATAATTGAGAATAGTAAAATTGAAAATGCCTCATCCTTCATCCTTCATCCTTCACACTTCTGCCTTCCTACTCACCTTGCTTGCCTCATTATTGGCAACAACGGCAATGGCAGAACAAGTCGTGGTGCAAACCAAGAACATGACAATGGTATTGGATGTGACCAATGGCAGACAACCCACGTATGTGTATTTTGGCAGTAGATTGAGTGCTACAGACTTGGGACATTTACAATATCCCACGAATGGAAGAATGGAGATATATCCTGCTCATGGACTGAACACCCCTGCCGAAGACGCATTCGCCATGAAACATGTTGACGGTAATATGTCTACGGCATTGGTGGCAACAGGCGTGGAAAAGAGTGAAGAGGCTCACGCCACCGTAACTACCATTCATACCAAAGATGTAGTCTATCCCATCAATGTTGACATCAAGTATCGTGCATACCATGATGTAGACATGATTGAGACGTGGACGGAAATTACCAACAACGAGAAAGGAACCGTTACACTCACCACCTTTGCATCGGCATGTCTACCCATCCGAAGGGGCGAGGTATGGCTCTCACACCTCTATGGCTCCTGGGCCAATGAGGGAAGGGTGTCTGAAGAGCGATTGGAGGCTGGGCAGAAGGTCATCAAGAATAAGGATGGTACACGCAACTCACATACTGACCATGCCGAGGTGATGTTCTCATTAGACGGCAAGCCTCAAGAGAATACGGGGGATGTGATTGGTGCGGCACTCTGTTATTCGGGTAACTTCCGCTTGAAGATTGACACCGATGACACGGAGTACCACTATTTCTTTGCGGGTATCAATGAGGATAACTCTGAATACCACCTCAAGAAAGGCGAGACTTTCACCACACCACCATTGGCTCTCACTTTTTCGAAAGAAGGACTTAGCGGAGCGTCACGCAACTTCCATCGCTGGGGAAGGACATACAAACTGATGCACGGAAACGTGGAACGGAAGATATTGCTCAACTCTTGGGAGGGCGTATATTTCGACATCAACCAGCAGGGCATGGACCAGATGATGGCAGATATTGCCTCAATGGGAGGCGAGTTGTTCGTGATGGACGATGGATGGTTTGGCGATAAATACAAGCGCAAAACCGATAACTCATCATTAGGTGACTGGGTAGTAGACACCGAGAAGCTGCCCGAGGGCATTGAAGGATTACTTCGCGATGCCAAGAAACATGGCATCAAGTTTGGAATCTGGATAGAACCCGAGATGGCAAACACCACCAGCGAGCTATATGAGAAACATCCCGACTGGATTATCAAGGCTCCTAAACGCGATGCTGTTTTGGGTCGTGGCGGCACACAAGTTGTATTAGACATGGCAAATCCCAAGGTACAAGATTTCTGTTTCAACATCGTGGAAAACCTCATGGCGAAATACCCTGAGATAGATTACATCAAATGGGATGCCAACATGCCCATCATGAACCATGGAAGCCAGTATCTACCCGCCAATGAGCAAAGCCATATCTACATCGCTTACCACCGTGGATTGGAAAAAGTTTGCCAGCGTGTACGTCAGAAATATCCTAATCTGACCATACAGGCATGTGCCAGTGGCGGCGGAAGAGCCAACTGGGGCATCCTCCCCTACTTCGATGAGTTCTGGGTGAGTGACAACACAGATGCCCTCCAACGCATCTACATGCAATGGGGCACAAGCTATTTCTTCCCCGCCATCGCCATGGCAAGCCACATTTCCGCCGCTCCCAACCACACGGTGTATCGCACGACGAGCCTCAAGATGCGCATCGACGTGGCGATGAGCGGTCGTCTCGGCATGGAAATCCAACCCAAGAACATGACGGATGAGGAGAAAGCCCTCTGCCGCCAAGCCATCAAGGAATACAAAGAGATACGTCCCGTGGTGCAATTTGGCGACATCTATCGTCTACTCTCCCCATACGACAACAATGGGTTGGCATCGATGATGTACGTGAGCGATGTGAAAGACAAGGCCGTCTTCTATTGGTGGAAGACAGAACAGTTCCAAAACGAACACCTGCCCCGCGTGAAGATGGCTGGCTTAGATGCCAACAAGATGTATAAAGTGCATGAACTGAACCGCATCGACAGAACACCACTCGACTGCGAGGGAAAGAGTTTTAGCGGTGCCTACCTCATGAACCATGGATTGGAGATACCTTATACCCACGACTTGGAATGGTCTAAAAAGGTCAATTGGTCAAGTCGGGTACTATATTTAACGGCAGAATAACACAACTATTATCAACATGAATATTATCAGAAAAATTCAAAGAACGGTTTTCATCCTCATGACAGTTGCTCCTTTCATCCTGACAGGATGCTCTGAAAACATCGATGAATCTAACCTTTACACCTTCACGGGTGAGACCATCGAGGACTTTCTTGCCAACCGCGAAGACCAATTCAGCAATTTCAATTACCTGCTGAAACGTATCGGATATGACAAAATTCTGTCAGCATACGGCACATATACTTGTTTTGCGCCAACAAACGAAGCCGTCATCCAATACATCGACAGTCTCTATGACGACGTGTCCAACACCGACAATCCACACAACGGCATGACACAGCGGGGATTAGAGGGACTGACAGACTCTTTATGTAAGGACATCGCCCTCTTCCACCTGTTATATTCTGAAGTGTTGGCGATAGATTTGGGCAATGGCATGACGATGAACACCATGCTCGGACGCGACATCAATTCTGCCATCGATTCCATTTCAGGTAGTGTGACGCTCAACAGCGCATCGCAAATCACCAGCATGGACAATGAGTTGGAGAATGGTGTGTTGCATATCATCAACAACGTCATTACCCGTTCCAACAACCTCATTAGCGGAGAGTTGGAAAAGCATCCCGAGTTCACCATCTTCAACCAGGCATTGACACTTACCGGACTTGCCGATTCGCTGTCAGACCGAGAGCGCAAAGACATCGCCATGCCCTCGAAAATCGGTACGGGAAAAGGCTCTGGTCCCATCTACATGCCCGAGGAGTGCATGTTGGGATATACCATTTTTGCCGAGACAGACGAGACCTATCAGGCGAATGGCATCAACAACCTGGAAGACTTGATTGAATTTGCCAACAACACTTATAAGGACTGTGCCTCAGCTGACGGATGGTATGACTACTATCGCAACCACGGCATACAAGTAAGTACGGGTACAGATTACCGCAATGCCAACAACGCCCTCAACATGTTTGTAAGATACCACATCTTGAAATACATCGTACCCTATACCAAGATGGTATATAGCTATAACGAGACATCCAAGGTGCCATTGTATGAGTATTTTGAGACGATGCTGCCTTACACCTTATTCAAGTCAATTCGGTCAAGTGGCAAGATTCTCCTGAACCGTTGGGTGACAAACAACACTTTGACAGACCGCGTGGCAGAGATGGCTTCTGCCAGCATCTCTACCGTCATGAACGAGGGCATCGAACTCAAACGCGACAACATCCAAGCACTCAATGGCTATATCCATCCCATATCGGGCATGTTGGTGTATGCCGAATACGTACCCAAGGGTGTATTGAATGAGCGATTGCGGTTTGATGACCTGTCGCTATTGCCAGAGGTGATGTCGAGTAAGGTGCGATTCATGCAACCCTCAGAAGTAAGGGCATTACTTGGGCAAGCCAGCGGCACGGCATTCGGTGGAAACGGTAATATGCGATTGCCGCGAAACTTCTCCAACCACCTCGTGGTGTACAATGGTGACAACACCGAAATCTACTACCTGCCAGGGCAAGACTGCAACTGGCCCAACTACCAAGGCGACGAGTTGCTCTGCATGGGAGCCTACGACTTCTCGTTCCGCCTGCCGCCCGTTCCAGATGGAACTTACGAGTTGCGAATGGGCTATACCGCCAACGGCAACCGTGGAATGGTGCAGTTCTACCTCGGCAGAAGCTCTAATCTTACATCGATGAAAGCTCTTGACATCCCGCTTGACATGCGCAAGGTACCCGTAGACAATGCCGATGGGTCGCCCGACAATGCCTCCGGCACGGGGTGGTGCCTATACACCAAGACCGACGACATGGGTGTGGAGAGCGATGCCAACATGCACAACCTCGGATGGATGCGCGGCCCGCTCTATTACTCTCGTGGCAAAGGAGGCTCGCTCATTGCCCGCGCCGATGTGCAAGACCTTCGTCGTATCATTGCCAAGATGCAATTTGAG
>JAFYZV010000235.1 GCA_017548525.1 Prevotella sp.
TTAGTCAATTTACTAACCACTATTAATCAATTTACCATACTATTAAAAAACTGGTAAACATGGGTTGTTAGAAACGATGATATATGTTATTTATCTTGATTGCCCCTTCAATAATTCTTGAACCATGGCGATGACATCTGAGATGTTGACATCTCCATCATTATTCATGTCGGCAAGATAGTGTAGGAATGGTCCCAAATCCCTATCCAATATGAAATTGATGACAGTTATGACATCCGTCACATTCACCGAGCCGTCGCCATTGACATCGCCAAGAAGGGCATCCCTACGCATGGGAATGATACGGTCGGAATAATTAGACCATTTCCAATCAAACAGATAATCGTCAAAAGATTCCTCGTAGACATAAATGGGACACTCGTTGGTGTTGTCTAACGTACCCCAAGAGGATAGGTGGGGCGGACTCTGCGTGTGCATAATGATGTACTGCAGTGCTGAACACCCTTGCAAGGCATCATTTCCTATCATTGTCAAGGAGGAAGGAATCACCAGTTTGCGTATGTTGGAACAATCCATAAACGCATAATCCCCGATGGTTTCCAATGTTTCGGGCAAAGTGATATTCATCAATAAAGTACAATTTGAAAAGGCATTAGAACCTATATATGTCACATCACTGGGGATTTTCACCGACTGCAAGTAATAACAATTGGCAAAAACGCTCTCGCCAAGCATGGTCACACCGTCAGGAATAGTGATGTTGGTGATTTGCGACCCACTGAAAGCCTCGTCGCCAATCAATTGCAGACCTTGTGGCATGTTGATGCTTTTGATACCGCTGCCACAAAATGCGCCATTGCCGATGGAAACCAGACCTTCAGGAAGTTGCAGGCTTGTCATGCTCTGACATCCATAGAAAGTATTGTCTGCTATGGAACTAATACCCACGGGGAGAGAAACGCCCATCAGGTTATTGCAACAATAGAACGCATTTTTCCCAATGGTGGTGACACCCTTAGGAATGATTATACCCGACACATTAGGACAACGATAGAAGGCATTGTCTGCAATCACTTTCACGCCAACGGGAATCAGGAACACGTTTTCACCAAACGCCTCTGGCTGTAAGTCAGAGGGGAAGACAACGGGTGACTTCTTCACTTTCCCCGCAGGATAACAATAAAGTATTGTTCCATTCTTACTGTAAAGCACTCCTGCGGAGGACTTATAGGTTTTATTGCCTTTCTTGACATTGATGGACTCCAATCCATAGCATTCACAAAAGGCATTCAGCCCGATATGTGACACCTCCGTGGGGATAGAGACCTCACTCATACTTAAGCAATGGTAAAAAGCCCCTTCGCCGATACTCGTCAGGGCAGCGGGTAATGTGATATCCTGCAAGTTCTCACAATAGAAGAAAAGGTTGGCTGACACCTCATGGAGAGATTCTGGCAACGTGATATGGTTCAAATTGGCGCAATAACCAAATGCGCCATCGCCAATCGTGGTGATGCCGTTGGGAAGATTGACGTTACCCAATGATGAGCATCCACTAAAGGCATTCATGCCAATAGCTGTCACGCTATTGGGAATCTCAACCGTGGTGAGGCTGGAACAATTTAAGAAAGTGTTGTCCGCAATCTCCTCCACCCCATCGGGAAAGGCGAACGACGTGAGACCATTGCAATTGTAAAACGCTTGCTCGCCCACCCTTTCCAAGGTCGTTGGCACAGACACATTCTGTAACACCTTACAATTATAGAATGCGTTTGCCTCAATGACGGTGATTCCTTCTGGCACTACCACGGAGCTTAACTTGATGCAATTATAGAATGCAAACTGATGGATGGCTGTCACAGGAATATCTCCAATGCGATTGGCAAGGGTGATGGAGCCACTTGCATATTGTCCAAAAATGCTCACCGCTTCCTTGTAGGAGCCATTGCCCACATGGTAATGCCCTCCTGATGCTTGGCAAATAGTACACCCCCCACCCTCAGCATAGAAGTATTTGATGCCATTGTAGATGGTATCGAGTGGATGGGATGCCCTCAATGAAGACGGCACCAATAGACAAACCAACAAGAACACCGTAAGGAAGGGTGACCCATTCAGATATTTCCCAAGAAAGACACGATAGCATACCATATTCCGTGAATTATAAGGTTTATGGATGCAAAGATAAGGAAATTTCTCAATAATTCACAAACTTTTCCTCAATCTCATTGATAATTGGTAAAGGGCGGGCAAGAATATGCAAGCAGAGAAAAGCAACGCCAAATAGACATGGGTCTGGCTTCCCTTGAAAATATCCACAAGCTTGGCATCCTCCATTCCTGGCATGAGATTGAACATGACAAAAGCAATGGAATTGTTCACCCAATGATAAACTATGCCAGGGACAATGCTACCCGTGCGGTAATACATCCATCCCAATAACACTCCTACAAGCGAGGCATTGATAAATTGCGGCATATTTCCATGGACGGCACCAAAGACGATAGCACTGATGACAATGGCTACCCAATGCCAACGATTGCCAAAGACACGCAACAGCGTCCGAAGGATGGCACCACGAAACACGACTTCCTCTGCCAAAGGTGCCATGATGCCAATGGCGAGATAGCCGAGGGGATGGCTCATCATTCGCATGAGCAGGTTTTCCATCGACTCGGGCATGTCAACATCCAACCTTTCCTGCAACCATATTGACGGAATGATGGTTCCAAAGGTCATGATGACGACCCAAAAGAGCGTCGCCCAAGGATGCGATGCGAGGTAACTTCTCTTGAATGGCGTATATTTGCACCATGCGAAAATGGCAATGACTAATAAACTCGACACGACCTGTATGGTAATCACAAAGGTGCTATTGGCAAGCAAAGACTGCTGAAGACTCGCAAAACTCGTGTCATGACCCTTCCCTTGATACAATGCCCAAGCAACCATGCCCATAATAGAAACGAGCGATTGTACCAATAAGAATAATACAACATACCAAATGGCATTTATAATGCCACGAAAAGATTGACTATTTTTCATAAATTTACTACCCCAAGTTCCATATCCAATGTTTGCATCACCGTTTGTCGATCCATCTCTAATTGCTCACGGAGCTGGTCAATGGTATCGAACTTGCGCTCCTCGCGAATGCGTTTTTCCACAGAGACATACAATTGTTGCCCGTAAAGATCCTCGTCAAATTGAAAAATGTGTACTTCTATAGACAAGCTACTCCCACCAAAGGTAGGACGTGTGCCGATGTTCATCATTGCGGGACGCATGGTTACCGACTGCATTAGTCGCACCCTCACCGCATACACACCTGGTGCGGGGACGAGTTGTCCCGTCTCCGTAACGTCTAAATTGGCGGTGGGGAATCCCATCTTGCGTCCCTCTTGCATCCCACCGACCACTTTTCCCATGATGATATATGGATAGCCTAATAATTTCTTGGCAAGCTCCATCTCACCTTGGCGGATGAAATGGCGAATGGCAGACGAACTGACATTTCTCCCTTCTATCAACAAATCCTTTCCTTGGATGACTTCCATACCCAACTGGTTGCCATAACGCACATAATCATCGAAGCCATCTCGACGACCGTTTCCAAAGCGGTTGTCATATCCCACTAACAACTTACGGACATTCAACTGCCGAGACAACACCTTTTCCATAAAGTCATAGGCGGACATCCCTGCCATCCTCTCATCGAAATGCAAGACAACAACATGGTCAATGCCTGTCTTGGAAAGTAAGAGCAGCTTGTTATCAAGGGTGGTGAGCAGCCCAAGGTGGTTATCGCCTTGCACCACTTGGCGAGGATGGCGGTCGAATGTCACCACCATTGATGACAATCCCGACGCTCTACCCACTTCTACCACTTGGTTAACCAGAAAACAATGTCCCAAATGAACACCGTCAAAGAAACCTACAGTAGCCACACAAGGTTGCTCGCACGATAACTGGTTGTCTGAAAGATATGTTGTTTTCATGCAAGGATTGACTATTGTCTTATAAATCCATCTTTAACCAATCGTCAACATGCTTGTTCAGATAGCCACGGATGCCGAGGGATGCCGCCCCATCAAGATTGACTTGGGAATCATCAATGAACAAGGTTTCCGCAGGTTGGATGTTCGCTTGTCGCAAAACCTCTGCAAAAATCTCCTTGTTAGGTTTTGCCAGATGCATCTCATATGAGACGAAAACTTGATCAAAGATGTCTATAACTTGGTGTCCGTGATAGGCAAAGAACTCATCCTTGCACAATTGCCAGTGCATATCGTTGGTGTTGCTGAGGAGGAAGAGGCGGTATTTGTTGCACAAAAGCAATAGCCGTTCCAGTCGTTCCTCGCTGATACCAGTGAGCAATTGGTTCCAAGCCCATATCACTTGCTCGTTGGAGACTTCCTTTCCTGTCATGCGCCTAACCTCATCACAAAACCCCAAGGTCGTGATGTTGCCTATTTCAATGTCATAAAACAAGTCTTGGGTGAGATGGTACTTTACATAATACGATATGTTCTCACACCCAATGGCATCAAAAGCGTCTATGCACCGATGACCATCAAGCCCGGTAAGCACTCCTCCAAGGTCAAAAATGATGTTTTTGATACCCTCCATGAAGATGTGTTATTTCTTCTTGGGGCGTCTACGCGCCCAGCCATCTTCCATGTCGCCACCTTTCCCTTTTCCCTTGAAAGGAACACCTTGGATGAGCGTGCGCCAGTCCATCTTGTCGCTCTTGCGCTTACGGGGTTCCCATTCGGGTTGGTAAGCCTCTTTCCTCTCACGGCGGCGGCCACGCTCTTCCTTTTCTGTAGAACGGCTTTTCCTATCACCACGTTTGGCATCACCACGTTTTTCACTACGTTTGGCATCACCACGTTTGGCGATGGCTACCTCTTTGGGGTCGTCAGCCCCATTGCAACGCACCTCTCGCTGTTTGTACATCACACCATTTAGGGCATCCATCACCCGACGGGCATCACGTTCTGGCACTTCGATGTACGAGAATTTGCCGAACAAATCGATGTGTCCCACCTGTTGCTTACCGCCAGGGATATGCTTGTTGAGAAATTGCATCACCTCGCTGGGGAAGAAACCATCATCCTTGCCGAGGTTGATGAACAAGCGCGTGTAGCCTTCTTCCGCACCTTTCTTGCGTCCACCACGCTCACGCCCGCTCTTTCCACGTTCCTTCTTGGCACGTTTGTCATCAGGACGAATGATTTCAGGAGCATTCGCATAATAGTCAAGGAATCGTCCAAAGGTCATGGAGACAATCTTCTTGATGATAATCTCCTTGTCAATATATTCGAAATGACGGTTGATTTCCTCCATGAATGGGGCAATCTGCTCCTCATCGACATCCACTTTTTCGATGGCATCCATGGCCCGATAGAGTTGCTTGGTGCAAATCTCTTGGGGCGTAGGCAAATTTTGGTCAACAAACTCCTTGCCTATCACCTTCTCGATGTTGCGAACTTTTGACTTCTCCTTGGTATGGATGATGGAGATGGACGTGCCTTTCTTCCCCGCACGACCAGTACGGCCACTACGGTGAGTATAGTTTTCAATGTCTTCGGGCAAGCCATAGTTGATGACATGGGTCAAATCGTCCACGTCCAAGCCACGCGCTGCCACGTCTGTTGCCACCAGCAACTGTGTGACATGTTGGCGGAACTTCTGCATCGCCAAGTCTCGCATTGCCTGCGAGAGGTCGCCATGCAACGCCTCGGCGTTGTATCCATCACGGATCAGCTTATCCGCTATCTCCTGTGTCTCTATCTTTGTACGGCAGAAGATAATGGCGTAAATACGGGGATGGAAGTCAACGATGCGCTTCAACGCCAAATACTTGTCCTTGGCATTTACGAGATAATAGATATGGTTGACGTTTTCGGCACCCTCGTTGCGTGAGCCAACGACTATCTCCTTGTGGTCGTGCAGATAATTCAAAGCGATTTTCTCTATCTCCTTGCTCATGGTGGCGGAGAAAAGCAAAGTGTTCCTATCTGTGGGAACTTTCGACAAAATCTCGTCGATGCTCTCCGAAAAGCCCATGTCGAGCATACGGTCTGCCTCGTCAAGCACCACATTGCGGACAGTGTTTAACTTGGCTGCGCCACGATTCATCAAGTCTATCAAACGTCCTGGCGTAGCAACGATGATTTGCGCACCATGCCTTAAGCGCGTCATTTGATTCACAATAGACGTGCCACCATACACGGGGACAACGTTCACGCCAGGGATATACTTCGCAAAATCCTTGATGTCATCACAGATTTGCAAACACAACTCACGGGTGGGACTGAGGATAAGAGCCTGCGTCTCGCGGCTCTGCGGGTCGAGTTTTTGTAAAAGGGGAATGCCAAACGCGGCAGTCTTGCCCGTACCTGTCTGTGCCAGGGCAATGACATCGTTTCCTTCACCAAGTAAATAGGGGATTACTTCTTCTTGAACGGGCATGGGTTGCTCAAAGCCAAGCTCCGTAATGGCGCGGCGAATCTCTTCGCTGACACCTAATTCTTCAAACGTCTTCAACTGATAAAAATTAAAAATGTGGTGCAAAGATACAAAAAATATGCAACTTCTACCATCTTATTACGATAAAAACTGCAATTTTCCACTAATAATGAACAACTTACAAGGGTAAATCTGTATTCGCTGCAAACAATCAAATACAAAAGAATTGAGATTATCAACCCCCCAAAAACATCATTTTTGCAGATTATCACTCCTTTCTTGCAATAATATGCAATTGTTTTTATACCTTTGAAGTCTGAATTTGACAATAGATAATATATGGCAAATACAAACTTAGCAAATGCGAAGACAGCGAAGAACGATGAGTTCTATACGCAATATCCCGATATTCAGAAGGAGATAAACGCCTATCTGGACTACGATCCCAATGTATTTCGAGGAAAGACGGTGCTGTTGCCGTGCGACGATCCTGAATGGAGTAATTTTACCAAGTTCTTTGCTCAAAACTTTGAATTCTTGGGGTTGAAGAAACTGATTTCCACAAGTTATGCTCCAGAAAGTAAGAAGTACAAAATGCCGTATCAGCCAACGCTCTTTGAGACGCAGCAACCTTACTTCAATCCTGACAAGAGCAAGACGAATGGCAAGATATTCGTACTGACTCGTGATGTGACAGGCGACAATCGTATTGACATTAATACGCGAGTTCGGGATAAGAAAGTTCTCAAAAAATTTGGTAATCTGGGATTATTTTTGTACCTTTATATGTGATTATCAATTACTTATAAAGAATTAAACAAGAATTAAGCCCATGATTACCGCTGACAAAGTTACGGAA
>JAFYZV010000236.1 GCA_017548525.1 Prevotella sp.
ATCATTTCAAAGATCCAAAACAACGCAGACGGCGCGAAGGCCGAAAGCGGGTGCAAAGGTACCACTAACATACCAAACGGCAAAACTTTACAACGAAAAAATGACAAAAACAAGAAAAGTTTTCGACTTTCTTGACAAAAACGGCAACTTTTCGGCATAAAGATGACCACAAAAGGCAGCATTAGCGACAAAAAAGCATAGCGGTATGGTGGAGTCTAACTTGTTTAGAACATCGTTCTATGCCCATTAGACCGATATTCTAAAACGAATAGGACAAGCACAAAGAGGGCAACAAGACAAATAATCACATGCTAAGCAAGTATGTATATAAAATTTTCATAAACATATACCACAAATAAGCCGAAACAGCAAAAATAACATGCCTCTTTGGTGATTTGTCAACAAACTCATTCATTCAATCCAAAAAAAAACGTACCTTTGTGAACTTTGACATTTTATTGTTAGGAAACAACACATTATTATATTATAGATACATATAAAAATCAACATATATGAAAGGGAAGATGGACGAAAAAAGTTTGAGGGTGGAATATTTACCCTGCTTAAACTATGCAATGGCACTAAATGGCCGCAAGAGTTTGGAATACTGTGAAATCACCAACAACACCGATGAAGATTGGCAAGCCATCCTCATCATGGTAAGTGGAGACTTAATCCAACCAGAGGAAACAAGGATAGAAGCGATTCCCGCAGGTCAGACCATACGCATCACTACACTCAAAGTGATGCCCGACATCGACAAATTGCGCGAATTGACAGAAAGCGTTGAAACCAAATTTTGCATCTCCATCCATGAAAACGACCAAGAAGTGTTCAATAAGGAATATGCCATTAGACTGTTGTCGTTCGACGAATGGCCAGGCATTGGCGTGATGCCAGAGACGTTGGCAGCCTTCGTCACCCCAAATGCCCCTGAACTCTCACGGGTTAAAGTCAATGCCGCCAAATATTTAGAGAAGCTTACGGGTTCTTCTGCATTGGACGAATACCAAACCCAAGACCCCAACCGTGTCCGTGCGCAAGTGGCATCTATTTATGAGGCTTTGCGAAGTGAGGGGATTGTCTATTCTGCCCCACCGACGAGTTACGAAAAGAACGGTCAACGTGTCCGTTTGGTAGACAAAGTATTATCAGAAAAGTTGGGAACCTGTTTGGATTTGTCCCTTCTTTATGCCTCCTGCTTGGAATCATGCGGCCTTCATCCCGTCTTGGTTTTGCAACAAGGCCACATGTATATAGGCTGTTGGTTAGTGGACAAATACTATTACCAAACCGTCTGCGACGACCAGTCACTCCTCTCCAAAAGCATTGCCGATGGCATTAGTGAGATGGTCTTGGTCGAAGCGACAGACATAGCATCGTCTAATCACGTGTCTTTTGAAGATGCTGTCTCACATGCTACACGACATATCGTTGCGGAAGAAGACAAGTTTGTTCTCTTTTGCGACATCCATCGTTGCCGCTTAGAAGGCATCCGTCCCCTACCTATACGTATCAATGGCGAATGGCAAAACGAAGGCATCAGCCATTCCCTTGCCACTGAGAAAATCAAGGAGATGCAAGTACGCAACACCAACACGCCCACCCAAGACGAATCCAAGCTCACCCGCCAGCAGATCTGGGAGCGCAAGTTGCTCGACTTCTCCCTCCGCAACAACCTCGTCAGCATCCGTTCTGGCAAGAAAGTCATCCCATTCATTTCCTTCAGCATCGAAGACATCGAAAACGACCTCAGCGATGGCAACGACTTCCAGTTGCTTCCCAATCCTGCCAAGAAAAAGATTGGTCCCAACGAATATGGCATCTATGACTCACGCCAGCACCAAGAGGAATTGGAAAAATTGGTCAATGAAGACCTGAAACACAACCGAATCTGCACCTATCTTACAGACGAGGAACTCAAGACAGCCACCAAGACCCTATTCCGCGACTCCCGAACCGCCCTTGAGGAGAATGGTGCCAACTCCCTATTCTTGGTAATGGGATTACTGAAATGGTATGAGACAGAAAAAAGTGTTCGTCCCCGTTATGCTCCCCTCCTGCTGATGCCCGTGGATTTGGTGCGCAAGAGTGGTAACAATTATGTT
Organism: Prevotella sp.; assembly: GCA_017548525.1. Classification (GTDB taxonomy): domain Bacteria; phylum Bacteroidota; class Bacteroidia; order Bacteroidales; family Bacteroidaceae; genus Prevotella. The sequence goes on from JAFYZV010000236.1 coordinate 2,109, forward strand.
ATCCGCAAGCGCGATGAAGACGTGACATTCAATACAACGCTCGTAGAGATGCTCAAGCAGCAATACGACACCAACCTAACCGGCCTCAATCCACTCCCTGAAGACGAGCACGGCATCGATGTACGGCAAGTGTTTACCACCCTCCGAAGCCATCTCGCTACCCACCCCCATTGGGACATCATCGAAGAATCGATGTTGGGGTTGTTCTCATTCAACAAGTTCGTGATGTGGAACGACATCCATAGCAACGCAGAGAAAATGCGCAAAAGCCCCATCATCGAGAGTTTGATGCAAAAGCATTGGGTAGGCATCGACATACCTTCCACCACAGACGCACGGACAATCGACCAAAAGGTGGAGCCACACGAGTATGCCATCCCTGTAGATGTAGACTCCTCGCAGATGGAGGCGGTTGTGGAATCGGGCGAAGGTCGCAGTTTCATCCTCTATGGTCCTCCGGGAAGCGGCAAGAGCCAGACCATCACCAACATGATTGCCAACGCCCTCTATCACGGCAAGCGCGTGCTGTTCGTGGCAGAGAAGATGGCAGCATTGGAAGTTGTACAGAAACGTTTGGCAAAAATCGGCCTTGACCCCTTCTGTTTGGAAATGCACTCCAACAAAATCACCAAGACCCACCTGCTCCATCAATTGCAAACCACTCTCGACCTCACACGCATCAAGGAGCCAGAGCAATATGAGGCAACCTCACAGGAACTTTTCCGCCAGCGGCAAAACCTCATTGGCTATATGGACAAGCTGCACAAGAAGCATTCCTCTGGCCTTTCCCTTTATGACTGCATCACACGATACGAGGCTATCGATGGAGATGCCATTGCGCCTTCTGGTCATTTCATGAATGGTCTCGACGTTGCCAAATTGAAAGATGCCGCAGACAAGATCGCCACACTTGACACCGTGTTCAACATCACAGGACAACCATCGCAGCATCCCCTGCAAGGATTGAACATCTATGACGCATCCCAACAAACCCAAACAGAGCTTGCAGAACGGCTTTCCACCCTATCTTCACAAATCAATAGTGCAGACCAACTCATCACCCAACTGAATGAACATGCTGGCTATAAGCAACCCCACTCCCTTGACGGAGCCAAATGGGCGTTGCGTTTCGCTGAGACACAAGAGTCGCTTACACAGAACTATAGCCAAAACATCTTGTCACAAGATGCATCCCAACTGAAACGCCAATGGGAAGAGGTGTGTGGCAAATGGGTGGTCTCGCGTATCTTTGCCAAAAAGTCTTTCATGAAGACCATGAATGCCTTTAAGAGCGGAATATCGGAAGACGAAATACCAACCATGTTTGGGCAATTAGAGAAATACCAAGCGTTATTGAAAGAAGCGGGGCTTTCACAATCACCATCCATCCCCACCGCCCACATCAAGGCTTGCAAGGACCTCATCTCAAACATCGAGAAGATACAAACGAAAGCCTCTTTCGACACCGAGGACTTCCCCACCCTTCTGCGCCTTCTTCCCCAATGGACGCAAAACCTCGACAAGAGCCGCAACTGGGCACAATGGTGCATCCGCAAGCGCGAGTTAGAAGCCTTGCATCTCGACAAGGTCATAGCCTACATGAACCAACACGCCATCGATGCCCATACAGCCGCAAACGCAATGGAGAAAGGGGCATACCAGCACCTTGCCCTCCGTATGATAGACGAGGACAAGGATTTGCAGATGTTCAATGGTTTGCTGTTTGAAGACATTATCTATAAATATCGCGACCTCGCCAAGCAATTCCAGGAACTCACCAAGAAGATGCTCTATTGCAAACTCGCTGCCAATGTGCCGTCACAAGCTCTTGAGCCATCATCCTCGTCGGAACTTGGCATCTTGAAACGCTACATCGCTTCAGGAGGACGAGGTGCCTCCATCCGTCACATCATCGACCAGATACCCACGCTCCTCCCACGCCTCTGTCCCGTCATGCTGATGAGTCCCATCTCCGTGGCACAATTCATCGACCTTGACCAACCACCATTCGACATCGTCTGTTTCGACGAGGCATCGCAAATGCCAACGTCAGAGGCCATTGGTGCCATCGCCCGTGGCAAGGCACTTATCTGTGTTGGCGACCCCAAACAGATGCCCCCCACGAGTTTCTTCGCCACCAATGCCGTTGATGAGAGCGAGGCGGACATCGACGACATGGAGAGCATCCTCGACGATTGCATCACCCTCACATTGCCCGCCCGTTATCTCACGTGGCACTATCGCTCGCGCCATGAGAGTCTCATCGCATTCAGCAACATCCAATATTACGACGGGAAACTCTATACATTCCCATCCGTTGACGACCGTGTGTCGAAGGTGCAATTCATCCCCGTCAATGGTACTTACGACTTTGGTAAGACACGCTCCAACCGCTCCGAGGCAGAAGCCATCGTCAAGGAGGTGGTGCGCCGCCTAAGTGATGACGAGCTATCCAAGCGCAGCATAGGCATCGTGTCGTTCAGCAAGGTGCAGCAAAACCTCATCGAAGACATCCTAACCGAAGAACTCGCCAAACATCCCGACTTGGAGAAAAAGGCTTACGATGCTGAAGAACCCATCTTCATCAAGAACCTGGAAAATGTACAAGGTGATGAGCGTGACATCATCCTCTTCTCCATCGGCTATGGTCCCGACAAGCGCGGCAAGGTGTCGATGAATTTCGGCCCATTAAACAACGCTGGTGGTGAACGCCGATTGAATGTCGCCGTCTCTCGCGCCCGTTATGAGATGATGGTATTCTCCACCTTGAACCCCGAGCAGATAGACCTCAACCGTTCCAACGCCCGTGGTGTGGAAGGCCTCAAGCATTTCTTGGAGTTTGCCAAGAACGGGCGTATCGCAGTATCTGCCAATCAAGTGAAAAAGGCGGACGACTCCATAGACATCACCGAAGCCATCGCCAAGGAAATCCGCGCCCTCGGCTATGAGGTTGACACGGCGGTAGGTCGCTCGCAATTCAAGGTAGACATCGCCATCCTCCATCCAAAAGAAAAAGACCAGTATCTCTTGGGAATCCAATGCGACGGCAAGAACTATTACGAGACCAAGACCGAGCGCGACCGCGAGATATGTCAGCCTGGTGTATTGAAAGGTTTGGGATGGAATCTCCTCCGTGTATGGTCGGTTGATTGGTTCATGAACAAGGAGGCGGTCATGCAACGCATCACCAAGAAACTCGATGACTTATTACATCCCTCTCCACAAAAAACAGAAGAAAAGGAAAAACCCGCCGAACAACCCAAGCCGCAGACATTGGTCGCCAATATGCCCTTCGCCGTGAGCAAGGACGAGTTGGTGGGGGAAATCAAGAACGAGAAACTCGTGCCATACGAGCGCATCACCTTGGGAGGCAACCACGATGGAACGATTGAACACGTGTTACGAAGTAATAAGTCTGTTGTCAATGACATCCAGAAACTCATCGCCGGCGAACAACCCATCACCCAAAGCCTTATCTGTAAGCGCATTGCGGAAGCATACGGATTGTCAAAAGTAACCGCAAAATTGCAAGACTTCATTGCCGATATGAGGATTCCAAATTGTTATATCGACCCATCATCGCCAGCCGACAACCCCATCTATTGGAAAGACGAGGCAAGTGCCAAGCAATTTGTCGTCTATCGCCAAGGCGGCGACCGTGACATCAGCGACATCCCCATGCTCGAAATCATGAACGCCGTGAAGTATGCCGTAGAGCAACAAGTCTCCATCCCACTCGAAGGACTGAAGAAGCAAGCCACGCAAATGCTCGGTTTCCCACGGAAGTTGCAAAAGGCAGACCTCGCCGTAGAACTCGCCATCGCCCAGCTCATCGACAAGGGCGAGTTGGACGAGGAGAATGGGACAATTACACTACATTCATAGAAAGAGTTGAAGACAACGGCCATCAGCACATTCCCTGACTCCAAGCCCCACTACGACATCCTTGACGGGTTGCGTGGTGTAGCTGCTTTCATAGTCATCGTTTACCATGTCTTTGAATGCTTTGATTGGTCGCCTGTGCCACATGGATATCTATCCGTGGATTTCTTTTTCGTACTCTCAGGCTTCGTCATTGGCTATGCGTACAACAACAGGTGGGGGAAAGACTTGACGACCAAGGGATTCTTCCGTCGCCGACTGATTCGCCTACACCCTATGGTCATCGCTGGAGCCATCATAGGAGCCATTTGTTTTATTCTACAAGGAAGCATTCGATGGGACGGAACACACATTGGCATGGGAACCGTGATGCTTGCTTTGCTGATGTCGATGTTCATGATACCTCTTTTTCCCAATTCCGCAAACGATGTTCGTGGTAACGGAGAGATGTTTCCCTTGAATGGTCCTCATTGGTCGCTCTTCTTTGAATATATCGGCAACATCCTCTATGCCCTTTTATTGCGCCGCCTGTCAACACGATGGTTAGCAGCCATTGCCGTACTTTCGGGCTGTCTTCTCACTTTCGTCGCGTTACATGACGGTTATCTTGGGGTGGGTTGGACGATGGCAGATCACGGATTTTGGACAGGACTGATAAGGATGCTTTTCCCCTATTCCATCGGTATGCTCATGGCACGTGTCTTTATTCCCATGAAGATACGAAATACGTTTTGGATTTGTGGAAGCATCATCATTCTCGTCGCCTTCATTCCTTTATTCATTGGCGAGATGAAACCTTGGATGAACGGACTTTACGATGCGGTATGCGTCATCCTTGTGTTCCCTTCGCTTGTTTGGATAGGAGCATCAGAAATGCACATCGGGAAAGCCACCATGCAAATCAGCCGTTTTCTTGGAAACCTGTCCTATCCCCTCTATGCCATTCACTATCCATTGATGTATTTGTTCTATGCCCACATCGGTTTCCATGGCGACCTTGTTCCCATTGCCAAACTACATGACGTGTGGGCAGAAGCCATCATGCTCCCTATCGGCTGCATGGCATTGGCGTGGATTTGTTATCGATGCTACGATTTGCCCATGAGAAAATGGCTGACCAAAATCAGCATTTCTGCACGAAACACCAAGAATTAGACACCAAAGCATTGCTCTCACGCACACAATAAACTTCTTAGTCTTGTTGCAGAAACAAAGAAAACGAGTATGTGAATAAGGGTCGTGCCAATCATCGGTACGACCCTTGTTGCGTTTTTGATAAGAAGTAACTTATTATCCGTTTATCGTTTGATATGGGTATGATTTATTATTCTATCATCAGAAACAAAATCTTCCATAGATTATGTTGACTTTTGTTTCAGAATTACAAAGTGAGTTCTACAAGACTTTTCAGGGTTCCTTAATAATTCTTCCCAACAATGTATCTTTATACCAATACCTATTTAATGAAATCATTTCATATTCAGGTAGACTTTCGAGATACTCCAGTTCAAAGACAAGTCTGGGGTCTTCATCGTTTGATCTTGGATGAATCTCGGCTTTGTTTCCGATTCGTGCCAAACGAATGAGATAAAGGTCACGAATGCCTTTGCCTTTGATGTAGGGCATGAAATAATAGAGTTTGTTCAAAGCAACCGTAGAGGGGAAAGTCTTCGTTTTCCCTGTATAGTATATTTTTGTTGGTTCCTCTTTCAAGAAATACTCCTCGTTATCTTTCTTTACTAACCCGATGAGAAGATGCTTAGTCAGGTCAAGCGAATATTGTTTCTTTGGGCGATTCACGACAAGCGGTTTCTGCTCATCTGCAAACAACCCCAAGTCGAGCATAGGTTTTGCATCGCGCTCTTTGAAGATTGGACGGGATGAGGTGGGTGCTTCATCATAAATGAAATGATAGAGGCTCTTGCCAATTTGTTCTACGATTCCACATACCAATGCATTACCCATCAGGAAAGCACGACGACCATCAGAAACCTCAGGATGAAGGGTGTGGTTATCAGGGAACATATTCATACGTTCCAACTCAATAGGCAACAAACGACGATAGCGACCTGAAGGAGTTTTCACAACGTGCTTGAAACGTGAGGGGGCAGTACCACCCTCGCCTGTGATGATGGTGCGTGAAGGTTGGTCAAGGTAGTCAGGAAAGGTCATTCCACCCTCGGAGAAAACATATTTATATCCCTCCTTCGAGACACGTTCAATCTTCTTTGCGCCCTTCTCGTATTGCCATTTGGGCAGTTCTTCATCTGAAATGAAGAAGTCTTCAGGAACAAGATTCTCGTCAATCAGATTGCCGCCAAGTGTTTGGCGAGGTCCATCGTATACAGCCTCTGAATCAACGGAATATACATGACGGTCTTTCATCATTCCCGCATTGCCGAAAGGACTGTCTTTCTTGCCCTTGTTGAATTTGTCAGATATTTCTTGAATTGTTCCGTTGATATCGAATGAAGATGTAGTGCCTTTCTTGGGCGTGAACTCGAACGCTTTTGCCATAACGCCATCAAATTCAACCCAATCTTCCATCGCCTCTATCTTTTGAGCAACAACGGAGTCTTGCAGATAGCCAACAATGTATGTCCTACGTCTGCGTTGGGGCATTCCATAATCGGCAGCATTGATGATTCGCCATTCGACTATATATCCAAGGTCGGCCAACGATGCCAGAATGATGGCAAAATCGCGTCCTCGTTGTGTAGCTGGAGAGTTCAACAGACGGTCAACATTCTCAAAGAAAATATATTGTGGGCGTTTCTCGCCCTTCTCTTGAAGGATACGATAGATTTGCCACCAAAGTACACCTTTTTTCCCCTCGATGCCACCTGACTTGCTTAGTGTGGCAGCTACTGAATAGTCTTGACAGGGGAAGCCACCAACCAATAGATCATGGTCGGGAATGTCCGTTGTCGGAACAAGGTTGATGTCTTTGTTGCTATGTCCTTTTGCTCCGAATCTTGCCTTGTAAACTAACGAAGCATCTTGGTGTTGTGTGGAAGGCTCCCATTGGTTGTTCCAAATGGTTTCGTAAGCATCTGATGCACCTTCAAGACCGATGCGAAAACCTCCTACACCTGCAAACAATTCAACTACTTTTATATTATGTTTAGCCATTTGGGTTCTCTTTTTGACGATTAACAACTATCTCACGAACATAGTCATTATTAAACCAATAACAAAACTTCTTTGCCCACTTACCATCAGGTGTCGGTGCAAGGTCTTTTGCATTCTGTGCTTTGGGACGAACATGGAATTTTTTCTTATCTGCACCCTTCCACCAATATTCTTCGGATATATGGTTATCAAGTATGTTTTTCTTAATATGATTCCAATACTCTTCTGCCAAAGCCAAATCCTGTTGTGGCATCGTCCAAAAGAACACATCATCAAGCACAAAATCTCCCTTATCTTTATGTTGTTCTCTGAATACCACGAACATGAATCTACTTGAATAAAGTTCATATAGCCTAGAGTCAATCCAATCCTCACATTCTGCCACCTCAATATAATCGATATTCTCAAATGACATTGCTTCCTTGATACTACCATTTGCTTGTATGCGAATTGTTTTCATGGTGAGGCCTGCTTTCAGGAATTCTTCTGAACGGTTGACATTGGCACATTTCTCCGAGCATACAATGGCATTGGCAATCATTGCGAACTTGTTCTTGGGATTGTTAGACAAGTCTATTTGTTTTTTCTTAGCAATTAACTCATAACCCATATGCATATATGGCTTGAAACGGTCGAGTATTATTTCATCAAATGATTTCTCTTTTAATGCTTTTGCGCTAACAAGTTCTGATTTGATGCCAGAAACATTTGACACAGCATTATTGCCACTCTGAACCACATATTCTAATATGGTACGCATGTACGCCATTTTTAGGCTGAATGCCCTACGTGGAGCATCAACTTCAGGATTGTAGGGCTGTTTCATCAAACTTTCGCCCTTTTGCCCTTTACGACATGCACCAAGATACATCGTGTCCCCTTCAGAGAGTTCATGAGCCTTTCCTTGCTTTATCTTTTCTATAATGGTATTATAGTCATTACGAATAATCAATAAATCCTTTTCAGGCAACTTCCATAATATCGAAAAGATGAATTCCAAATCAAGGTTATTACAATTTGACTGATGCAAATAAAAAAGCAATAGCATCAACTGGCATTTCAAATAGAAATGAGAATGCTCAAAATCATCTTTGACGACATCGCAATAGTTAATCATATTGCACACGAGACGTTCCTTTATTAAATATTCGTCTTGCTTGCTTTTCTTCAATGGAGTGCATTTCAACTCCATACCAGCCTCAGAAAAATCTGCACCAGCATAGTTGTTCGTTTCAAGCAAGAAGAAGATATTTTCCACCATTTGGCCGAGGCTTCCTTTACCTTTCTTCGTTTGATAGCCTTCCCACACAAAGTCACGGAGTGTCTTTCCCAACAAGCCTTTGCTATATTCAAAAATACTTGTGGGACTTGTGATGTTATAAGGTAATGATGATTGTGCCATAGGTACTGATTCCGTTATATTTTTAATTTGAACGCAAAAATAACAAAAAGTTTTGGGAAATGAACAAAAGTGGAAAGAAACCATTAGCAAAAATTGTTTCCTAATAATTTGCACATTCAAATTAAGGTTGGTGTGCTTCATCGTGGACGGCTATGCCATAGGAGTGTACAATGAACTTCGTCAGGCTTTTGGGAGCCTTGTAGAGAAGTAAGTAACCGACCATGGTGTTACAGTTACAGTTGTTACAATTAAAAAATGAGTAATGCAACCCCCTTCTAAAGATTATATAACTAATTGATATATAAGTATTTATATATATAATGAGGGGTGGCGATATATCAAAAAAAACAACTGTAACAACTGTAACTGTAACGCTTGGCCATTTAAGAATCATCTAAAAAGCTGATTATCAATAAAATACGACATTAGTAAAAACTCTGCGCCTAAGATGCCAAACCTCGGCAAAGGCACAGAATGCGTAAAAATCCTGCTCTCGCAGGTGTCAAAAGACACGTATGAACCCCTCGTTCCGATGTTTTTCCTATCCTTGGCACACATGTATGTTGCTCTAAATTTTAATATCCAAACCTCATTTGGAAGGGGTTTTGTGGTCAAATGGCCAATCTCGTTGCGGAAAGTGGGGGTAACAAAGGGCAATTGTCACTACTTGTTGAAGCCATTTGCTGTGACTTCCACCAGCACGACGAGGCTCTCCACATCACCGAAGGCTGCTCCGACTGCTGGGATTTCAGCGAGTATTATTTGTCAACAAAAAAAGAAGGGAATAGACATGAAAGATTAAACATGAAAGATTAAAGATTAAACAAATGAAAGATGCACTACGTGCAGAAATTATACAAAATGGGAACAAAATGATTCAAAATGATTTTGTGAAATTTTGAAATGGATATTGTTTGATTTCTCGCCGTAGGTGATTAATTGTGCTGCTGTTGGCAAATAAAAACGTTTTCCCACACTGAAAACGGTGTTTTCTGTTTTGGAAAACAGTGTTTTCAGATACGGAAAACGATTCTGAACTTGACTTTTACTGGTAGACATTGTGGTAAAGAGTCAATCTGCTTGTGCAAGATATTTGCAAAGTTAGGTATAGCTGTAGGGAGAGGGAAAATGAACTCTAAACTATGAACTTTGAACTATGAACTAAAAAAAGGCGTGGCACAGAGATTGTGTCGCGCCTTTTTTTTGTGTGTAAAGCATGGAGTTCGATGCTATAAAGCATTGCTTTTGATGCTCTAAACCATAGCTCCATATCTTACAAACGATTGCTCCATGTGCTAAAAACCATAGCTTTGTATGCTACATACCATTTTGATTATTGTCCCAAGATGATGTTTGTAAGAGCAACAACGTCGGTGATGTTCACCATGGTGTCACCATTGATGTCAGCCTCAGATTCTATCACGATTCCTTCATCTGTACCGAGAATATAGCCTACCAACAACACCACATCGGTGATATTCACAAATCCGTCATGGTTCAAGTCGCCCTGAATGGTGCTTCGATTCCCCACGGGACGAATGGTAAGGCCTTTATAGCGGGAGTTATTGGAGATGCTGCGTATGCCGTCTGACCCTAAAACCAAACTATAGGCGTATGGCGATGAGTTGTAGCTATAAGGCTCTGATGTCCAATAGAAGCCGCAACGGTTGTTGTGGGAGTTGTCGGATGCGAATAGATAATCACTATAGTATTTATAGCCAGATGCAGGCATAAAGATGCTGTTGCCGTTTGGTCCCGTGACCCTGAATCCATCTACGCCATTTTTGATTTCGTTGGTGATGGTGCATCGGTCAAGCAATTCTTGCATCTCAGCCCTTGTCGGCATACGATATTTGCCCCCCGACTGTGTGTAGGCTGCATCGAATTGGGTTGCAGAGATGTTGGAACCAGTCTGGTCAGAGTAACCGTTGTAGTTGTTGGAGTAATAATTGATTTTTGGGGTCAGTTCTGCCCATGACAAAAATAGTCCTGGCCTCTCGGCTGTCAATGCACCCAGGTTCTTGTTTGCCCATTTCACGCTCAGACCGAGGTCAACCAACTCCATTTCCTCCTCTTGCTCCAATGGGTCATCACCTACCTCTTCGCTCTCACCCGTCAGGATGAGTCTGACTCGCGATTGGGCACCCGTGGTCACAGGATAGAAATATGCCCTGAATGGCTGCACGGATAGGGGTGAGTTCTTGACAAACAAGGTGTCGCCGTCGTTATGGCCGAAGCCCACATTCACCGTGCTTGAGGATGTCACACCTAACATGCGGTATGTGTAGCCGAGGGTCTGGCTGTGGAGTGTGGGGGTGATGACTGCCTGAGAACCGTAGAATGTCACAGGCTTGCCTGTGAGCGTCGTGCCTATGCCACTATTGCCGTCGGGGAACGAAATGATATATGGATGTGTGGCGAGCATCTTGTCGGCTGGGGAGAAGCGCATCCTCGGTGCGTCGTCTGCCGAGAACTCACGTACCCAGAACGACTTGCCTGTGTCGGTGCTGTTGTGGAACCAGTCGATGGGCGTCGTTGTGCTGCCATTATTCACCTTGACGCTCTCAACATCGAAGGGCAGGCAGATCGTAGTCCATCCTGTGCCGTCGGCACGATACCCCTTGGTGAACGTGCGTGTGTAGGATATGTTGGTCGCTGTGAATTTCTCTGGTGTGGCGAAACTGTAGCCATCGGTGAGCGTGATATTATCCGACTTGCCTGATTTCACGATGTTGTTGGTCACTCCAGAGGGGGTGCCAGAATAGTCATCGGTGAATACAAGACAGTTGGGGTTGGCGAGGGTGAGACTTGTCAGTATATTCTGTTTTCTGATGTCGATGGCGGTGGCATTCTCGGGAGCATTGAATGAGGATTGTGCCTCGAAACATTCCGAAGTGCCGTCGTCGTAAAACACCTTGATGCCAGGTCGGAGCGTGAATGTCAATGGCTCGAAAGTAGAGCGTACGATCTCGTTGAATGATAGCACACCATCAGAGCAATAGTTGCACAACTCCAACTTGCAGGTGGTGACGTTGTAGTTGCTGGTGGTGAAAGAGGGTGACATGTCAAATTCCAATTCTGTCTGATTGCCTGCTCGCAGGTAGATGTTTCTGCTACTACTTGTTGACTTGTTACCTATCTTAACCGTCGCTCTCACACCTCCGACATAATCGCTGTCGTTTTCGTTGATTACTTGTACTTTCATCTTGAACGACTTGCCAAAAAGATATTTTTCCTCTGTGTTGAAGGATTCTATGGTGGGGTTCATGGTCATGGAGAGGTACTTGCTGATTTTTGGTGACTTTTTCACCAACACTTTGAAGTCGCCAAACTTGTTTTCTCTTTTACTTCCATGGGCAAACCTGAATGTGAAAAGGGAGTCGGCATCCGATGCTCCGTAGTATTTGCCGCTGAGAAACACGTCGAAATCCAAACATTTTGTCTCGCCTTTTTTCAAAATCACCGTTTTCGTGTTAATCGGAGTGTAAGTGGTTCTTTTCCAACCGTTGCCATAGTCTATCTCCAGGATAGAATATAGGGTAATATCTCCGTCGAAAGTCTTTCCGTCATCCGTCGTCTTGGTGATATATGCCTTTGCCTTATTTGAGCCAAAGGTGGGGTCAGTAACAAAAATCATCGTGTCAACCTTGATGTCTGTGCTATAGCCATGCATTGTGGTGGAAATCGTTCCATCGTCATCGATGATTACATTTGCAAAATTCACTTCCGCGTCTTCACCTGCCTTCCATATACTGCTACCCTCATTCTTTTTGATGGCTACAACCCTATAGTTGCCTTTTGAGAGGCCTCTGATTGTGAAAGGTTGAGCTTTAGTAACATTTACATCACCATAGTATAGCCAATCTTCATAGCATACATTGATGGGAACTACACTTAGGTCTTCTTTTATGTAACCGATGCCATAGGCACTTTCCTCTGCCAGCCTGGCAGGATGAGTCACCTGCACCTCCAATGTACTGTCGTTGACGCATGATACCAACTTGACCGTAGATTCAATCGTCGGGCTTCCTTGTGATGTCGTCCTCAATTTTGTTAAGATGTTCTGACCAGTAGAAAAACTCGCGACTGAGCCTGTGGTGCCGTCAGAATAGTATTCATTGACAGCCGAAAGTAGGTAATAGCCTTCAGTTAGAGAACCATATCCCCAGTTGTAATGGAACATATTGTCGCCGTCATAACCGTCGATTACATAAGCGTGTACATCATTAAAGGCATATATTGGGAAGCCCTCTGCCAACTCATCATAGATTAAATTGAACCATGCCAAGGAGTTGTAATCTTTCTTTTGGCAAAATTGAACCTGACTGTCGTATCCGAAATAATTGATGAAGACGTTATTTAATGTTGATGTGTTGGATGATATTGCTATCGATGCTCCAGATGATGACGTTCCGTAGTCCATCTTCATACTGACACCACACAGATACATGAGTTTGGCTACGGCATCGCATTGCGCAGCGGTGGAGTTGTTGTCGTAGGTATCTACCATATTGCTCCAGTCTATTGTCGCGCCAGCGGGTATCGTGTCTATTTTAAAGCCCTTACTCTTTGATGTATAGCCAGGCAAGTCGGCTATCGTGGCATCAGGGTATTTGTAGAAGTTCATCACCTGAGCCATAGCCGTCGCCACACAGCCCGTGACGCAACGCGTAGTGTCGCCATTACTGTTGACCACATAAGGAGCCATGTTGTTGAAAGGACTTGTTTGATCCCAATGTGTAGTAATGAGGGGGGCAATGGCCTTTTTGACGGGGGCACACCTTTTTATCTTCCTGACGCTGCCAGTGGCATCGCTTTGCATACTTGCCATTTCTTTGGCTAATTCGCCAAGATAGTACTTCATGTTGTCGGGCATTGCCTCTGGGTCGATGTGCCCTGTGGGCGAATAACCCAACACTTGCTCCGTGCGGTCATCGCCACTCACTATGACATAGCCCTTACCGTCACTCGAGTTGAAGATGTAAAAGGCTGTCTGTTCTTCATTGTCGGGTAAAGACTGCTTGTAGGCAAGATTCATGGGCTTGTCGGTGATAGAGCTGACTTTCTCTTTCAGAAATGTCTTGGCTGTCCTCTTTGCCGATTGGAGGTCTATCGGATCTGCTGTTGCCATCAATGGCAAAAGGAATAATAAGAAAACAACAATTTTTTTCATCATTAACTAGTTTAGAATTATTGGGCAAATATACACAAATAATTCATACTTACCAATAATGCGAGACTAAATCCCCTGAAAAAATGGGATAAACGATAAGTTTCCACATGAATTCCACATGGATAGCGTGAATAGTATCCAATGCCTAACGGCATTATTATAGGACACCAACTAAAAAATCATTTCAAATACCCCACGGGATTATTGAGTATTGGTATCTGGGTATCTTTCAGTTTGAGAGCCTTGACCAATGCTTCTTTATCCATCGAGGCACGGGGAACGGTGGCGAGGTGGGCTGCTGC
>JAFYZV010000237.1 GCA_017548525.1 Prevotella sp.
CAAAAAACATCCATACTTGCAACTATTTCGTTGCATCTTTGCGGCTATTTTGTGTTAATATTTCGTTAAAATCAGCATTTGTTGCCACCAATGCCACCTTATTGCCACCGCTTAATGAGTTGTTTAACAATGAGTTAATAGAGGTGTGGCAACGTTGCAACAAAAATTAAAAATTCACGGTTTTGCGTCAATTTGGGTGATTAATCGATGAAGGTGCCGCCTACGGCGGGAAATGCCCTCAAAATCTGATTCAAAATGAAACAAAATGTTGATGGCATGAGTTTATTTTGAAAAATTTTGAGAATGATTTTGTGGAATTTCTGCGCATAGCGCATCCCATAAATATATATTGGTCAGTGCATCCCAGATAAGGTAGCCCGCCATGCAGAAACGCCGTTAGGTGTTTCGAACCAACGGTCGCTGTTCGCGATAACGAGGGAAAGCAAATGGCGGGTGTGAGCGTGGTGGCGAGGGAAAGCTTGCCCTTGGGAAGGCAACATCGCCATGTGTCGTGTTATCGTGTACCAAAGTTATGCTCTGACTCATCAGTTCTATGCTTTGGATTATCAGAACACTGCTCTGACTCATCAGTTCTATGCTTTGGATTATCAGAACACTGCTCTGAGTCATCAGAGTTATGCTCTGGAACGTCAGTTACATCATGCACAGCCTTCGATAAGCGCAATGGGTACACATTTCCTTGTTTTCCGTAGGCTCGAAGGGATGGGAAGGGTCAAAGATCTCCGCCAATAATCCGTATAATCGTTCCCGAAATTCTTGCTCTAAAGGCAAGATGTCGTCAATTCTCTGCTTGTTGAGTTGAAGGATGGGGTCGTAGTCCTCGCTATTTGACTGTTGGATGAATAGCAGGGCAGGGCTGACGGCAGCTTTCTCTTGGTTTAATTTATGGGAATGCCTGACAATGATGGAGTAGAGTAGGGTCTGGAAAAAGTAATGGGTGTGCTTGGTTCTCATGCCGTCGTTGTTGAACAGTTCATCGAGAGTATAGACCTGTGCCGATGGTGCGCGTCCCGTCTTGTAGTCAATTACTCGGATCTGTGGCTGTCCATTCTCTCCCGTTACCATGTCGAGTCGGTCGATGATACCGCCGATGCTCAATGTCTTCTTGCCAACGGGTGTGTCGAATGTCATTCTTTCGTAGGCTTTCTCCTCCAATCCCTTGATGGTGAATTGTGGATGCTTGGCATCTGCCTTCAGCAATTGACGCAGATAGCCTATGATGACTTGGCGGTTGATAAGTTGCAAGCCGTTGTAGATTGGGGCTTTAACTTGCTCTTTCAAGTGAAACAGCTCTTCGTTGAAAGCTTGGTTGACTATCATTTCCAATTTGACGGGATGCTTGAGGAAGTCAAGAATAGCCTCTCGGGAGATGGTGTTGTTTTGCGCCTTCAATTCTTTATAGGCGAGTTCCGCCGACCGATGGAAGATGTTTCCGAACATCCTGTTGTCGATGCCCTCATCATCCTCCACGTCTTCAGGCTCCTCTATCCCTGCCATTCGACGGTAGAAGAATTGCAAAGGGCAGCGGATGTAGTCGATGATGGATGTGGGGGATAGGTGTGTCATCTGGTTGAGCAACGACAGGCATTCGTTGTCTTTCTTGATGGAAGATGGTTGGATAACAATACTATTGATTTCCGATTTGAGGGATTCACGGCGGATGGGGTGGTTGATTTCCACCATCAATTGAAGCATGAAACGGCTCATCTCGCCCCGTTGTCCGTCTTCCGTTGAGTTGTTGTAAAGGATGGTGACATCTTCAGCGCGTTGTAGGAGGCTGTGGAAATAATAGGAATAGATGGAGACCTTGTGGTCGATGGTGGTTAGGTCAAATGCCTTGCGGATGGCATGGGGGATGAACGAGGTGTCATTGATGCCCTTCGGCATCTTCCCCTCATTGCAGGAGAGGAGAAGCACATGCTTGAAGTCGAGGTTTCGTGTTTCCAAGAGTCCCATCACTTGTAACCCCTTGACAGGCTCACCATGGAAGGGAATCGTGGTGGATGCCGTCAATTGGGTAATCAAGCGTTGGAATGTGATGATGTCAACATCTAAGTCTTCAGCAAGAATCAGCTCGTGAAGTCGGTTCATGAGCTGGTATGTCCTGAATAATGCCTCTTGGAAGAATGGGTCTTCCTCGTCTTTGCTGTTTTCGCCTATCCTTGTCAATAGGTCAAGAAGCCATCGTGACAGTTTTTCAATGGTGATGCTGGCTTCTTTCCCACCGTCTGTCAAGTCTGTGAACAACAATGTCATTCCTTCATCAATGGCTGTCAAGGAGTCTCTGTCGATATAAAACATCCTTTCTTCATGGATCTTCGTTTTGATGTCGGTATAGCATGGCGACACATATTTTATATATGGATGGCTCAACACCTTATTTATATATAAGAGACGATAACGGTCGTGGTATTTGTTCAAGCCAGCGGTTTGGAGAAGGATCAGCGCATGGATCAAAGAGGCAAACGGGGATTGGGAAAGAGGATAACCAGTTGTCACGTTCACATTCTTGACCTCGGGGGGGAGGCAATGGATGACACGTGGCAACAATTGTTCGTCACAAAGGACGATAGCGGTGTCCCTACCATCCTCTATACGCCCATTCGCAAGAAGCCAATCGCTGGTGTATCGTGCTTGGGCATCTTCCGTGGGGCTACTGATGAAGGTCAGCTGTTTGGGCTTGTTAATGTTGTTGTATATCACGTCATCTTGGTTGTCGAGTTCATTGGGGAACGCTTGAAGGTATTGTTTGATATAATATCCCGCCTCATGGTTGTCTACGTCCATGTAATAATGGTCGAAGTCCCAATAGAACTTGGCATTTCGCTCTCGCATGAGCCGTTTGAATAGTGTCTGTTCCACTTTCTGTAGCATGTTGAATCCTACGAAGATATAGGTGTCATGCTTGAAATCGATGCTTTCGCTTTGAACGACCCTACGATAGAGCGCACCCTCGTATGCCAACCCTTGAGATTGCAGCCTCTTGTTGTAGGAGAGGTAAATGTCGTGGAAATGACTCCAAAACCGCAAGAACCGCTTCTTCAGTTCCGTATTGTGATGTTCCGAGAAATTGGAGAAGAATCGTTTGAGGAGGGCAATCTGTTCCTCATCCAAATAGGAGATGTCATCATACTCATGCAAATCCCGCAAGTTGCCAAACACCTTTTGGGCATCTGCCATGTTCTTGTCGATGTCATCAAAGTCGGAAAGAAGAATCTGCCCCCACCCGAAGAAATGGTCTAACGTCTCTTCCGATCCCGTGTGTCGGATGTATTCTTGATACAAGTCGCTAATCAACTTGATGGGTTCGCCTACGATCAGTTCGCTATGTTGGCGGAAGAGTTCGCTAATGGTGATGTAGGAAGGACTCCAAAGTGGCTTATTGGTGAGTCGTGCAAGATAGTCGTTGAGGAAGATGGACGCTCGCTTGTTGGGGAAGATGACAACTAAGTGCGATAAGTCATTTTCGTATTTCGCCAATAGGTCTTTCGCTACGTATTCTAAAAATGTTCCCTTCATATTGTTATTTCTGTGATTTTGTTGCTATAAACATACCATAAATATCCCTTCACCTCATGATGACCCATATTTTCCAATAGGGACATGTACCGTTTCACTTGGTCGATATGGGCTGGTTTGGGTGAGCCAAATTTGAAATCTACAACGATCATCTGTTTCCCATCTGTCATCACTCTATCGGGTCGATGCTCAATGGCTCTGCCTTCATCTTCATTGTAGGATAGGATGGTGCATTCGTTAAACAATGTCCATTTGTCAGAAAACCAGTCTGCCACACGCCTGTCGTTCAGCCTCTTGCTAATCAGTTCTTTCAGTCCTTTCTCCGTGATGGTTGGGTTATAGAGAATCCCTTCCTGTTCGAGCATCGCTAAGGCATTGTCAATATCCTCTTTCGTGTGAATGGTAGAGAAGATATGGTGTAAGACGTTACCAAGTTGGATGTATTCCTTTTGTTTCTCTGTCTCCATAGATTGTCCCACGAAATCACGGCTGGCATTGCTTTGGATGAAAGCGGTGTTCATTGCGTATGACTTGATATTGAATGCCTTACTCGTAACAGGTTGTCGAAAGACGTTGGTAGAATGATTGCTTATTTTTCCGGTAGACGGTATATATGGGTCTCCGAATGAAAAAGAAACAATCATGTCCTTATCATCTTTCGCATCGTTTAACTCTGCGTTTAGAAGGTTTGCCGCAACCTTGTCTAAACAAGCCTCTAAAATGTGTGAACGAGAACCTTTATCTTCTCTTTTCCCATAGATGAACAGGTTGTGCTTGGCGCGAGTGAAAGCCACGTAGAGGAGGTTTAGGTTGTCTACGACGTTTTGAAAATGTTCGTTGTCATAATCTTTTGTGAACAGGGTCTCTTTCATTTGTTTCTTACTGAAATCAATCGGAATTAG
>JAFYZV010000238.1 GCA_017548525.1 Prevotella sp.
AACGTGTATGTCAAGAAATGCGACTTCGGCTGGGCCGACCTTGGTGCTTGGCATAGCATTTACGAGGCTTTGCAAAAGGTGGAAGATGATAATGTGGTGATTGACAGCGATGTTTTGATAGACGATTGCCATAACAACATCATCAAACTCTCCAAAGGTAAGTTTGCCGTGCTGAATGGCCTAAACGGTTTTATCGTTGCCGAAAACGACAACATGTTATTGGTATGCAAGAAAGAAGACTCATCTGCCTTGGTCAGGAAATATGTCAACGAAGTGCATATCAAGAAAGGAGGCGAGTACATTTAACTACAAGTAAAAGGGTTAGCGTTGATGCTAACCCTTTATAAATTCCGTATAGATTTTATCGGCAATTGCCTTGAACTCCTCATCTGTCAGTTTCAATTTTTCCTTTCGGAAGTCCACGTCCGCCTCGTTTTGCATGGGAATGAGATGGATATGTGCATGAGGAACTTCCAAGCCAAGCACCACTTCTGCCACCTTCTTGCAAGGAAAGGCATTCTTGATGGCAATGGCAACTTTCTTGGCAAACACTTGGAAAGCCGCAATCTCTTCATCTTCCATATCGAAGACGTAATCCACCTCCCTGCGAGGAATCACCAAAGTGTGTCCTTTCACCAATGGGTTGATGTCAAGGAAAGCATAGAAGTTGTCACTTTCAGCACATTTGTAGCTGGGGATGTCGCCTGCTGCGATTTTTGAAAAGATGTCCATGGTATTATAATTTGATGGTAAAGGTTGGTTAAGCGATGGAAATGTTGTCTACACGAAGCCTAATAGTCCCTCTTGGAATGGCAATCTCTACTTCGTCGCCCACTTTCTTGTTCAGCAGTCCTTGCGCAATAGGTGTCTTGATGGATAATTTCCCTTCACGGATATTTGCCTCACTCTCGCTTACGATGGTATACACCATCTTGGCTTGGGTGTCCATATTGGTAAGTTCTACCTTCGAAAGGATTTGCACGGCATCGCCACTGAGAAGCGACGTGTCAACAATTTTCGCCTCAGAGATGGTGATTTTCAGACGGTTGATTTTCGACTCAAGGTGCGCTTGCGCCTCTTTGGCTGCCTCATACTCAGAGTTTTCGCTCAGGTCTCCCTTGTCGCGAGCATCTGCTATGGCGGCTGAAATTTTCGGACGCTCGACGGATTCCAAGCGTTTCAGTTCCTCTACGAGTTTCTCGTAGCCTTCTTGTGACATATAAGCCATAATATTCTTTTTTTATCTAAATAATTGTGGATAACAAAAATAATGAATTCCGACAACCTCCTTGCGGTCGGAATTCAGTATCCTTAAATCCTCTTTTTACGTTTATTTCGACTGCAAAGATAGGTAATATTTTCCAAAAGGCAAGTTCTTTTAGCATTTTTTTTCTTTTTCCTTGACAAAATCCATCAATTTCCTAAATGTTGGATGATAAGAAAGCACTTGTTCGTTGCCTGTAATAATCATTTGTTTCCTTGCCCGAGTGATGGCAACATTCAGTTTTCGGTCGATTTCATGTCCCTCCTCTTCAAAGCAATTGGCAGTAAGAAACGCTATCTGGTAACGATATTGGATGGTGAAAGAATAGATAATCACGTCACGCTGACTCCCTTGGTAGCGTTCCACGGTGTCGATGGCTACATCCAATAGGCACGGAATGCCCAACTTCTCGATTTCCTTGCGGATGGTGGCTATCTGGTTGCGATAGGGAACGATGACACCAACGGTGGAATGGGCATCAAAGGCTGCACCATAGAATCGATGCACCCGACGGAGCAAATCCGCCACAACACGTGCCTCATCGATGTTTACTTTGTCAGAAACATCTGGACTTTTGCACGTCTTGGATGGGATGAATATCATCCGATGGGACTTCAGCCGGTCATCAAGGGCATCTTCCGATGGCAACAGATAGCCGATGCTCTCCTCCAATTGATGCTCACATGGCACGACATCAAGCTTTTCATGCCAGTAAAACATCTCATTGGGAAACTCCGCTATGTCGGGATGCATACGTCCCTGCTTACGCAAAATGCCTATATAGTCTGTCCGTCCATGCCTCAACTCGGTTTTAATGAGCCGTTCAAAGAGCGAATTACGACAATCATCCAACCCTATTTCCCTCAATAAAGGGCTGTCTACGGCAGCATCGACGGCATCCTGCCTCACCACGGCTGGCAACTGCTTATAGTCGCCTATCAAGATAAAGCGGTCAATGTCCGATGTATCATGGTGCATGGAGAGCAGCTCTATGATATTTGGTTCCAAGATCTGGCTTGCCTCATCGACAATTGCCAATGAAAAATGTTTCACCCGGAAGATGAGCGGACGTGACTGCATCGTGGAAGTTGTTGACACAATAACCCTTGTCTCTTGAATTTTTCGCTTGATGAAATCCAGTTTAGGACATTCTTCAATGGCATTTCCCAATAGATATGGTTTATATTGGGGGTCACAACTATATTCATTCCCCAATCGGATGAAGTCTATCCCAGCCTTACATAGCATCGCACAAATCTCGTCCACCGCCCTGTTGGTATATGCCATCAGCAGAATGTTTGATGAGGAAGATGCCAATTCCTCTTCCACCAAGAAGCGCAAAGCCATCGAAGTCTTGCCCGTTCCTGGAGGACCAATGAGCAGGAAATAGTCATTTGCTTGTTTGGCTTTCAACAACACCTCATCATAATTCGGATGGTAGCTCTTGGTCAATTGCCTACTTTGGTCCTGTTTGGGGGAGCGTTGTCCCAAAAGCAGGGCCTTTCTATCAGGCATCGCCGTGATAAAATGATGCAATCCTGCCAAGGCACTATTGCCCCCAATGTCGCTTGATGCATGTTCCACGGCATACGGCACATCATCCCTAAACAACAAAGGATTCTGTTGCCCGTCATGCAGATAGATAGTTAATTGCGTTGTTTGGATGTCTGCCACATTGCCTTGGAATAAGAAACTCTTGCGCACATCCGGCACCTCCCCATCACGATAGGCATATAGATACACCATGTCACTCCGTCGGAAGTTGGGCAAGAAAGCATCGCCTTGGTCAGGGATGGCAAGGGTAATGGTGTCAAACCCATTCGATGCCCTGCTTTTCTCCTTGGCGATAATCGTCAATCCCGTGTAGATATTGCCCGTCTCACGTTTCTCTGCCAATGGCATATTCCATAAGTCTGCCATGCTATTGCCCATTCCTTCCACCGCTCCCACCTTGGAAAGCAGTTGCTCTTTCATCACGAATGTCACCATCCTACAGAAATATGCCCGTTCCAATGGCGTAAGTTTATGCAATGGCTCGGTCATCTCCATGATTGAAGGTAATTGGTATCTCCTGAAGAAATAGTCATCAAGACCCTCCACATTGATGGTGTGGGGAGTCATCTGATCGATGAACTTGTCAAATCCTTCCTGTGCGATACGGTATTCAATGGCTACCACCTGGTTTCTAAACTTGATTGACTCATGCACCAACTTCTGTAAGGGTTGCACTTCCAATAAGCCATCAGGCAACCCATACTTGGAATACAGCAAATGAATGTCCGTCTTATTACGTGAAAGATTGAAATTATAAGCCAACACACCAAAATAGAGCAATAGCTGCACATAGTGCTTCTCAACATGGAGACTTCCATGTCTGTTCCTATTTTTCCGCTCGATGTACATGTTACGCCCCGACTTTTGCTCCACCAAGAGGTTCATGTCCGTGGTCATGAGGTCTACTCTTCCTTGTATTCCTAACTTCTCACACACGAAAGACGGTTCAAGGATGGCTTTCGTTCGGTCGTATTTCTTGAAGATCTCATCCACTATCTGCCGTAAGTTATTGACTTGTATGGTAATGTTTCTCTTGAAATCTTCGATGTCAAGTTCCTCACAGGTACAATATTCCAATGCCCGCTCATGGAAGTTCGCCTTGATGGTATCGCTGATATGGTAATCCTCATTGTTGATGATGTCGTCCAAGGCACTTCCAGCGAAGTTACCCAGGATAGTGGCAGAGGTATTAACACGGGGCTTCATCTGGTTAAGGACAAACGACAGGGGATGATGCCCATAATCCTCAAAACAAGTGGCGATGCTACTGATGTCAAGCAAATAATCGGGTTCCACGACCACCATCCGTGGTATCGCCTTGCCTTCCCGCATCTCTACATCGAGCAGATTGAGCTGCACACCTTTATATAATATATCGTTCAGATATGACAAGTCGATGTATTCAGGCGTATGTTCATAGTCAACTATCAAGCTATCCCCTACTCCCTCTTGGTCCACGCTAACCCTCATCGTTTTCGTATCCCACTCATCGACCATACATCTGATAGCGGGAATGCGCATACCAGAGGCTATCGCCTTGTCTTCGGATTCCCCTAAACTCTCATGGGGCAAGGGTATGTTCGCATGACGGTCACCGAACACCACCCCAATAAACTTCGCAAGAGCCAAACAGTCAAACCGCAACACCTCGGGCAACAGGGGCTTGGAGCTGTTGCTGTCACGCCTCATCTTATGAATGGCAACGGTATCGGCGGGGGCGACATGGTGCTTCTTGCACAAGGTATCTACTTGTGAGGAGAGATTACCAAATCCATGGCGTGTACCCTTCAACCCCTCTGCACAAGCCAACACCAACGTCTCGTGCATCATCTTATTGGCGACACACCCATCCTTTCCCTCATATTGGGAGATTTCCTTCACGCGGGCGATCAACTCTTCCGCCGTGACATTACTTTCGTTTAATCCCATAGTATTAGCAACTCCTATCGTGCGCCCTTCACCCTGTTGCAGTTCTTGCAGAGCATCTGGCAGTTTACATTTGAATTCATCATTCCCTTGTTTTTTGCAAATATATTTTATTTCTATCAAACCACCAAATGTTTCAGCCACTTTCTACGTCGGATAAGGATACGGGGACAAGTCTGGATGTATATCTTGCCGTCCACTTTATCATTTCTTTTGCATTCAAAAGGATTGAAGAGCAATAATACCAATGAAAATTCTTGACAAAACGACGTTCGGGAAATGATGCAAAGTAGTAGTTAAACGGTGTTAATCACATTGCCTTTTGGCATTCGTTTGTGGCGGATTTATCGATTTAACATTATTTGTGCGGCAGTTATCTGGACAGATGCGGCAGTTATCGGTGGAAAAAAGAGCATCCGTAGGTGGCGGATGCGGCAGAAAGAATGTTAAAATGCCCCATTTATGAGGTGGAAATGGGGCTTCTATAAGCGATAAAAAGGGTAACAATTTGCCAATATATTGATAATCAATAACTTACAAAATACGTCAAAAACTCGCGTATTTTCGCCCGAAGGAGGAGTTGGTGGCAAATAACGCAACCACAGAGGCTCCATTTGTGAAAAAAAACGGACACCTCGCTATGTCAAGAAAATGGGGGTTGACACGTTAAAGTATGATAAAACACATATATAAACACGACAAAAACATTATTTTTGCAAACTATGCCAAAAGAACAATCATCAATCCGCGAAAAGACAAGGCATCGTCTGCAACCGCCGAGACGATACAAGGTCATTCTTTACAACGACGACTTCACCACGATGGAGTTTGTGGTGAGGATGCTCATCACCATCTTCCACAAGGGCGAGGCGGAAGCCGAAACCCTCATGCTGCAAGTACACCACGCCGGCGAGGCAGTGGTGGGTGTCTACTCCTACGACATCGCCATCACGAAAGTGGAAGAGGCGACCAACATGGCCCGTGAAGAGGGTTTCCCCCTACGTATCACCTATACACCCGAATGAACTATGGAATGCACGGAAAAGACACGGAAAATCCTCGAAGGTGCCGAAGGTCTCGCCTTCGTCTTGCGGAATGAATACGTCATGCCTGAGCATGCGTTGTCCATCTTCCTTTCTAATTCGGAGATTGGCCTCATACTCAATAAGCTCTCAGTGAATAAAGATGAGCTGTTAGACCATGTCGATGACTGGTTGGTGGAGTTGGAATCATTCCCCTACACAGAGGATACTGCTCCCCGTCCCTCTGTCCAATACGACATGTTGCAACAATATGCCGCCTACTATGCCAAGAGTGCGGGACGGGAAGTGTACGACATCCCCCACCTCTTCAAGGGAATGTTGGACTTGAAAGACTCACTGGTCAACTACCTTCTCCATAAATATCTCGACTGTTGCATGGTGGAATTTGAAAGGGAACTGATAGACACCTACGACCCAGTCATCGACCAAGACGATGAGGAAAGCGATGATTTCGAGTCCTTCCTCTCATCATTGGATGAAATGGATGATGGCGACTTGTCGGAGGATGGCGAAGACATCGACTTCGATGATCTCTTTGGAGACGATGGCGGAGAGGCTTCCGCCACTCCCCCACTTGCCTCTGACAAGGGCGGCGCGTGGCAAAAACTGGTCACCTGCATGAACGACATGGTGAATAGCCACAACCCACTCATCGGACGTGAGGCGGAGTTGGAACGCACCATCCAAGTGCTTTGCCGCAAGGACAAGAACAACCCGCTCCACGTAGGCGAGCCGGGGGTGGGCAAGACTGCACTCGTCTATGGCCTCGTGAATCGCATTGTCAAGGGCGATGTGCCGCCGCGCTTGCAGGGATGCACCGTTTACCAGATGGACATGGGAGCGATGGTGGCTGGCACACAATACCGTGGCGACTTCGAGAAGCGTATCAAGCGGGTGATGGAGGGTGTGAGGAAAAAGGGAAACGCCATCGTCTACATCGACGAAATCCACAACATGATTGGCGCGGGGAGCGTCTCAGACAGCTCGTTGGATGCCTCCAATATGCTCAAGCCCTACTTGGAGAAGGGCGAGATCCGTTTCATCGGCTCGACGACGTATGACGAATACAACCGCTATTTCGCCAAGAGCCGAGGCGTGGTGCGGCGTTTCCAGCAGATAGACATCCCCGAGCCGTCGGTGGAAGAGGCTGTAAACATCCTCAAGGGGCTGAAGAAGAAATACGAGGAGTTTCATCACGTCACCTATTCCAACGAGGTCATCGAGTATGCCGTCAAGGCAAGTGCCAAACATATCAGCGACCGCTTCCTGCCCGACAAGGCGATAGACCTCATCGACGAGGCGGGAGCCTACCGCGAATTGCACCCCATCGAGGGGGTGAAGCGGCAGAAGGTGGACAAGGCATTGGTCTCCGAGGTGCTTGCCAAGGTGTGCAAGGTGGATGCCGCCGCGATGAAAGAAGAGAACAACCTGTCGCTTAAGACCCTGCAAGCCAACATCCTCGCCAAGATCTACGGGCAAGATGAGGCGGTCAGACAGGTAGTAGAGGCGGTGCAGATGGCGAAAGCGGGACTGACCGACGATGACAAGCCGCTCGCCTCATTGCTCTTCGTCGGTCCTACTGGCGTAGGCAAGACAGAGGTGGCGCGTACCTTGGCGAAGGAATTGGGCATCTCGCTCGTGCGCTTTGACATGAGCGAATATACCGAGAAACATGCCGTAGCCAAGCTCATCGGCTCCCCAGCGGGGTATGTGGGATATGAAGACGGTGGCTTACTGACCGATGCCATTCGCAAGACACCCAACTGCGTGTTGCTCTTCGACGAGATTGAGAAGGCGCATGAGGACATCTACAACATCCTCTTGCAGGTGATGGACTATGCCCGACTGACCGATAACAAGGGACAGAAAGCGGACTTCCGCAACGTCATCCTCATCATGACCTCCAATGCCGGCGCACAATATGCCTCACAAGCCAACGTCGGCTTCACGTCGAGAGTGTCTCGGGGCGAGGCAATGCTGGCACAGGTAAAGAAGACCTTTAAGCCTGAGTTTATCAATCGCCTATCGGGTACGGTGGTGTTCCACGATATGAGTCGCGAGATGGCGAGTCTCATCCTCGACAAGAAACTGCGCGAGCTACAAGACAAGCTGACACAGAAGAAAGTGACCATGCAACTCTCCGATGATGCCCGCAGCCTCCTGTTGGAGAAAGGGTACACCAAGGAATATGGTGCCAGGGAAATGGATCGCGTAATCGCCCAAATGTTGAAGCCCCTGTTGATGCGCGAAATCCTTTTTGGCAAGTTGAAGAAAGGCGGCATCGTCCATATCGTCAAGACGGAAGAGGATGGAAAATTGAAGATTGAAAAATGAAAATTGTCAATTTTTCACCCTCTTGCTATCCCATTCACCCCATTTATCCCATTATACTCATAATCCCCACAACCTAAATGATATTTCAATTAGACGATAAGCTATGGTTTCCCGACCCACGGTTGGGAGAAGAGGATGGGTTGTTTGCCGTAGGAGGCGACCTTTCCCCAGAACGTTTGATCTTGGCATACCATTATGGCATCTTCCCTTGGTTCTCTTTCCGCAACCATGACGAGCCGCTTTGGTATTGCCCGATGAAACGATTTGTCATCTTCCCTTCGGAAATCCACGTATCGCATAGCATGAAAACATTGATGAACAAAGGGGAGTACACCTGCACGTTCAACAAAGCCTTCCATGATGTCATCATAGGTTGCGGCATAGCGAATAACCGATTTCTACAAGATGGGGCATGGTTGGGCGAGGACATCATCAAGGCATACGGGAAGCTACATGAGTTGAATATAGCCGCCAGCGTGGAAGTCTGGGAGGGAAAAAGACTTGTCGGTGGTCTTTATGGGGTCGTTATCAATGATTGTTTCATTGGCGAAAGCATGTTCTCCCTCGTACCCAATGCCAGTAAACTCGCCCTCATTCACCTTGCCCGTTTCATGCAAGAGAAGGGGAAAGGCATCATCGACTGCCAGTTTGAGACACCCCACCTCAAGTCGATGGGGGGTAGGTTTATCGATTATGACGATTATCTCCGCTTTTTGCATGAAAAATAAGAAAAAAGTCGTATCTTTGCACCGTTAACAACAAAATCATTAAGAATAACACCATGGCAAAGTATTTAGACCCAAAGGCAGACCTGACTTTCAAGAAGATTTTTGGTGAGCATCCCGACTTGGTGATGAGTCTGCTCAATGCCCTGCTTCCAATAGAGACAGGCAAGGAAATCACGGATATCCACTACCTCTCGCCAGAGAGAGTACCCAGAACAGAGGAAGGCAAGGACAGCATTGTTGACGTGTACTGCGAGACCAAGGATAAAAGGCAATTTATCGTGGAGATGCAGATGTATTGGTCAAACAACTTCATGCAACGCGTACTTTTCAACTCGTCAAAAGTATATGTGAGCCAACTCAAACAAGGGGGACTCTATGAGGACCTACAACCCGTCTATTCGCTCAACCTAATTGATGACATTTTCGAGCCAGAGATGGAGGATTACTACCATTATTATCATCTCGTACATGATAAGGACACTAAGAAAGTCATCGACGGTTTCCACCTTGTCTTTGTCGAACTGAAGAAATTCAAGCCACAGTCTTTTTCCGAGAAAAAGATGCAGGTGCTTTGGCTCCGCTTCCTAACGGAAATAAACGCATACACGGAGGTCGTTCCGCAAGAACTGCTGGATAATCCAGAAATCAGCAAGGCCATCCAACTGGTAGAAGAATCAGCGTTTACCCGTGAACAACTCATCGGTTATGATTTGTTCTGGGACAGGGTTAGTCGCGACAAGACGATTGCCAATGACTTGCGACGAAGCAGAGAACAACTGAAAGAGGCATTTGTTAAACTGGAAGAAACAAATGATAAACTGGAAGAAACGACTGGTAAGTTGGAAGAAACGACTAATAAGTTGGAAGAAACGACTAATAAGTTGGAAGAAACGACTAATAAGTTGGAAGAAACGACTAATAAGTTCCATGCAACTGCCCTAAAAATGAAAGCCAAGGGCTTTTCCATTGGGGACATTGCAGAGATTACAGGCATGACAATTGAGGAAATCGAAAACTTATAACATTATGTTTCGTTTACAACGCAGGGGTAGCACCACCATCAATTAGCGTTTGTAAAGAAGAAATATCAAGCAGAATCATTCTTCCCCCAATCATAACTGCCAGGTTTCAATGTGACAAAAACGTTATTGTCGGTTTGCATTCGGACAACGCCAGATGTCAGCTCTTGCTTCACGGAAAGAGAATGCCAACCGAGGAGTTGCAATAAGCGGAATGCCGTGGATCCCCCTTCTATAATCAACTCCTTGGGATGACAGGTATTAATGATGCGCTTTGCCGCCTTCGCCATGACATCTCGTAGGTATAGAGCAGACTCCTTTCCCGTGCGATGGGTATTGTTGCCGAAAGACAAAGCCAAAGATTCGGGCAAATGTTGGGTTGCCAAGAAGCTTTCCATCCATTCGTCGACATCCTTTTCACCATCATATACCTCACGGGGAATCTCTAACACGGGGAATCCCAAGGCATGAGGACGAGACTGGGTGCTGCCACAGACAAGCAATGAAGGATGAAGATTGAAGATTGAAGATTGAAGATTACGTTGCGATGGCCAATTATCTTTTATAAATTCTCCATCTTCCATTTTCAATATAATGAAAGCCTCAAATAAGTCGGCTGCCCCTGCCAACAAAAAACCATCATCCGTTTGCTGCACTGCATGGCGCACATCCTCCACCGTCGAAGCATTGGCGTAAAAAAATGATGAATGAAGAATGAAGAATGAAGAATCAGCTATCGCCATTGGTTCGCTATTAAATGATTCTTTATTCTTCATCTTACATACTTCATTAATTTGGGGGAATCGTTCCTCAATATTTGCTGTCGTGGCAGGAAACTCTGGGTCAAAAGAGAAGTCCGTTTGGTCGATGGAAATGCCTTGGATATAATAAAAGCCATCTTGAATTGTCCTACCTTTCGATGGATTTGCGGGAAAGTATAAGACTTTCTTGTACCCTGTTACCGCAATTAGGGCTTCCAATTCCTCCATGACATGACCACGGAGGGCAGAGTCGGTCTTCTTAAACCACAAGGTATGAGGCGGTAATGCCTCATCACCCCATTGTCGATGGATCCAACTCACCACCCTATCCGTCGTTTTCACGGCATCCTCCACATCCATGGAGCGGGTGTCGGTGGCGACGACAAAACATTGGGCAATTGACGGACGGATATGCAAATCCGCCTCCACAACCTTATCGAAGACCATCATTGATACAGAGAGACCGTGGCGTTTGGCTATCCCCGCTATCTCTGCCGCACCTGTGATATCGTCGGCAACAACTACTATCCTACGCATGTTCACGACGATAGAGAGCCATTCGCGTGGCATAGTCGATAGAAAGCATCATCGCATCCTCACTGGCAACGCCTTTCCCTGCCACGTCGAAAGCCGTGCCATGATCGACACTCACACGGATAATAGGCAACCCCAATGTGATATTAACGCCCTTCACACTATCCATCTTGCCCGTCTGTGGATTCCAATTGAAACCCACCACCTTAAACGGGATATGCCCCTGGTCATGATACATGGCGACACAACCATCATACTGCCCACACTTACATTTGGCAAACAAGGTGTCGGGCGGCACTGGACCGTCAACATTGAACCCCCGTTGCCGCAGTTCCTCCACGGCAGGGGTTATCTCCAAAGCCTCCTCGTCACCAAAAAGACCATTGTCACTCGAATGGGGATTCAAGCCGGCTATGCCAATCCGTGGATTGGCATAGCCAAACTGCTTGCAAGCATCTGTAATCAGTTCTGTCACCTCAATGATACGAGGTTTCTTCACCAAGTCACATGCCTTGCGCAATGGCACATGGGTAGACACATGGATAACCCTAAGAAACTCATCGGCGAGCAACATCGCATATTTCTTCGTGTTGGTAAAAGTGGCATAGATTTCTGTATGCCCATCAAAATGATGCCCAGCGAGGTTCAATGCCGCCTTATTCAATGGAGCTGTTACTGTTCCATCCACCTCATCGGCGAGGGCGAGGTCTATCGCCTTACGGATGGATACGAAAGCGGCGTTGCCACATTGAGCCTGCACCTCACCAATCTTGAACTTTTCCATATCCACACAATGAAGGTCAAAGACATCTATCTGACCATAACAAAATTCCGCATCACTTACTTTATCGATACGTTTGACGGTCATGGGAAGTCCCAAGAAACGAATGGCTTTTTCCATGACAGCCGCATCACCTGTCACAAGGGGGCGGCATTGTTGGTAAACTACTGGATGATGGAGGGCACGAACCACTATTTCAGGACCGATTCCTGCGGGGTCGCCCATAGTAATGGCTAATATGGGAAGATTCATAACTGCAACTTTCATTATTTATATAAGGTGTTATAAATGTCAATAGCATCCTGCTCCGTCACCTCACGGGGGTTGTTTTTCAACAGACGTTGCACTTCCATAGCCGCCTTGGCGAGATGGGGGACAGCCTCTTTAGGTATACCGATGTCATCCAAGTGTGATGGAATCCCTACCGCTTGGGATAACTGACAGATAAAATCCACGCCACGCTGTGCCGTCTCGTCATCATCCTTGCCTCTTGAAACACCACAAGCGATGGCAACCTCAGCATACTTACCCTGGTTAATAGGACAGTTGAATTTCATTACCGAGGGTAAGAGGATGGCATTCGACAATCCATGGGGGATGTGGTATTCGCCACCAAGGGGATAAGACAGGGCATGGACTGCCGCTGTATTCACAGGTCCCAAACACAGTCCACCATACAAGCTACCGAGTGCACATGCCTCGCGAGCCTCTAAATCGCTTCCATTTTCCACAGCTCTTCGTAGATTCTTGGCAAGTAACTCGATGCCACGGAGAGCATACATATCCACCATTGGATGGGCAAACTTGTTGGTATATGCCTCAATGCAATGGGTCAACGCATCCATTCCCGTGTCGGCTGTCACTTTTGAAGGAACGGTTAACGTTAAGGCAGGGTCTACGTATGCAACATCAGCCAACAGATACGGTGAGACGATGCCTTTCTTCAACTTGTCTCGTTCATCCAATAAGATAGCATTCGGCGACACCTCACTACCTGTTCCTGCCGTTGTGGGGAGGCAAGCGAGCCATAATCCTTTCTTTCGGATAAACCCTATGCCAAACACGTCCTCTACCTCTTGTGCGCCATCAAACAACGTTGCCACCAATTTGGCAACATCAAGGACACTGCCACCACCGATACCAACGACGCTGTCAGCATGGAAAGCTTGTGCCGCAGCGCATATTTGCTTGAAGTCGCCAATAGTAGGTTCTGCCATGATATGATCGTATATCTCTGTCTTGATACCAGCTTGACACAACTGTCCGAGAACTTCCTCTATCAAAGGGAGGATAGGCGGTGCGGTTAGAATGAACAATCGACGGCATCCCAATTCTAAATAATCTTTCACAAAAGTATGTATGCAACCCGACCCAAAAACGATTTTCTGCGGTTGCTGTAAAATGATTTCTCTCATTTTATGATTTGTTTGATTGATTTTCCTTATTCACTCTACGTTCTTCCAAATATCCGTAGATGGTTAGTTCCTTATCGGCAAGAGGTGTCTTAAACAAGAAACTGGCGAGATAACCCACGATGAGGACGATGAGATGGCTATATACACCCAACATATATTTATGGTGAGAGAAATTCCATTCGCCCAAGTCGAGCAACGTATCCTTGACACCCGTTCCGTGAATGTCAACCTTCGTGGATGTCAACACAGCGTATGCGGTGAACAATACTGCAGCAGCGATGCCGACATATAAACCTTGGCGATTGGCTCTCCTACTGAACAACCCCAACAGGAAAATGCCGACGATGCCCGCCGAGAAAATGGCATACAATGAGAACAATGCACCTAACACCCCCTCACCTCCCCAAGAGATATAGAGGAAGGCTACTGCCATCGCACCAACACCAGCCACGACCACCATCCATTTGCCGAAACGAAGTTGCTGCTTATCAGAACAATCCTTCTTAAACCGTGCGTAATAATCCTTGACGGCAATGGCAGAGATGCAATTGAGGTCGGCATCAAGGCTTGAGATGGCGGCAGCCGCCAGAGCAGCAACAATGAGTCCCCGTATGCCAACGGGCAGTTCATGGCTGATGAAGTATGGAAACACTTCGTCAGCCTTGATACCATCGGGCAAGGCTGGAACACCCACAGAGTGATAATAAGCAAACAGAGCCGTACCGATAAACATGAACAATGCCCAAATTGGCACACTCATAAACACCCCGATGTATGCTGCCCTCTTTGCCTCATGATCATTTCGAGCTGTCAGGTACCGCTGAACAATGGTTTGGTCAGTTCCATACTTCTGCAAGGCATAGAAGATACCGTTCAATACCATCACGATAAATGTCAATTGGGTGAGATCCCAATCGTATGGACCAAAACTTATCTTATCATATTCATGGGCGATATGGAACATTTCCATCGGTCCTCCCTCTGGCAGCCACATCAACAACACGGCACAAACCACGCCACCACCAATCAGCAATGACCCTTGGATGACATCCATCCACACAATCGCCTCCATGCCTCCGAGCAAGGTGAGGATGATAATGGTCACACCCAATACCCCCACAATGGTATAGATATTAATATCAAGGAATGTTGCCAATGCCATGCTGACAAGGAAAAACACCGTTCCCGACTTGGAGAAATGTCCCAAGGTGAATGCGAAAGAGCTATAAAGACGGGCAAATAATCCAAAACGACGCTCAAAATATTCATACGTACTCAAACGAATTACCTTGCGAAACAAAGGCACAATGACCCCAATAAGTGTAACAAGAACTATCGGCACCATCAATCCCTGTACCAGCAATATCCAGTTGTCGGCATACGCCGCTCCAGGATAAGCGAGAAAGGTGACGCTGGAGATGAGCGTGGCAAAGATGCTCATACCCACCGCCCATGCGGGAATCTTTCCTCCACCAGCAAAATAAGTATTGGTGTCTTTCTGCCGATGGGCGAAAAACAATCCCATTCCGATGGCTAAAAGCACAGACACCAATACAATGGTATAGTCTATCCAATGCATATTCAATATGATATAAGGGTTATGGTATTTGGGAAACCAATTCTACAATGGCATTCTCCTCCCCTGTTGCCAGACGCGATAATGGTGGTAACATCCATGTTTCACAGAGTCCCTTGGTTTTCATCATCACCTTCAATGCCGCTAAACTTTGTCCCAAGGTCCGCCCAGACTGATATATCTTGGCTATTTGGTCTGTCTCCTCCTGCAAGTAGTTGGCGCATTCCATATCTCCTCTCACGGCAGCATCATACAATTGATTGAACATCTCAGGAACGAAATTACCCGTACTTGGAACAATGCCATCCCCTCCAAGAGATAAGGAATATGCGGATTTAGCAGCCCATCCACAGAAATAAGCGAAGTCTTTGCGCCCTTTCGCTATGGCTATACAATGTGCCATGCGTTCCAAGTCACGTTCAGAATCTTTCAACCCGACGATATTGGGATGATAACTCAATCGCTCAACGACATCCACGGGGATGCTCATGTGAGTGGTGGTGAGAATGTTGTACATCATCAACGGAGCCTTTACGTTATCGGCAAGGCTGATGTAATAGTCTTCCATCTGTTGTGGGGTGAGGGCGTAATAGGTAGGAAGGGTGGCTACGATGACATCTGCCCCCGCCTCAATATAAGAATTGGCTTGATCCAATTGTTCTGAGACACAGTTTCCCGTTAACCCAACATAGATGAGAATGCGATCCTTTGTCGCTTTCACGGCAGTCTTGACAAACAATAACCCATCTTTACGTGACACCGAATTTCCTTCTCCTGTTGTTCCCATTAACAATGGAGCCACATGATTGTCCGCAAAATGACATACAATCCTCTCCACGGCAGTTATGTCCAACTGCCCTTGTGCATCAACGGGTGTCACCATAGGTACCACCACGCCTCTGTATTGATTTGTTTTCTTCATCTTTGATGTTTGTTTGTATTTGAGTTTTTAAGTTTATAATCTTACCAACGTTGACCCTTTCGTCTCAGGAGTAGTACCATTCACCTGAATGACATAGACACCATGAGGAAGGTCTTTTAGGTCGAGGGTAGCTGACATTTGATCTGCTGACAAAGTAACTGTTCGTAGCAGGCTACCTGAAACAAGAAACACTTGAACGGAGAAAGGACATTGCGGCATCTGACCAAATGTTATATTAACCAAACCATCAGCGGTGGGGCGAATAACCACGGCTTGGGGTTGATTGTCAGAAATGCCTTGTATACCTACTGTCCCGAGAACATCCAATAGTCCTTTATACACGTCAACCTGCCCATAACCATAATAGATGTTGGGATAAGAAAGTGATTCGTCTACTCGCTGACAGGTACGGCTGAACACCCCCAAAACATCATCGGGTGTAAGTCGGGGATTAGCTTGCAGCCAAAGGGCAATGGCTCCCGCCACGACGGGTGTAGACATCGATGTGCCCGTATTGGTGTTCCAAGCGTATGTACGACCTTTGAAATCAAAATGTTCCACATCCCATGAGATGTCATTGGCGGTAGGGTGGGTTTCTAAATAATAACTGCTATATGAGGAAATAATGTTCGTGCCAGGTGCCACCACATCGGGTTTAATGCGTCCATCATACGTCGGTCCCACAGAAGAATAACCGCTACGTATGCCATCAGTACCCCTATTATTGGATTTATAATCACCCAAATAGTTAGTGATGCCCGTGCGATAACCTGTCGCTCCCACGCAAATGACATTCGGCGCACTCGCTGGCGAGTGGATATTGCAGATGTTCTCGCCATCATTCAACAAAGGATTGATTTCTGGTCGTGGCACAAGATAACCACTCGTCTTATAATAATGCACATCGGCTTCACGACCAATCAATTCCAATGACACACGATCGGGAGAACCAAGCCGTCCCATGGCAACGATGACATAATCATAACACATCTCTTTCTCCTCATAACATGAGGGATAGGCATAAATGTCTACAATATAACGAATATCTTCCACATAAAATGTATCGACAAATTCAGAATCGGGAAGCTCAAGGATTTGCCTCGTATTGACAAGGATGGTGTCATTATCGCCACTATGGTAAACCACGGTACGGATGTCAATGTCATGGTCTGTCTTGATCGTTCCCGAACAGTGATCGTTTGTTGAATAAAGGAAATTGCCCGCCAATTCGCGTCCTGGCTCCTTGTGGAAATAAGACACATAATCACCATCATTGCCAGCAGATGCCACAAGGATATGCCCCGGTCCCATAAGGCTATCGAGAATGGCATAATATAATAGATCATAACCATAAAAATCCTGTGGGCTCCCCTCACTAAAAGAGATGACACATGGCTTTCCAACACTGTCGGCATAATCGAATATGTACTTGAAACCGAGGGCATCTGTGGCGTATGTATACTTATATACATTGGCAGAATCGATGAGCGGCAAGTCCTCGCTACAGGCATTTGCCACGAGACAGATGTCACTCTCGTAGGCTATCCCCCTATAAGGAGAGTTATATCCGCTACCTGCCGCGATGCCCAAAGTATGTGTGCCATGCGTTTGTTCTAACCCATCGTATGAATGACCTATTGAGAGCAATGCATCAGAACCCACATAGTCACGTCCCACATAAAACTCGCTATTTAACGTGTCGGGGGTAATGTGATCCCACATGCACTTGATGCGATACTGCGATGCCGTAGCATCATAGAACGTGGGATGGGTCAAATCAAAACCAATGTCCATCACACCCATCACCACATCCTTGCCCGTGAATGCCTGTGGCAACCCCATTCCCTCGTATGCGGGCAAAGCATTGACATACTGGGCGGTGATGTCTGTAAGTACATGATGGCTTCGGTTTGCCTCGATGCGCATGACACGTGGGTCGAGCGAGAGGAAGCCCATCCTGTCTATGGGAATACTGGCAATATAAATGTCTCCATATTGTGCCAACTTACGGCATTGATTATTGGCAAGCACCTTGTCTCCATCGTGTGAAATGCGAATAAAGGCACATACTTCTGGGGAAGTGTTGTTGGATGAAATATGAGATATAGAAGAAGATAGTTTTCGTTCATGTGTGGTAACCATCCCTTCATCTTTCATCTTTCTCCTTTCATCTTTGTATTGTTGGTGTACTATTTGACGTAACATCGATGACATCTTACCATAATTGGGACGTTGCGCCTGCATTGTCAAGGCTATCCCAACCAGAATGTATATAAAGAGGTATCGTCTCATGGATGCGTGTGGTTTAGGGGATTCTATTGTGAATGAAATACTTTTATTCGCTACAAAGTAAATGAAAATATCCGAAAATGACAAAAATTTTGATTAATTATTGTACCTTTGCAAACATAAACCATTATTTTGTAACATTTTACATCATGGAAGAGAATAAGAACAAACACATTTCCGTGGCATACCACCTTTATGCTATCGATGATGACGACATCCCACAATTGGTAGAGATAGCCTCCTCGGAAAAGCCCTTTTCTTTTATCAGCGGCTTTGGCATCACGCTGAAAGACTTTGAGAAAGAGATTGTAGACTTAGAAGAGGAAAATGATTTTGACTTTATCCTTACCCCTGAGCAAGCCTATGGTGAATACGTGGAGGAGCGCAACATAGAACTGGATAAGGAAATATTCTTTGTAGACGGAAAATTTGACAGGGAACATATCCGCATCAATTCTATCATTCCTTTAGAGAACCAGCAAGGCGATCGATTCATGGGAAAGGTTACGGACATCACAGACGACAAGGTCCTTATCGACCTCAACCACCCTTTGGCTGGCAAGAGGCTGAACTTCAGAGGATATGTCATAGAAAATCGCCCCGCCACAGACGACGAGGTGAAGGAACTCATTGACAAACTTTGTGGCAAAGGCTGCGAGGATTGCAGCGGCGAATGTAACGGATGCAGCAGTTGCCATTAATCTTTGGGAAAGGTGGGAAATACATTCGGACAACTCTTTACGCTGACTACTTTTGGCGAGAGCCATGGTGAGGCGGTGGGAGGCATCGTGGATGGGATGCCGCCAGGCATTGACATCGACATCCCTTTCATACAATCGGAACTGGACCGCCGACGCCCAGGTCAAAGTGTCATCACCACTGGACGGCAGGAAGCTGACCAAGTGGAACTGCTCAGTGGAATCTTCGAGGGTCGTTCCACAGGAAGTCCAATCGGTTTTTTGGTGCGTAACACCAACCAGCACTCGCAAGATTATGACAATATGCAGAACTTGTTCAGACCCTCTCATGCTGACTACACCTATTATAATAAATATGGTATACGTGACCATCGCGGTGGTGGACGTTCGTCGGCACGTATTACCATTGCAAGATGTGTAGGAGGTGCACTCGCCAAGTTGGCATTAAAGCCCTTGGGGATTCGCATACAAGCCTACACGTCACAAGTGGGAAATATCGCCTTAGATAAAGACTATCGCCTATACGATCTATCAAGAACAGATGACAACATCGTGCGTTGCCCAGACCCTAACAAGGCACGTGAAATGGAAGCACTCATCAAACAGGTGAAGTTGGAGGGCGACACCATCGGCGGAATCATCACCTGTGTTATTCAAGGATGTCCCATAGGTTTGGGCGAACCCGAATTTGGAAAGCTCCACGCCCAGCTTGGGGCAGCAATGCTTAGCATCAACGCCGTGAAAGGATTTGAATATGGCGAGGGCTTTGATGGAGTATTTTCCAAGGGTAGCGAGCAAAACGATGTGTTTGTGAATGGAGACGGTGGCATTACCACTACCACCAATCATAGCGGAGGCATTCAAGGCGGTATCAGCAATGGACAAGATATTTTCTTTAGGGTGGCTTTCAAACCTGTGGCAACCCTCCTTCGAGAGCAACAGACAGTAGATATACACGGAAACACCACTACCATTCATGCACGTGGAAGACATGACCCCTGCGTCTTACCTCGTGCCGTTCCCATCGTGGAGGCAATGGCCGCAATGGTCATCCTTGATGGCGTTTTATTAAATAATTCGATAAAGACATTAAAAAATGTCAACAAATAGTAACATTTTGCTTCAAAATGACAGTTTATCAAAAAATAATTTCTAATTTTGCATAGACTTATATGTGGTTTGTGTAAATAGCGTATAAGTTTTATTAAGTCTAGTTTAGTTTTTGTGTTGGTTGAGGGCGCGACTCCTTTTGAGTGGCGTCCTCTTTCTTTCATCACCTTTTGGCTGTATGAAAATCAAGGCTTTACAACGATTATTTGTTTTTTTAATTGGTATAATTAAAATAAATCCGTAATTTTGCAAGCAGTTATCAATGAATTATACATTATGTTCAAGAAATTCCTATGCATTTCCATATATCTCGTAGTTGGATATGCAATTCACATTTTCGCACAAAAGACAACAAAAGTATTTATTATTAGTGACACCCACACCATGGCTCCAGAGCTATTGGTGGAGGACGGCATGGCGATACAAAGCGAAGAGAACAGAAGCCAGAATCTCTTTAGATACAGCTATGAGTTTCTCTTGGCAATGAAAGACACCATCCTCCAACGCAAGCCTGATCTCGTATTCATACCTGGCGACTTGAGCAAGGACGCGGAATACGTGAGCCACCAAGCCATTATAGGTATACTCGAACAAATCAGACAACAGGGAATCAAAGTGTTTGTCATCCCCGGTAACCACGACACCAACCTCATTGGCCATTATTTCGTGGGTGACATGTACCTCCCAGCAGAGACGACAACAGGCGACCAGTTCGTGGATCTCTACCAAGACTTTGGTTATGCAACGGCTATCGAACGTGACAAAGCTTCCCTCTCATACGTCTGTGAACCCGTTGAGGGACTTCGTTTGATATGCATCGACTCCGAAGAAAACTACGATACGCGCTTTGCTGATGGTAATGAAGAACAGATACATTCCTTCGAAAAGGCCTTGGAATGGATCTTAGCAAAAGCAGACGAAGGTCGTGCCGCTGGCAAACAGGTAATTGCCATGATGCACCACAATATCCTTGAACACTTCGATGGTCAAGCAGAATACATGCCCTCATATTTCCTACAGAATGGGAAAAACATCTCACAGCAGTTCCTCAAACACGGCATCCACCTCGTCATAACGGGACATACACACTTACAAGACATCGCGAAAAACTATAACCAAGAACGTACCGACTCCATCATCGATATATCCACAGGAAGCCTTTTGTCGTTCCCCTGTCCCTTCCGCGAGTTAACTTTCAACGAAGACTTCACTGTTGTTGATGTGAAGACAGGCTACCTGACACACACCGAGTCCGTGGAAGATGTCTTGGCAAGGAGCCAAGAGCGACTCTTCGCCAACACGTTACAGCGTTGCCCCTTGTATGCCGTCAAGTTCTGGTCATCATTCCGCAGGAAACTCAACCAGTTCTCTTCTATCTTCTCCGCATTGGGAGTAGAGGTGTATCGTTTCCCGCAGACATCAGACGAGTTTGGTGAGTTGACCACAAAATACATGGGTGTACCTCTCGCCAAGGCTTCCATGATATGGTACGGCGGGAACGAGTGGAAGAATCCTGCTTCTGCCACCATCGAACAAGAAATGAAGGACAGCATGTTGGCAATGTCCATTGGAATGCTTGGTGACGAAACGTTAGGGCAGATGGCATATGACTATGCTATGCAAAGCTATTATACAGAGACTTTCCAACCTATCGTAAACAGCGCATTGAATGACTGCACTTATTATGGCACTGAATATGCGGACATCACCGATGATGAGCAAACGACACTCACTCTACCCAAACCCTCA
This sequence comes from Prevotella sp., assembly GCA_017548525.1. Lineage (GTDB taxonomy): Bacteria > Bacteroidota > Bacteroidia > Bacteroidales > Bacteroidaceae > Prevotella. Next base: position 21,704 of record JAFYZV010000238.1, read on the forward strand.
TTGAATGCCATCAGGAACATCTCTATCCACAACCAAGACGATGCTTATTATACTTTAGATGGACGCAAGGTGACATCATTGAAAAAGGGTATCTATATTCACCAAGGAAAGAAAATCGTGGTACAATAAAAAAACTTTATTTGTAAAAGAGGGTGTTCACACCCTCTTTTTTATGAGTTATCCTTTATCCCTTGAAAATTAATAAATTGTTGCAACAATGCCACACTTCACATAACTCGCTGAAAGACAACGTTTTAAAGTGTGGCATTAAGGTGGCATGGTGGCAACAATCTCAAT
>JAFYZV010000239.1 GCA_017548525.1 Prevotella sp.
TACTTAGAAGGGCAGTCTATTCAAGAACTAATGAATCGATTTATGAGGAATGAGGGTGCCATTCAATCACGAATAAAGAAATTGGGATTAAACGACAACCGACAAAAATTTGACGTCTCAAAATCAACCATCCAAGTTGAAAACTGCCCCATGAAATCATCAACGGATTGGTTTAACGATTATGAAAAGGAATTGGTGAGCCTTCTTGAAATGAAAGAAACGATAGAAGAGAAAATATTGCTATTGAGAAATAACATCCAACAAGAGATGAAAAAACAAGGAATGGAGAAAGTCGAATCTCAACATTTCATCATATCCTACACCCCTGCAAAAACAATCATGCAATTTGATAGTCGCTCTTTTCGTCAGGAAAACGAGGAACTCTATAACGCTTATTGCAAGATTAAACAGAGAAAAGAGACAATCGTCATCAAAAAAAACAATAAGGATTAATCTCAAACTTATACGAGAGCAGATTAAAAAACATCAAAATTGAACGCATTGCGTAGCTTTAAACGACATTTTGCATGGAAATGTTAAAGAATTTCGTATCTTTGTCCCAAATATGAGCATCATTCGATTCATCAAAGACTGGACATTACCCGTGTCGATGGCAACAGGCACTTTGCTTTACCTCATTTTCGCTTATACATCAGCACTTCATGAGGCAGCAGATTTCTTTGCCCCCATCTTTGATGCGATATTGCCCTTGTTCATGTTTCTCATTCTCTACGTGACTTTTTGCAAGGTGGATTTCCACAAGCTTCGTCCCGTTCATTGGCATTTATGGGTGGGGGTATTTCAGATGCTATTTGTCTTTATCATCGTCGGATTAATTCTTAGTTTCCGAATGAAAGGCAATAGCCTCATCCTCATGGAGGCGATTCTCACGTGCATCATCGGACCATGTGCCGCCGCTGCCGCCGTCGTAACCCAGAAATTGGGTGGAAACTTGGAGCAGATGACCACTTACACATTCCTCTCCAACATCATCACCGCCATCTTGATACCCATCTGCTTCCCCATCATCGACAAGTCGGGAGATGTCACCTTCATGGTTGCCTTCTTGAAAATCCTACATGAAGTATGTATCGTGCTCATCGTTCCCATGCTATTGGCATATATCACCAAGCACTACATCAAGAATTTGCATCGATGGGTTATATCGGTGAAAGACCTATCTTATTATTTATGGGGAATTTCCCTCATGATTGTGACGGGAACAACCGTCAAGAACATCGTCCATGCCAATACCACCGTGGCGTTTCTTCTTGCCATTGCCCTGTTGGGACTGGTATTGTGCATCGTACAATTTGCCGTGGGGAGGTTTATCGGACACTATTTCGACACCACCATTGAGGCTGGACAAGCCCTCGGACAAAAGAATACGGCATTTGCCATTTGGATAGCTTACACCTACCTGAATCCGCTCTCATCTGTGGGTCCAGGCTGTTATATCCTTTGGCAAAACATCATCAATAGTGTGGAAATCTGGTTTTACGGAAGAAAGAATATAAATCAATAAACAACTATCATCATGAAAAGACTATTAGCAACCATGCCGCTTTGCCTCATGTCATTCTTGGCAATCTCGGCACAAAACAAAGTGAAAGGTGACTATGGCTATCTCTATTGCCACATGAGCGACAAAGGTGAATATACCGCCTATGCCGTGAGTCGTGACGGTTACAACTACCAAGACATCTTGGGAGGAGACCCCATCATGGATCCCGAAGTACACGCACGAATCGAAGGCGGTCAAAGAGATGCTTTCATCGCTCGTGCCTATAACGGGAAAGGATTTGTGATGGTGAACACAGACATGTGCGTACGCAAATCACACAAATGGGACAACTACGGTATCGACTTGCTCACGTCGAAAGACATGATCAATTGGAAATCCGTGACATTCGATTTCAGCAAGGGTGAGAGCATCTTCTGTGACCCAAAGTCTAAAAGCGTATATAAAGACTGGTCAACCATCAATCGCGTATGGGCCCCGCAAATCTTCTGGGATCCCAACTATGTATGGGAGAATGGCGACAAGGGCGGCTATTGCATCTATTACTCCATGCTCAACCGTCCCGAAGAGAGCTACGACCGCATGTATTATAGCTATGCCGACAAGACTTTCACCAAGCTCACCAAGCCACAATTGCTCTTCGATTGGGGATATGCAACCATCGATGCAGACATCAATTTCCTGCCTTCCGATGGCCTTTATCACATGCTGATCAAGAAAGAAGGAGGGAAACCAGGCATCTACACCGCTACGTCCAAGAACCTCACGCATGGTTGGGGCGAACCCGTTGAAAACGACTATGTTAGCTTTGAGGGCAGGAAGAATTGTGAAGGCTCCAGTGCTTTCCAACTATTCGGAGAAGACACATGGTGCGTGGCATATATCCAATATAGCGACAATCCCAAACATTACCGTATTTGCAAGGCAGACAAGTACTTGCGCAACTTCCACGACCCTGTGGACATCAAGGGCGTTACGGCACCGCAACACGGTTCATTCATGCGCATCACCAAGAAGGAATACAACAAGTTGCTGAAGTGGGACGCTAAAATGAAAAAGCAAAATGAGCGTAAATAGAGCTAAGATGTGGCGGGAGATCAAGGAATACTCTATCATCACGATTTCAATGTTGTCTTATTGTATCGGATGGTCAGTATTTCTCTTGCCAAACAACATCACCACGGGCGGTATTGCGGGTGTTTCCTCCATCTTGGAATGGTGCCCTTTGGGCATACCTGCACAATGGTCGTATTTCGCCATCAATGCCGTGTTGTTGCTGATTGCCCTGAAAGTATTGGGATGGAAATTCTGCGTAAAGACCATCTTCGCGGTAGTGGTACTCACCACCGCCTTACAAATCATCCGTAGTTACACCCCTGACGAGCCATTATTGCACGACCAACCATTCATGGCAGCCGTCTTGGGTTCGGTATTCTGCGGATGTGGCATCGGTTTGTGCCTGAGCAACAACGGAAGTACTGGAGGAACCGACATCATCGCCGCCATCATCAACAAATATCGCGACGTGTCTCTCGGACGCATCATCATGATATGTGACGTGTTTATCATCACTTCGAGTTACTTGGTATTGAGGGATTGGGAACGAGTGATTTACGGTTACGTAGTTCTCTACATCACGGCATTTTGTTTGGACCAAGTGGTCAATTCCATGCGTCGGAGCGTACAATTTTTCATTATCTCCGAGAAATACGATGAGATAGGAAAGCGCATCAATCAAGACCCACACCGTGGTTGTACGGTCATTAGTGCGCAAGGATTCTACACGAGAAAAGAGACAAAAATGCTCTTTGTGCTTGCCAAACGTCGCGAGAGTGCCAAGATTTTCCAACTCATCAACGAGATTGACCCCATGGCATTCGTCTCACAAAGTGCCGTTATCGGTGTTTATGGTGAAGGATTCGATCATTTCAAAGTGAAACATCGTGTACCAAAACCCATCAAATAATTCGATGAAACCGTGAAAAACCGTATAACAACTACCCTGTTGCTGGCGAGTATTTTCTACTTGTCAATGGTTGCCCAACCCCGCTATGATTACGACAAAATCCAACGTGAGAAACTCAATCGGGGTGTCATAGCCATGAAAAACAATCAACAAGTAGTGGTGTCGTGGCGCATATTGCGCTCGGACAAGATAGCAGAGCCATTCGATATTTACCGAAACGGCACGAAACTCAACACCACTCCACTCACAACGGGTGGTTCGTTTTTCATCGATGAAAAACCTCTTTCGACAGATGCAATGTATGAGGTTAAGGGTGGAAATATCAACGGGAGTTACCTCCTAAAAGCCGATTCCCCCGATGGATATTTACCCATTCCAATAGCCAAAATTCCCGATGAAATGGGCAAAAATGGAAGGAGAGTCATGTATTCTGCCAACGATTGTAGCGTAGGCGACGTAGATGGCGATGGGCAATATGAGATATTCGTGAAATGGGACCCGTCCAACTCTCGCGACAATGCCCATACAGGTTTCACGAACAACACCTTTATTGATTGTTACAGATTGGACGGAACCAAACTATGGCGCATCGACTTGGGAAAAAACATCCGTTCTGGAGCGCACTACACACAATTCATGGTGTATGATTTCGATGGTGACGGAAAGGCTGAAATGATGGTTCGTACGGCTGATGGCACCATCGACGGGATGGGCAACATTCTCGGAGACGCAAGCAAGGATTGGCGATGCACGGAGGAAGGCAATAAGTATGGGCGCATTCTGGAAGGTCCTGAATACATCACCGTCTTTGAGGGTATAACAGGTAAGGCTCTTGCCTCGGAATTGTACATTCCACAACGAGGAAGAAGCGAGGACTGGGGCGATGACCATGCAAACCGCTCTGACCGTTTTCTTGCTGCGGTGGGATATTTAGACGGCATTCACGCCTATGGCATCTTCTGTAGAGGGTATTATACGCGCACGGTAGTTGCGGCGTGGGATTGGGATGGAAAGACCTTGAAACAACATTGGGTGTTTGACACCAACAACCCTGAATGGCAGAGCTATGCAGGGCAAGGCAACCACAACCTCCGCATAGCCGATGTGGATGGTGACGGATGCGACGAAATTACGTATGGCTCGATATGTATCGACCATGACGGAAAAGGGCTCTACAACACGGGGTTTGGGCATGGAGATGCCTTGCATCTTACCGTTTTCGACCCCACAACCGACAAGTTGTACGTATGGGATTGCCACGAAAATAGGCGCGATGGCTCTGATTTGCGCGATGCTGCCACGGGCAAGGTGATTTTCCAACTGCTCAGCCCGATGGATGTAGGACGATGTATGGCGGCAGACATCGACCCCACCAACCCTGGATTAGAGATGTGGAGCAGCGATTCCAAGGGCATTCGCAATATCAAGGGCGAGATTGTCAAACCCGCCAACCCCGATAATCCCGAACAAAGCATGAGACGGGGGCGCAACGTGGGTATGTCAACCAACTTTGGCATTTGGTGGGATGGCGACCTCTTGCGGGAACTTTTAGACCATGAACAGGTTTTGAAATACAATTGGAATACGGGAACATGCGAAACCATCATGCGGTTTGACGGGAGATTCAACAATTGGACGAAATCTAACCCATGCCTTTCTGCCGACATTCTCGGCGACTGGCGCGAGGAAGTTCTCATCCGAAACGAGGAAAGTACCGAGCTACGGCTCTATTTTTCGCCCATTTCATCGGAATTTCGCATCAATTGCCTCATGGAAGACATTCCCTATCGTCTCAGCGTGGCGGCAGAAAACGTAGCATATAACCAACCGCCAGAGACGGGATTCTATTTGGGACCCGACAAGACCGTCAATCCATTCTTGAAATGATAGGTTTACGGCACGGAAAGCTATCCTTTACACAGCAAAAACATCATGTTTAAGGTGGCGTTTTGCCACTTTGCCACTTTGCCACTTTGCCACATTAAGGACTTTCCACAACAAATCCTCACACACCCCAGTTTGTTACATTGTTACATGTTACATTGTTACAATAAGGTATTTCTCATCAACTGGGGTAATAAATCGTAAGGAAAACGATAGGAAAATATTTAGATTATAAGTACTACATTTTTATATTAATATATTATTATAATAATATATTAATATAATTATATATATATACGCACAACCTGCATATCGAAAAGTGCTTATTGTAACATTGTAACAATGTAACAATGTAACATTTTCCTAAAAATGTTGACTTCAAATGTATCTCAAAGTCCTTAATGTGGCAAAGTGGCAAAGTGGCAAAATTGAAATCTCTCCATTTTTTAACATATTTCACACACAAATATTTTGGTGCTTCAAAAACTTTTTGTAACTTTGCAACATCTTACGACCTTTATCTGTATGACAGAAACTCAACAGACTGAGAGACGGGAAAACAAAACTTATATTCATTTTACAATAAACCAAACAATTATGTTAAAACAATTACGTTATTTCTTTACGCTCATGCTGCTGGCAGTAGCAGGCGTAGGATTCGCTGGATCAATCACATTCGGCGATTTAGGATTGGAGAACGGTGTGCAATACACTGAACCGTTCGATGGCGGAGACTTCACCGTCACATTCGGTGGTGGAGGTAACGATGGTAAGTACTATAACACAGGTAGTGGCATCCGTGTGTATGGTGACGGAACTATGACCATTGCCTCTAATAGTACTATCACCAGCATTACTGTTACGTTTGCTGGAGACGCTTACAAGCCAGCTTCCAATGACGTTGTTAACACAGGCAGTTTCGATGCAGCAACAGGCGTTTGGACTGGAAGTTCTAATGAAGTTGTGTTCACCCGTCCCAATACTGGCTCTGGCCACTGGAGAGTACAAAAGGTTGAAGTAACAGTCGAAGGTGGCGTAACAAAGAGCACTGCTAATGTTTCTGTTGAAGCCGAAAGCATCTTAATTGGTGAAGACGCTGATGTAATCACTGACGGACCAGAAATTACCCTTACATCATCTGACGAATCCATTGTTTCCGTTAATGGAGTAACTTACACAGGTGAAGCCGCTGGTACAGCTACTATCACCGCTACATGGGAAGAGGATGATGAATTCTATGGAGGCTCAAAGAGTTTCACCATCACAGTTGTTGACCCCAACGCTGCACAGGCTGGAACAGAGGACAATCCTTACACTGTTGAGCAAGCCCGCGCAGCCATCGACGCTGGTACAGGAACACAAGGCGTTTACGCTACAGGTATCGTTTCTAAGATTGTGACCGCTTACAACTCACAATATGGTAACATCTCTTACAACATTTCCGATGATGGAACAACGTCCAGCCCACAGCTCCAAGCATACCGTGGATTTAACTTAGGCGGAGAATGGTTCACCTCTGCCGATGACGTCAAAGTTGGTGATATCGTTGTCGTTTATGGTGATTTGACCAAATATAATTCAACCTACGAGTTTGCACAAGGCAACCAGCTCGTTTCTTTGATTCGCACAGACAATAGAGAGCCTGCTGGACTCAGCTATGATGTAGCGAACTTTACAGCTACCATTGGTGAGACCGACGAATTCCCAGCATTGAATAATCCCAACGATTTGGCTATCACTTATTCTTCTACCAACGAAAGTGTTGCTACCGTTGATGCCGAGACTGGTGAAATCACACTTGTAGCTGCTGGCCAAACCACCATCAAAGCCGTAACCGAAGGAAACGACACGTATGAGCCGGGTGAAGCAAGCTACTTACTCGTTGTAAAAGAGCCAGAAATCGCTGGAACCGACAAGTTTGAACTCGTTACAGATGCCAGCACATTGGCAGATGGCGATGTTATCATCCTTGCTTTCGTAGATGAGGAGAATAAAGCTTGGGCTTTGAGTACCACTCAAAACTCCAACAACCGTGCAGCTAATGAGACTACTCTCAACGAAGATGGCACGATCACTCCAGGTAGTTCTATCCAACAAATCACATTGGAAGACGGATTCTACTTCAATGTAGGTAACGGTTATCTCTATGCCGCAAGTTCTTCCAGTAACTGGCTTAGAACAGAGGCTGAAGCTGATGACAACGCCATGGCAGACATCGATATTGCCGAGGATGGTGGCGCAACAATCATCTTCCAAGGATCTAACACTCGTAACTACTTGCGTTTCAATCCCAACGGTGGCAACCCCATGTTCTCTTGCTATGCTGAAAACTCTTCTATTCAGAATCAGCCTCGCATCTACCGCAAGGTTGGAGGTGAGACTCCTGTAGTATTGAAAGACGCAGAATTGGCTTATCCAGTTGACGCATTCACCGCTACCTTTGGTGAAGAGAATGAATTCCCAGTATTGGCTAACCCCAATGAGCTGGAGGTTACTTACACATCTTCTAACGAGGAAGTGGCAACCATCGACGCAGAGGGTAACATCACACTCGTAGGTGTTGGTGAGACAACTATCACCGCCACATCCGAGGCAAATGATGAATACAAGGCTGGTGAGGCTTCTTACGTGCTGACCGTGGAAGAGCCATCTGTTCCAGGTGAGGGTGTACAATATCAACTCGTTACCTCTACCGATGACATCACAAGTGGTAAGTACCTGATTGTTTATATTCCCGAAGAAGAAGGACAGGCTCTTGCATTTGACGGTAGCCTTGAGGCATTAGACGCTGTTGAAAACACACAAGGAGTGACTATTGTTAATGATGTGATTACAACAGACCAAGACATCTACTTCAACATTGATGTGGAGAATGGAAAATTACAAAGTGCTTCTGGATTATACATTGGTGTTCCAAGTAACAACAATGCTTTGAAAGTAGCCGTAGATGAAGGGACATATTCCAACTCATTCGCTATTGCTGAAGATGGTTCTGCTGCTATCGAGGCTGTATTTGATGGAAGTTTAATGTCATTGAGATTCAACGATGCTTCTAACCAAATGCGTTTCCGCTATTACAAGAACAATGGTCAGAAAGCCATCTATCTCTTTAAGGCTGTTGAAGAAGTAGAGGAAGAAATCATTCCTGTTACCATCGGTTCTACTGGCTATGCAACATTGTTCTATAGCGACAAGGCATTGCAGATTCCCGAGGGCGTTACCGCAAGCATCGTTACCGCTGTTGACGACAAGGTGATTGTATTCTCTGAGATTGACGACATTATCCCCGCCGGTACTGGTGTTGTTCTCCAAGGCGAACAAGGCAGCTATGACTTCGTGGTGAAGAATGTCAACCTCGCCGCTCCAGAGGGCAACTTGCTCAATGGTTCCGATGAGGCTGCTATGACCGAGGGTGGCGACATCTACTACAAGCTCACCGTGAAAAACGGCGAAGTAGGATTCTACTGGGGTGCAGAAGAAGGTGGCGCATTCGAGAATGGCGCACACAAGGCATATCTCGCAATTCCCGCTGGCTCATCTAACGCTAAGTTCTTCGTCATCGGTAAGGTTGAAGGCAGCGTAGTGAGCGACGGCGCAGGTCTCGCTGATGGCATCAATGAGGTACAAGCCGAGAGCCAGAAGGTATACTACAACCTCAATGGTGTACGCACGAACACGCTCCGCAAGGGTATCTACATCGTAGATGGCAAGAAAGTTGTGATTAAATAATCTGAAAACTATTAAACAATATATCAAGATGAAAGAGTATATCAAGCCATCTATCGCTATGGTCAACTATGATGAGTTCATCATGGCAGCATTGAGTACACACGATGAGATTGGCGACGGCCAACTTGGCAAGGATGCCCTCTTCGAGGAGGAAGCCCCTGCTGAAAAGAGCAGCGTTTGGGATGAATAACCCACGCCGTTAATCCAGAGTCCACTAAAACCACACCTTATTTATATAAAGGTAGGTTTTAGTGGACTTTTTTATCATTTAGACAACAAATCATCTACGACGAACATATCAATTCCTATTTGAGATGAAAAAAACAAGCTTAATCATCGCTTGCCTCATGTCACTTGAACTTGCCTCCGCGCAGACATTGGAGACGGTCAACATCAATGGCGCAAGCAATGAAGGATTTATCACCAACATGACTTTCAATGGCGGCAATGTGCAACTGACCTACGAGGATGGCACACAAAGCACCGTTGACATGGCTACGCTCACCATCGACTTCGATTACGTGGCATTGTTGAATGATGCCAACGACGCGAAGAACCAAGTGATGCTCAACACTTTCGGCGGAAAGACCATGCGCGTGGAACTCACCCGCACTATTGAAAGCGAGCAATGGAACACGTTATGCCTACCCTTCGACATGACATCGACGCAAATCGCAACCATCTTTGGCGAGGGTACACAAGTGGCAAGATTCAACGGTGCCGAGAATGGCGTGGTGGACTTCGCCACGACGGTTGGCATCACGGCAGGCATTCCATACCTCATCTACCCCACTACGACGGTCTCAACGATTGCACTCGATGACATCGAATTGAAAAACCTGACTGACGGAGGTAGCATGAGCAACACCGACTATGCCTTCATCGGCACAATGGCTACCGTCTCCCCCACGGGCGACAACTATTATATCGACACGGACAACAAGGTGAAGAAACTCTCCGAGGGCGAAAGCATCAAGGCTTTCCGTGCCTATCTCTCATCCAATGGCGCAGAAGTCAGGGCTTTCTCCATCGACGGAGTGGTGGTTGGTGCAGGTCTTTTGGGTGATGTCAATGGAGACGGATTAGTGAATATCACGGATGTTGTGCTATTAGTAGACTATATCCTCGACAAACAGAACCCATCGTTCATCGTTGGCAATGCCGACATCAACTCCGATGGCACAATCAACATTTCAGATGTCACCCTATTGGTGAACATCATCATGGAGAAAGATTAACGGAAACAATAATGAATAGAAGTCATGAAAAAGATACATATTATATTATCCATGTTCCTGCTCATCCTGGGCGGAACTTCCGTTAAGGCACAAACGCTTTACGATTTCTCGGAGTGGGACACTGGCGACTACGCCAGCACCATGACCAAGAACGGGCTGACCGTGGTTGCCACATCTGACAAGAAAGTCACCATTGATGCAAGCAATAAGACCATCGACGGCTACTCATTCACTAAGCGACTGAAGTTTAACGGAGGTGGCTCGTCAACGACACGTTATGCCAGCATCGACATCCCAGGTAGTGGCACTATCACCGTCTACGGCATGTCGGCAAGCTCATCCGCTACCCGTACGTTAAACGTTGCCACGGGTACATTCGCCAATGTTGTTGCCACACTCACCAACGATGGTCAATCCATAGGTAGCGTCACCTACGAATACACGGGCGAGGCAACCACCGTCTATTTCTATAGTGCCAACTCGGGATTCAACCTCTATGGCATCGTCTATCAAAAGTCTGGCTCATCCGTTAATCCATCTGGGGTTACCACCACGGAGGCAACGGAGGGTACTCCTTTTGCAAACATTAGCACTCATGCCGTGCCGCAAGACCTAACATCCAACCAAATGGAAGTGCAACTCACCAATGGCGACATCAAGTATTACAATACCAAAAACCTCTCTTCTGTCAACATCGACAAGGAGGCGGCAAAGGTGACTTTGGTCAATGGCGATGGTGAGAGCGACATTTATTATGGCACGGTAAAGCATATCGGTTTCAGCAAGAAAGCCGATGGTGGACAGGAAGGCGAGACCATCAACAACGGTATTAACATTACCGAATGCAAGGGATGGTATGAAAGTTGCTATGCGGAATGGACTCCCATCAGCCAAGCCACTTCCTACAATGTCTATATCAAGGGCGGCAACTATGCCAACTACACGAAGATAGACGGACCATTGGTGCGCAACTATGGCACATACGGACGTGCAGATATGGTAGGACTTGTTCCTGGCACTTATTCGATGAAGGTGGTAGGAGTAGATGCCAATGGCAACGAACTATCAGCCAACGGAGAAGCCATTAATCTCGAAGTCATCAATTACCAGCGCGAAGGCTTCGCTTTCCTCAACTGGAATGCGGGCGTGGGTGCGTATAACAACAACGGTTCTCTGAAGAGTGGCGCACGGGTGTTCTATGTAACGGCAGCTACCGCCAAGACCATCACCTGTGATGTCACCACGAGCAGCAATGGTGCCGTAACCACATATACAGGTTTGCAAGCGATTATCGACGGCTATCAAAAAGGCTACGACAAGACACCCATCACCTTCCGCATCATCGGCACCATCAATGCCGCCGACATGGACTCATTCAGTAGTTCGGCGGAAGGCGTGCAAATTAAGGGAAGGAATGCTGATAGCGAACTCAACATGACCATTGAGGGTATTGGCGAGGATGCTACCATCAAGGGATTCGGCTTCCTCATCCGAAATGCCAAAAGCGTGGAGTTGCGCAACTTTGCCGTCATGAACTTCATGGATGATGGAATCTCGATGGACACCGACAATAGCAACATCTGGGTACATCATATCGATGTGTTCTATGGACAGAAAGGAAGTTCCGCCGATCAAGTGAAAGGCGACGGGTCTATTGACATCAAGAGCGACTCGAAGTATGTTACCGTGTCGTATTGCCACTTCTGGGATGCGGGCAAGTCATCACTCTGTGGCATGAAGAGCGAGAGCGGTCCTAACTATATCAGCTATGACCACAACTGGTTTGACCATAGTGACTCACGCCACCCGCGTATTCGCACGATGAGCGTACATGTTTGGAACAACTATTTCGATGGAAACTCCAAATATGGAGTGGGTGTCACATACGGTGGTAGTGCATTCGTAGAAGGCAATTACTTCCGCAATTGCAAGTTCCCGATGTTATCATCTTTGCAAGGCAACGATGTATATGCTGGCACCAGTACCTACAATGCAGACAACGGCACGTTCAGCGGCGAGGAAGGCGGCATCATCAAAGCATTTGACAATGTGATTACGGGTTCTCAATCTTCATATTGGAAGTATGGTGCAACCACGATTCTATGTAAAGGCACCAACAAGTCGGCATCGTCGATGGGCATCAACACCCAGACGCACTTCGATGCGTATGAAGTATCGAGCCGCAACCAGACCGTTCCCAACACGGTGAAATCGTATGGTGGTAACCACACTTACGACAACTTCGACACCAATAGCAGCCTCATGTATAGCTACACGCCAGACGCATCGGCAGATGTTCCCGCTAAGGTAGTAGGCTACTATGGTGCTGGCAGATTGAATCATGGCGATTTCAAGTGGACTTTCTCTAACTCAGAGGACACAAATAGCGACGTTATCGCCGCCCTGCGGACAGCCATCAACAACTACACCTCTACTTTGGTGGGCATCTACGGTGATGCAAATCAACAAGGTGGAGGCGGTGGTGATGATCCAGGCGGCGATGACCCAAGTGGCGAACAAGGTACCACCATCTCTTCCGATGTGGAATGCAACTTCCAAAATAGCGCACCATCCAATAGTGCATTCACCGTCGTGGGCAGCTATTCTAACAGTAAGGGCACGGCAACCGTCAATGGAACGACTTACACAACGTGTCTGAAAATAGAATCATCGACCTCGGTGAAGTTTACCACCACGGCCGCGATGAGGCTCACCCTTGTCTTCGGTAGCCAGGACACCAACTTCACCATTAAAGTGAATGGAACCAAAAAGACTGGCTCCAACGGCATCCTGACCGTTGACCTCGATGCTGGCGATTACACATTGACCAAGGCTGAAACTGGCAACCTCTTCTATATCGGACTGAAAACCATCTGATATAGACATCATCTTTGGCAATGGTTCGCGTGAATGCGAGCCATTGCCATTTAAATTTGTAAAAAAAATATCACAAAACAAGCCTCCGTGGCTGCGTTATTTTCCACCAAACATATAGTTGGCTGGAAATAAGCCCATTTTCCCACATTTTCATAACGTATTGAAAATCATATGGTTAGCCAATTCGTCATTCTTCATTCAACATTCTTCACTTCATAAATGCCACATTTTAACATCTTTTTTGCGGCATTTATCGTTAAAAAAGGGGGCTTTTGGGATGGACGGATGCGGCATCCGTCACCACAAATGCCGCAGAAAAAATGTTAAATCCACCTATCTGCCCGAAATAACTGGTTTTTTAAGAAATTTTAGATGCTACTATCATCTCCTGCGATTCTATTTCACATAAAATCCAGACATGCATTTTGTCAATTCTTTTCTTAGAAAATTCAAGGCACTTTCCGTCATTCACGTGGAGAGAACGGACGGCAAGGGATGTTCTCAAATATTGGAAAGTTATCGCCGACATAAAAAAACAGGTCGTTTAGGCGTGTTTTTTTTTCGCATAATCCTCGTCTGGGATGGTATAATCCATTCGGTGCAGGTTGCTGTTTGTAGAAATGGAAAAATCTCGTGACATTTGCAGCGTCGATTCATTGTGATTCTATCTATTATCAATAAGAGCTTATGAAAATAGATCTAATAAGTGTGGAGTGTCTTAAAACGGTATTTTGAGGATGTTTTGTAAAAGTGGGTATTTCATACATTATTCAAAGGCTTTGGTACAGTATGCAAAAAATAGTTTGGAAACAGGTTTTTCCTATTGTATTTTTGCAGCGGAAATACATGACAAATAACTATATTTCTATTAACAAATAAATTCTTAAAAACATGAAAAAGTATTATTTAGGTTTGACGACAGGATTGCTGGTAGCAATCGTAAGTTTGGGTTTTGCATCGTGTAGTAGCGATGATGATGAGCCTTCACAGGCAAGTATCTTGCAAAAGGCGGATGGCATCATTCAATTGAAGTCAGGAATAGGTGATTGGGATGCCGCATACCTTACTAATCTGGGCTATTTCTGCTATAAGAAAGATGTAGGAAATAATAGCGACCCATTAGCAAGCAAGTACGCCTCTATCACTTTCATGCCAGCGGATGGCTCTGACATGGTGAGTTTGATATCTACAAAATCGGACAACATTCCCACACAAATGGTCACCAAAAAGGGCATCGTTTACTTCAGTTTCCCCAATGATTCCATCTTGGAACTTCTTTATGATGACAGCAAGACGGTGGAAATGTTGGATAGCATTGCCTATTCTAAAGCAGACATTATAAGTCTTTCAGATGCTCACAATGGTGATGTGTTCAAGACCACACTCTCCGCAGCCGCATCACTATTGAGGAAAAGCACCGCCCGTAATGCGATAACAGACTCATACGGAGATGCTTTTGAGAAGATTAGCAACCAGTCATATAGTTCTAATGCTGAACTGGAGAATAGTATTACCAAGTCAGAGTCTGGAGATTATAAATTCACGGAGGCAATCAGTGAGTGGTACGAAGGTGAGATTGGAGAATATGTTTGCAATACTCTTTCCCTTTGGACGGGGAAGGCAACATATAAGGTGGGTGGTTCTTCATGTACCTTGAGTGGAACTATTTGGTGTCCATCCAATACATATAATGAATATGGAACTTATGGCATTATATGTGACGCTGATGTATCGAGACTCACATTAGATGCCGCCGAATATAAAGGTTTAGGATACCAATCGGAGGATGAGTTGAGCTATGGCGTTGACTTTCGTGGATTTAAGCCCAACACTACGTACTATTACAAAGCATATTATAAATTTAATAATAGTAATCATGGGAATTTGGCACCAAGACATGGCAGCAAAAGCGACCAAGTGATATATGACACTACAGTAAAATCTTTTACTACTGGTGACAATATCCTTTCCGTGGATGTCGTGATGTGCATAGATGTGACGGGCAGCATGTCAGGCATTATTAACACCGTGAAGCGTAATGCCATTTCATTCTATGATTTATTCAAACAATCCTGTGATGAAGAAGAAATCCAACTTGCCGACCTCAATGCTCAAGTGATTGCTTTCCGTGATAAGAATGAAGATAGGAGTTGGCTGCAAACAAGTAGCACCTATTCCTTGCCAGAACAGCGGTCGGAATTTGATAGTTTTGTAAATGGATTATATGCAAATGGCGGTGGCGATACTCCTGAGAGTGGTCTTGAGGCATTGCAAGCCGCTTTTAGCAAGACCGACTGGAGTGTTGATGACGGTTACCATCGCCAAGTTATTATCCTATGGACGGATGCACCTTATTTGATAGGGTCATATTCTAATATCTCATTAAGTACACTGGAAACTCAATGGAACTCCATGCCATCAGGACGCCGACTGATATTATTTGCCCCTTATGGGTCGAATGATTATAATGGTGCCAGTTGGGGCAACCTTGACGGTTGGACGAATTTAATCCATGAGTCAGACTTATATAGCGGATTCAATAATTTCGACTATATCCTCAAATCCATCATCGGCGAGTTGACGAGCAAAGCGAAAACCGTGAAGGCAAAGAACCAACAACCAAAGGAGGTTTATTTCCGTCCAAATAATTAATTACAAACATCCGTCAGGCAGGAAGTTTCTACTCTTACCATAAGGGAAGATTCTTCTTGCCTTCACTTAAATATATATAATGTATGAAACATATAGTAATGACTGCATGTCTATTATTGTCTTTCTTGATGACAATGGCAGAAAACCCCAAAACATTTTTGGTAGTTAGGGCAAAAGACGGAACCAAGGTTGCTTATGCCTTGGAAGAAAAGCCAAAGATGACTTTTACGAAAACTGACTTGGTGATTAACACCAACAGCGGGGAAATAATTAGCTATTCTTTGGAGAACATGGCTCGTTTCACATATGAGGATAATTCTATTGTGGGTATCACGAATATCAAAACAGGAGAATCGCCCTTTGAAATCAATGATGAAAGCCTGATCTTCCCTGCGTTGAAAGGAAACAGCGTTGTATCAATCTATTCTCTAAACGGAACTCTTGTGTTCAAGGAAACAATTCGTCAAGAAGGAGAATATGCTTTCCCATTATCAAACTTAAACGCAGGGGTCTATTTGGTTACGGTTAATGGTCTTACATATAAAATTGTGAAGAAATGAAAAGGATTATCTACATAACTATAAGTATCTTTACATTGCTTTTTAGTTTTGACATGCCATTAGAAGCCCAAAAGGCGTTTTACATATATCGCAATGATGGGGCAATAAACACTTTCATCACAACAGAGATTGATAGTATGACTTATAGTCGTATAGACTTGGATAGTATTGCATATGAAGAATATGTTGTACATGAAGTCTATACTCGTGATAGTATTTATCGCATCCCCATAGAATTGATTGATAGTGTTGGCTTTATCACACCAGAAACTGTTTACCAACCTGGCGTTATAGTCTTGGAGGGTGAAATTCGTAGTTATATAATCTCCCGAGACAAGTTGACGCTTACTTTCCAGACAACGACTCCCGATAATCTATTACCCAAAGTTGGTGACAAGTTAGTTACGACAAAAGTTGATGACGTTTTTACAAATTCCTTTGTCGGTCAAGTTGTCGACATTGTTTCTAAATCAGATGGGATAGAGGTTATTTGTGATCCAGTGGACTTGACCGATGTGTTTGTCTACTATTATGGTGTTATTCAAAATACAGGCATCCCTGCATCTGTCAAACGTCGAAGTCTTTCTGACGGATACTTCGGTACCGA
>JAFYZV010000240.1 GCA_017548525.1 Prevotella sp.
GGACACAATTCTTCAAGCCCGAGCAACGCGACGACATGCCCCTCTCGACATATAACAACATCGTGATGAAGAACATCAATATGGATTGCAAGAACTTCTTTGACGTGGGGGCATCCGAGAAATATGCGCTGAAGGATTTCACGTTTGAGAACATCGACGTGAACGACCAGAAGAATGCCTTTACGAAAGATATCATCGAGAATACGGTAGTGAAGAACATGAAGATTAACGGAATAGACATCAAATGAGAAAAGCACTATTATTATCATTGGCTTTCGTGTATATGAACGCCAATGCCCAGACGTGGGATATGACCCAGGAACAACCAAGATATTCCGAAGCTACGGGATATGGATATGATTTCACGGCATCGCCAACGAAGAAATCCACGTCACCCTTTTACTTCTCTGTGAAAGTGCCAGACGGCAATTACAAGGTGACAGTAACCATCGGGTCGAAGAAGAAAGCCGCACAGACGGTGGTCAGGGCGGAATCACGCCGTCTCTTTGTGGAGAATACTCCCACGAAGAAGGGGCAGTTCAAGACTTTCTCGTTCATCGTCAGTAAGCGTTCACCATATATCAACGAAAAACAAAGTGTTCGTATCAAGGAGCGAGAGAAAGAGTCGCTCAACTGGGATGACCGCCTGACATTGGAGTTCAATGGTCCTGCACCCGCCGTGAAGGAAATCAAGGTTGAACCAGACAATATCGCTACCACCGTTTTTCTTTGTGGCAACTCGACCGTTGTTGACCAAGACAGGGAGCCATGGGCATCATGGGGGCAGATGATTCCATGTTGGTTTACTGACCAAGTGGCTATTTCCAACCATGCAGAGAGTGGGCTTAGTGCTACTTCTTTCATCGCGCAAAACCGTTTGGATAAGATATTAGCGATGATGAAAGCGGGCGATTACGTGATTTGTGAGTTCGGTCATAACGACCAGAAAGAGAAATCTCCTGGCTCGGGGGCTTACTATAATTTCGCCTTTGCCCTTAAAAAGTTTATCGACCAGGTTCGTGCAAAGGGTGGGACGATTGTTTTCGCCACGCCTACCCAGCGTCGTGCGTTTGATGATAGTAAGACCCATATCCTTGAGACACATGCCAACTATCCCGAGGCGATGCGTGAAGTTGCTAAGCGTGAGGGTGTGCAAGTCATTGAGTTGCACGACATGACTCGCACGTTCTTTGAGACATTGGGCTTCGAGAATAGCAAGAAGGGCTTGGTACACTATCCCGCCAATACGTTTCCAGGGCAAGAGAAGGAGTTGGCTGACAACACCCATTTTAATCCTTACGGTGCTTACGAGGTGGCAAAGATGGTAGTGATGGGGATGAAAGAACTGAATTTACCCATCGTCAAATATCTTAAAGAGAATTGGGTTGACTATTCCCCTGCTCAGCCCGATGACTTCAACCAATTCGTTTGGTATCCCGCCGTGCTGATAGACATGGTGAAACCAGATGGCAATTGACAAAACTCCAAACATCGTCATTCAACCATCATACATGTATTTGGATTTCGGCTCATGGCTTCGGCAGCGTTTCCCATTTAAGGTACAGAAAATATCGGTCAATGCAGGTCTTTCTTGTCCTAACCGTGATGGTAGGATAGGGACGGGAGGTTGCATCTATTGTGACAACAAGACCTTCAATCCCGCCTATTGTGCCAACCAACCATCCATTGCAGAACAGTTGAAGGAGGGTAAGCAGTTCTTTGCCCACAAATACCCAGAGATGAAATACTTGGCGTATTTCCAAGCTTACACCAATACGTATGCTCCTATCGACCAATTGAAGGCAATGTATGAGGAGGCTTTGGCGGTGGAGGATGTGGTGGGATTGGTGATTGCCACGCGCCCCGATTGTGTTTCTGACGAACTATTTGACTATTTGGAAAGACTCAACCACCAGACTTTTCTGCTGATGGAATATGGTATTGAGAGTGCCAATGATGAGACGTTGCGCCGAATCCATCGAGGACATGACTTCGCTTGTAGCCGTCATGCGGTGGAGGAGACACATGGAAGGGGTATCTTGGTAGGAGGACATGTCATCTTGGGATTGCCAGGGGAAGACAGGGATGAATGTCTGCGACAAGCTCCTATTATCTCTTCGTTGCCCCTTGACATTCTCAAGATACACCAGTTGCAAGTGATACGCCACACTCCTTTGGCGATGGAATATGCCAAAAATCCTTTCCACGTATTCTCGTTGGATGAATACGTGGAGTTGGTGGTCGATTACATTTCCCTCTTACGCAAGGACTTGGTGTTGGAAAGGTTTGTCAGCCAGTCGCCCCCAGATATGGTTATTGCTCCGAAGTGGGGTATCAAGAATCACGAATTTACGGCGTTGGTGAAGAAGAAAATCAAAACACGGAATAGTCTTCACTCTCCAA
The DNA here is from genome assembly GCA_017548525.1 of Prevotella sp. Lineage (GTDB taxonomy): Bacteria > Bacteroidota > Bacteroidia > Bacteroidales > Bacteroidaceae > Prevotella. The sequence continues at coordinate 2,404 of JAFYZV010000240.1, forward strand.
AAGGTGCTTAACGGTCATATTGGGGTGTTTTTTCATGTATTGATCCACCCTTTTTGTGAAGTCTGTCTTGAACTTTTGTTCGCCCATGGCGTTATTGACAGTCCACATCACTTTGCCCATGTGTAGGTCTTTTTCCTCTTGGGGACGTTGGTCAAATTGTTTTAACGGATAGAGACTCAATAGGAAAAAGGTCAGACAATCGGGTACGATATATGATCGCTTCATCGTTTGTAGTTGGGAAGGTGAGTAGTCGAATCGCTTGTAAATCGCGTAATCGCTACCCAAGTATTTATCCAAAGATATGCCAATGAGTTCATTGCCTACCACCACGCTCTGGTTGAGTGCGCCAATCTGTGAATAGATGAGTGGTATCTCGATGCTCGGAATCCATGTCTTGAGCGTGGAGAATGCCTTGTCAAACTCCTCGTTGATGTCGTCCATGTCAGCATATTGCGTCTGAACGTCGGCGATGACGGTCTGTAAGGTGGTGTCTTGGTAGAAGTTGAGGAACTTGGAATTGATTTCGGGATCGCTCACCTCGCCCAATTGCAGCATATCTTCTATCAAGGTGCGCGTCTGGATGGGGTAGGTAGTATTCATCTGTTGTAAGGCAGAAAAGTCGCCAGTGGTTAGGTAACGGCTCTCCAAGCGGTCATACCGTTGCACTTGTAAGCGTGCAGGTTGATCACCTTCTTCATTGGGCTTCAGCTTAAATTCACAAGCTGATAGAAAAACAACAATGACTAAGAGGAAAGTGTATATCCTATGATTGAACACAAACGACAATTTTAGATTTATTTTGCAAATGTACTAAAAAATATTTTCAATACCAAACTTTTAGCTAAAAAATTTAAATTTATGCGTCAAAAATATCATTTTATCTTTAAAATCTTAAAAAACAATGCTTGCACTTGTGCGTTTTTTTACACGAATTAACATGAAATGGCGTGGTTTTGGGTGGCATCCTGTCTTGTGGAAGTGTA